>JAQGID010000128.1 GCA_028291405.1 Rhodospirillales bacterium | reverse complement strand
CTTGCCGTGGGCGGCGGCGAAATCGGCCTGCCATTGCAGCCCGTTCGGCTGGTTCACCAGCCAGTCCCAGCGCTGCGCCGCGCTCTGGCTGCCGAACCAGCTGCTGCCTTCGTAGACCGACATTCCGATCGTGTCGACATAGGCGTCGCCCGGGTAGACCTTGGCCGGATCGATCGCCAGGGTGCCGACATTGGGGCTCCAGTCGAACTTGAAATTCGGCGATACCGAGCGGAAGACGGTGACGAGGTCGCGGAACGCCCCGATGTATCCCGCCGGATCCGAGGCCGCCGACCACGGCCACCAGCCATCGCCGTTCATCTCCCAGCCGACCCGGATGGTGGCGTTGGGATCGTAGGCGGCGATCTTCTGGGCGGCGGCGAGATAATGCGAATCGTAGGCCCCGGTCGCGGCAGTCGCCAAGGTCGCGCCGTTCGGAATCAGCGGCACCGAGATCATCAGCTTCTCATGCGCCGGCCATTGACTGAGCGCCCAAGACACCGAGCTGTCGAACTCGCTCCAGCTGTTGTGGTTCAGGAAGATCGTCGCGAAATCGGGCTTGTGTCCTAACCAGGTCGCAATGGCATTGAAAGCCTGCTCGTCCGCCGGAGCGGTGTTGCCGACATAGACTCCGAGCAAGGTCTGATTGGCCATGGATCCCGATTCTTTTCGCTTGGTTTTGCATGCGCACCGCCCACCACCCGCAAGTGCCGCAGGCAGTCCGCAATGCAGGTTTGACTAGGTCAATGAAGGAAAAATGAACATCGACGCAATGCATCGATGAATAATTTCCCTAACCCCCCGAGATTACCAAAACTGCACAAGACAATCCTAATTATGTCGAGGATCTACATACGTCAAGATCGGAAATATACTGTTCAATACAACCTTAGATTGGGAAAATGAGAAAAATTAATGATGATTTAGATCAAGTAAACAGCCAATTTTGACACAGCAGCATTGTTGCCGCGACCACTCTCGCCGCGACGCCGAATGCTCAGACCTTCAGGCGCTCAGAGATGCGCCAAGCACTCGACCTCAACGAGGAGCGCCGGCGCTGCGAGCGCCGCGACGACGATCGTCGAGCGTGCCGGCGGCTTGTCGGCGAAGACGCCGCGCCAGACCTCGTTCATCGCCGCGAAATCCGACTGCCGCGTCAGGAAGACGGTGCAGCGGTCGACGTTGGCGAGGGTCGAGCCGGCGGCCTCGACGAGCACCTGCACCTTCTTCAGCGCGGCGGCGACCTGATCGCGAAACTCGGGTCCCGCATCGCCGCCGACCTGGCCGGCGAGGTAAATTGTATTGCCCACCTTGACGGCCGGCGAGAACGGCGGTGCCGGCCCGGTCGCCCCCGGCGGCGTCACCACCTCGCGGGTCAGTCCTTGCGCGCCGGCGGCGGTGCCGGCGACGGCGAGAACGGCTGCGGCAATCGCCAAGATCCTGATCCTCATCTCGATCCCCCCGACAGATTCACGTTGCGATGAAGCCGAAGCGTAGCATGATTCGATCCCAGCGAATTCTTTGCCGTCGGCAAGTTGGGGGATGCATGCGGCTGCGCGCGCTTGCGATTCTGATCCTCGCCGCCGTCGTCGCTCCGACGGACGCCACGTCAGGTGACAGGGGCGATCAGCGCTCGACGAGTACCCCGTCCTCGATCGCGACGATGCGGTCGAGCCGCCGGGCGAGGTCGAGATTATGCGTCGCGATCAGCGCCGCGACGCCGGCCTGGCGAACGATCGCGACGAGCGTATTGGTGACCTCGTCGGCGGTGTGCTGGTCAAGATTGCCAGTCGGCTCGTCGCCGAGCAGGACGCGCGGCTCGTTCGCGAGGGCGCGGACGATCGCGACGCGCTGCTGCTCGCCGCCGGAAAGCCGCGCCGGACGATGCGTCTCGCGCGAGGCGAGGCCGACGAGGCCAAGGAGATGGCGGGCGCGCGCCGCCGCGGCGCCGCGCTTCACTCCGGCGATCATCTGCGGCAGCACGACGTTCTCCAGCGCCGAGAACTCGGGCAGGAGATGGTGGAACTGGTAGACGAAGCCGAGATGCTTGCGGCGGATCGCGGTACGCTCGGTATCCGACATCTTGCCGCAATCGCGGCCGTCGATCATCACCTGGCCGCCGTCGGGATGCTCGAGCAGCCCGGCGCAATGCAGCAGCGTCGACTTGCCGGCGCCCGACGGTCCCACGAGAGCGACGATCTCGCCCGGCCGCAGCGTCAGCGAGGCGCCGCGCAGGATCGGCAGCAACCCGCCGGCCTGCTTGTAGGTCCGCACGAGTCCGCGCAGCTCGAGCGCCGCATTGCCGGCACGCGGCCGCATGTCGAGAGCCGGCGCCTCATTCATAGCGCAGCGCCTCGACCGGATCGAGCCGTGCGGCCCGCCACGACGGGTAGATCGTCGCCAGCAGCGACAGGCCCAGCCCCATGACGACGACCAGCGTCACCTCCATCGGATCCACCTTGGAGGGCATCTGCGACAGGAAGTAGATCGTCGGATCGAAGACATTGACTCCCGCGAGGCGCTGGATGAACTGGCGGATCGTCTCGATGTTGGTCGCGAAGGCGACGCCGAGCGCGAAGCCGCCGAAGGTGCCGATGATCCCGATGCTGGCGCCGGTCAAGACGAAGATCCGCAGGATCATGCCGCGCGTCGCCCCCATCGTGCGCAGGATCGCGATGTCGTGCCCCTTGTCCTTCACCATCATGATCATGCTGGAGATGATGTTGAAGGCGGCGACCAGGATGATCAGCGTCAGGATGAGGAACATGACGTTGCGCTCGACCTGGATCGCGGTGAAGAAGCTCGAGTTCTGCTGCTGCCAGTCGACGATGCGCGTCGTCTGCGGCAGGATGCCGATGAGGTTGCGGGCGATGGCGCGTGAGGCATCCGGGTCGTCGACGAAGAGCTCGAGGCTGCTGACGGCGTTGTCGAGATTGAAGAAGAGCTGCGCCGCCTCGAGCGGCATGAAGACGATCGAGCTGTCGTACTCGTACATGCCGACGTCGAAGGTGCCGGCGAGGTGGTAGGTCTTGATCCGCGGCACCGTCCCGAACGGCGTCGCATTGCCCTGCGGCGAGATCAGCGTCACCTCGTCGCCCTGGCGCAGCCCGAGCTTCTGCGCCAGGCGCACGCCCATCAGCACCTCGTCGTCCTTGAAATTGGCGAGGGCGCCAGGCGAGGCATGCGAGGCGACGCTCGGCAGCGCCGGGAGATCCTGGGCCCGGATGCCGCGCACCAGCGCGCCGGAGGCGCGGCTATGGTTCGTCGCCATCACCTGGCCCTCGATCTGCGGCACGACGGCGACGATGCCCTTCTCGTTCTTGAGGCGCTGCGCCATCGCATCGAAGCCGGTGAGCTCGCCGGTGTTCGAGAAAATCGCCATATGGCCGTTGATGCCGAGGATGCGGCCGAGCAGCTCGGCGCGGAAGCCGTTCATCACCGACATGACGATGATCAGCGTCGCGACGCCGAGCGCGATGCCGAGCAGCGAGAAGATCGCGATGACCGATACGAACCCCTCCTGCCTTCGGGCCCGCAGATAGCGGAATGCGACCATCCGCTCGAATGGGTTGAAGAGAATCATGATGACTGCCTCGATGCCTGCGGCGGCGGTCCGCTCAATGCTTCGCCGTCAGTCTCGCCAGCGCCGCCTCGGCCGAGATCTCCTCGCGATCGCCGGTCTTGCGATTCTTGAGCTCGACGGTGCCGGCGGCGACGCCGCGCGGCCCGACGACGAGCTGCCAGGGCAGGCCGACGAGATCCATCGCGGCGAATTTGGCGCCCGCCGATTCGTCCCGGTCATCATATAGGGTCTCGACGCCGGCATTTCTCAGCGTCGCGTAGAGCGCGTCGCTGGCGGCGATGCATTTCGCGTCGCCGCCGCGCAGGTTGACGAGGCCGACGCGGAAGGGCGCGACCGCCTCTGGCCAGACGATGCCCTTGTCGTCGTGGCTCGCCTCGATGATCGCGCCGACCAGCCGCGAGACGCCGATGCCATAGGAGCCCATCTCGACGGGCACGCTCTCGCCGTTCGGCCCGGCCACCACCGCGCCCATCGGCGCGGAATACTTTGTCCCGAAATAGAAGATGTGCCCGACCTCGATGCCGCGTGCCGTGACGAGATCCGCCGCCGGCACCGGGCATTTCGCCGGATCGTGCATCTCGTCGGTCGCGGCGTAAAGCGAGGTCCATTTCTGGAAGAACGGCTCGAGGTCGCCGGCGGGGTCGATCTCGGCCGCGAGCACGTCGGTCTCCAGCCACGCCTTGTCGCAATAGACGGCGCTCTCGCCGGTGTCGGCGAGGATGATGAACTCGTGGCTGAGATCGCCGCCGATCGGCCCGGTGTCGGCGCGCATCGGGATCGCCTTCAGCCCCATCCGCGCGAAGGTGCGCAGGTACGCGAGGAACATCTTGTTGTAGGCGCGCTTGGCCGCGGCGGCGTCGATGTCGAAGGAATAGGCGTCCTTCATCAGGAACTCGCGGCCGCGCATGACGCCGAAGCGCGGCCGCACCTCGTCGCGGAACTTCCACTGGATGTTGTAGAGGTTCTTCGGCAGATCCTTGTAGCTCTTGACCGCGTTGCGGAAGATGTCGGTGACGACCTCCTCGGCGGTCGGGCCGAACAGCATGTCGCGCTCGTGCCGGTCGGTGATGCGCAGCATCTCCTTGCCGTAGTCGTCGTAGCGGCCGCTGGCGCGCCACAGATCGGCCGGCTGGATCGTCGGCATCAGGATCTCGAGGGCGCCCGAATGGTCCTGCTCCTCGCGGACGATCTGCTCGACCTTCTTGAGGACCTTGAGGCCGAGCGGCAGCCAGGAATAGATGCCGGCGGTCACCTGGCGGATCATCCCGGCGCGCAGCATCAGCCGGTGCGAGACGATCTGCGCCTCGCTCGGGTTTTCCTTGAGCAGCGGCATGAAATAGGCGGAGACGCGCATGGGTCCTCGGGGGTTCGGCTGGGCCGGCAAGGATTAGCGCGCCGACGCGGCGGAATTTAGGCAAAGGGCGGGGGTCTGTCCATGATGTGGCGCGGCGGCGGCGGATCGCGGGGCGCGGCGTGTAAATGCAGGTGAAATACAGGCGGCCAGCGCCGACCGCGACGTTGGGGATGGCTCGCGGACACTGAAATTGCAGGCCGGATGCAGGTGGGCGGGGAAGCGCGGCGGTGCTGGCGGTGGTGCGGCGGGAAGCATCTCTCCACCTCCTCGATCATGAGGCGGATATGATATGTCTAAAATGGATTGTTATCAAGATGTTTTGTTCATGTGAGAGCGGCCCCGGGGTGGTCGTCGCTTGCGCGCCGCACGATTCGAGGCGGTTGGACGGGCGACCACGCTTTGACACGCCTCCGGCAAGGATGCGGGGGTAAATTGACGTTTGTAAAAATATATTGCTGAGGGAGCATTCAATGAAATCCCGCAAGCTCATGTTTACATCAAAGACCGCGAGCAGCGTTGCAGTGCTTGCTGCCTTGGGGGGCATCGCCCTCGCGGCACAAGACAAGTACGCCGTGCAAGTCCCGGACGGACTTCCGTTCTCCGAGTTCAGAGGATACGAAGGCTGGCAAACTGTCGCCGTCAGTCAGACCGAGGGTGTACTTGCAGTAATCGTTGCCAACCCTGTCATGATCGACGCCTATCGGGCCGGCGTTCCCGGCAACGGCGCGCATTTCCCCGACGGGTCCAAGATCGCGAAAATACATTGGACGGCAACAAAGAGCTCGGATGCACCCGCTCCGACGATGGTGCCGGGCAACCTGAAAGACGTCATTTTCATCGAGAAGGATAGCAAGAGATTCGCAGACGGCAAGGGATGGGGATACGCCCCGTTCAACTATGACCCCGCGTCCGACACGTTCGTGCCCCAGGGGAGCGGCACCAACTGCGGGGTCGCGTGCCATAACATAGCAGCTGCAAAAGATTACATTTTCACGGCGTACGGTAAGAGGTGAAAGCCTCGCCTGATGGTCACCGAGAGTATCATCTCGCAATCCGGGACTAAGCTCACTTCGTTATTTCGATCCGACCTATTACCCTGGCGAGCTACGAGGCCCTGGCCACCGCGCTGGACGATCGCCGTACTTTGTTCCCGGGCCGACTTCCTGGCGAGGCTCGTTCCTCGCCCGGACAATTTGGATACTTTTACACCCGCTCCGGCGAGTGCTACAATCGGTAGAAAGTCGCACTTATCCAGGGAGTCTGGCGATGATCACGCTGACCGTCAACGGAACGCAGCACGAGCTCACGCTGGAACCTGACACGCCGCTCCTCTGGGCCCTGCGCGACGAGGTCGGGCTCACCGGCACCAAGTTCGGCTGCGGCATCGCGCAATGCGGCGCCTGCACGGTGCACATCAACGGCGTGGCGATGCGCTCCTGCTCGGTGCCGATCGCCAGCCTGCAGGGCGCCAGCGTCACGACAATCGAGGGCCTGTCGCCCGACGCCAAGCATCCGGTGCAGCAGGCCTGGATCGCCGAGGACGTGCCGCAATGCGGCTATTGCCAGTCGGGGCAGATCATGGCGACGGCGGCGTTTCTCAAGACCCACCCGGCGCCGACCGACGCGGAGATCGACGCCAACATCACCAACATCTGCCGGTGCGGCACCTACGAGCGCCTCCGCCGCGCCATCCATCGCGCCGCCGACATGATGAAAGCCTGAGCGGGAGGATGACCATGGACGGAAACGATTTCGCACCCGCGCTCACCCGCCGCCACTTCATCGTCACCGCGGTCACTGCCGCCGGCGGCCTCGCGCTCGGCATCGGGATGGCGCCACGCCTCGCGCAGGCGGCTGCCGTCACGGCGCAGCCCTGGGACGAAGGAGGCTATGACCCGCACGAGATCGACGCATGGATCGCGATCGATCCCGACGATTCCGTGCTGATCCGCTATCAGCGCTCCGAGATGGGTCAGGGCAGCATGACCGCGCTGCCGATGATCATCAGCGAGGAGCTGCAGTGCGACTGGTCGAAGGTGAGGGTCGAATATGCCTCGCCCAACCGCAACATCCGCGAGAACAAGGTCTATGGCGACATGTTCTCGAACGGCAGCCGCTCGGTCAGGGCGTCGCGTCAGAAGATGCAGCAGGTCGGCGCCAGCGCGCGCGAGCGGCTGATCGCCGCCGCAGCCGCACGGTGGAACGTACCGGCGCCAGAGTGCACGGCGGCATCGAGCGTGGTGACGCACGCGGGCTCCGGCCGGACGCTGCGCTATGGCGAGCTTGCCGCGGATGCGGCGAAGATCACCCTCGCCAGCGAGCCGGCAATCAAGACGCCGGACAAGTTCACCTTCATCGGCAAGCCGATGCCGCGGATCGACGTGCCGCCCAAGGTCGACGGCTCGGCCAAGTTCGGGATCGACGCTCAGCTGCCCGACATGGTGTTCGCGGCGATCGTTGCCTGTCCGGTGGCGGGCGGCACGCTCAAGAGCGTCGACGAATCGCCGGTCGCGGGCGCGCCGGGCGTGCTGAAGGTCGTGCGACTTCCGGATGCCGTGGCGGTCGTCGCCACGGGCAGCTATTGGCGCGCGAAACAGGCGCTCGCGAAGCTCCAGCCCGAATGGGATGTCGGTCCTGCCGGCGACATCGACAGCGCGCAGCTCTCGTCGGCGTTTCGCGCGGCGCTCGACGGCCCGGCGCAGACCGCGCGGAACAGCGGCGATGTCGACAAGGCGATGCAGGGCGCGGCCAAGACATTCGAGGCGATTTACGAGACGCCGTATCTTTCGCATTCGCCGATGGAGCCGATGAACGCGACGGTGCATCTGCAGCCCGACCGGCTCGATGTCTGGTTCGGAACGCAGGATGCTCTCGAAGCGACCGAGAAGGCGGCACACTGGTCCGGACTGAAGCCGGAGCAGGTCTTTGTGCATAACGCCTTCCTCGGCGGCGGCTTCGGACGCCGCGACGCCAGCGACGAGGTGGAGCAGGCGATCGCCATCGCCAAGGCCGTGCAGCGGCCGGTGAAGCTCATCTGGACACGCGAGGAGGACACCCGCCACGACAAGTTCCGGCCGCACGCCTTGGTGCGGTTCAAGGCGGGCGTCGGATCGGACGGGGTCCCGACGGCCTGGTCGATGCGCGTCGTGACGTCGTCGATCCTGGCCTCGGCCAAGATCACGTTCCCCGGCCTCAAGGGGCCCGAGCCGATGGCGACCGCGGGGCTTTCCAACAACGGCTACAACGTCCCCAACACGCGCGTCGACGTCGTGCTCAAGAACACGCACCTGCCCGTGTGGTTCTGGCGCGCCCCCGGGGCGAACCAGCACGTCTTCGCGATCGAGAGCTTCCTCGACGAGATCGCCGCGGCGGGCGGGCACGATCCCTATCAGCTCCGGCGGAAACTGCTCGCGGGCAGGCCGGACTGGCTCAAGGTGCTCGACACCGCGGCCGAGAAGGGCGACTGGGGCAAGCCGCTGGCGCCGGGCCGCGGCCGCGGCATCGCGATTTGCGAGGACACCGACAGCCTCTGCGCCCAGGTCGCGGAGGTCACGGTCTCGCCGCGCGGCCAGGTCAAGGTCGACCGGGTGACGGTCGCCATCGATACCCGCTACGTGGTCAATCCGCTGACCATCGCAGAGCAGATGGAGGGCGGATTGATCTACGGCCTCAGCGCCGCGCTCTACGGCAAGCTCACCATCCGGAACGGCGCGGTGGTCGAGGGTAATTTCGACACCTACCGGATGGTGCGCCTGGCGCAGGCGCCGAAGATCGACGTCCATCTCGTGCCGGGCGGGGGCGAGAAGTGGGGCGGCGCAGGCGAACCTTCGACGCCGCCGATCGGCGGCGCGGTCGCGAACGCGATCTTCGCCGCGACCGGCAAACGCGTCCGCAGCCTGCCGATCATGGACCACGATCTATCGTCGGGATCAGCCTGACGCGATCTGACACGACGCCCAGAGAATAATCTCGCAACAAAAACCAGCGAGCGGATCGCATGGCCCGGATTGAAATTATTGCCGCCACGCTTCTCGTGCTGTGGGCGCCCGTCGCGCACGCAGAGCAAGAGACGACGACGCCCCTCAGCGCTGGAGAATATATCGCCCGTGCCGGCGATTGCATCGCCTGCCACTCGGTGCCGGGAGGCAAGGCGTTCGCCGGCGGCCTCAAGATGGGCACCCCGATGGGGGCGATCTACACGACGAACATCACCCCCGACAAGGAAACCGGGATCGGCGACTATACGTATGACGATTTCGACCGCGCCGTGCGCCGCGGTATCGCCAAGGACGGGCACCGGCTTTACCCGGCCATGCCCTACCCGTCCTATGCCAAGATCACCGACGCCGACATGCACGCCCTCTACGATTTCTTCATGAAGGAAGTTCCGCCGGTCAAGCAGGCGAACAAGGCCAGCGAAATTCCCGGCTATCTCAGCTTCCGCTGGCCGCTCGCGATCTGGAACATGGTGTTCACCGAGAGCGGCCCCTATGCCTCGAAGCCAGATCGCGACGCTGCCTGGAACCGCGGCGCGTATCTCGTCGAGGGCCTGGGCCATTGCGGCGCATGCCATACGCCGCGCGGCTGGGCGTTCCAGGAAAAGGCACTGGACGAGCGCGGCAGCGCCTTTCTCCAAGGGGCGGCGCTCGATGCCTGGTCGGCGTCCAATCTGCGCGGCGACGCGCGTACCGGCTTGGGCGGCTGGTCCGAGGCGGATGTCGCGTCCTTCCTCAAGACCGGCCACAATGCGAAGGCGGTGGCGTTCGGCTCGATGCTCGACGTCGTCAACAACAGCACGCCGTATCTGAGCGACGACGATCTGAACGCGATCGCCAAATATCTGAAATCGCTGCCCGCGACGGCCGTGCAGGCGGCGCCCGTCTACGACGAGGCAATGAGCAAGGCGCTGTCGAGCGGCAGCCCGCAGCAACCGGGGGCAACGCTCTACCTCGGCTATTGCGTCTCCTGCCACGGCGCCGACGGCAAGGGCCAAACCTCTTACATTCCGCCGCTCGCCGGCAACGCGGTCTTGCTCGACGGCGATCCGCAGTCGCTCATCAATCTGACACTGAACGGCGCCCAGCCCCTCGTCGTGAAGGGCGCGCCCGACGCCTATCGCATGCCGCAATACCGGGCGCAGCTCAGCGACGAGGAAATCGCCGAGGTGTTGAGCTTCGTACGCGGCGCTTGGGGGAACGGCGCCGCCGCGGTAACAGCCGATCAGGTGAAGGCGATGCGCCCGATCACGGACCCCAGCAGCGACCAGGTCATCATCCTGAAGATGCGATGACCCTCCTCCTCCGGCGCCTTGCTCTCCCGCCCGAGAGCGGGAGAGGGTAAGATCGGCTGCGACCGCCCTTCTGCGAGAAAACGCTCATGAGCAAGCTCACCCCGTTCCACATCGCCTTCCCGGTCGACGACTTGGCGGCGGCACGAAAATTCTACGGCGGCATCATGGGCTGTCCGGAGGGGCGCAGCTCGGAGAGCTGGGTCGATTTCGATCTCTTCGGCCACCAGATCGTCGCCCATCTCGCGCCCAAAGGGACCGTCGTGGCGCACAGCAATCCGGTCGACGCGCATGACGTGCCGGTGCCGCATTTCGGCGTCGTGCTGGAGATGGATGTCTGGCGCACGCTGGCGGCGCGGCTGAAAGAGGCCGGCGTCACATTCGGGATCGCGCCTTATATCCGCTTCGAAGGCCAGGTCGGCGAGCAGGCGACGATGTTCTTCCGCGACCCGGCCGGCAACGCGCTGGAGTTCAAGGCCTTCGCCGACTTCGGCCAGATCTTCGTGAAATAGGTTCAGCGCCTCTGGCGGCAGGCGTCGCCGAGCAGCGCCGTCTCGGAAGGGCTGAGGAGCTGGCCGTCGAGGTAGGCCTTGCCGTCCTGCACCGTGACGTAGCCGAGCTCGACGCGGCCGCCGAAGGGCTGGGCATTGGCCGGAATGCCGTATTTGCCGAGCAGCGCCGAGGTGATCTTCACCGGCCGCTCGGCAAAAGACTTCGCCAGCTCGGCATTGCTCCCGCCCGGCAGATCCGCAGGCGCGACGGCATTGCCGCGCGCATCGACGCCCGGCGTATAGGCGGCACCCGGCACGTTCCTGGGGTGATCGTCGAGCTCGGCGACGGCGGCGCAGGGCTGCGGCCCGACGCTGATCGTCTGCGCCGTCGCGCCATCGGCCCAGAGCAGCGCAAGGCCCAGGACCGAGAAAAGCATCGCTCGGCGCGGTGTGGTCGTCGTCATGGCGAAACACTAGCCCGTTGCGCGAATCGGCGCCAGGATGCCGCGAAACCAGGCGAGCGCCCTGGTCATCATTGGGGGAAACGATGCTCGAGAATTTCTTCAAGCTGTCGCAGAACGGCACGAATGCCCGGACCGAAGTCGTGGCCGGCTTCACGACCTTCCTGACCATGGCCTACATCATGTTCGTCAATCCGCAGATCCTCTCGGCCGCCGGGATGGATCGCGGCGCGGTCTTCGTCGCGACGTGCCTCGCCTCGGCGATCGGCACACTGGTCATGGCGCTCTACGCCAACTACCCGCTCGCCCTGGCGCCGGGGATGGGGCTCAACGCCTATTTCACCTACGGTGTCGTGCTCGGCATGCATTACTCCTGGCAGGTCGCGCTCGGCGCCGTCTTCATCTCGGGCGTCTGTTTCCTGGTGCTCAGCATCACCCGCCTGCGCGAGGCGATCGTCGACGCGATCCCGAATTCCCAGAAGATGGCGATCTCGGCCGGCATCGGACTCTTCCTCGGCATCATCGCGCTGAAGGAGGCCGGCGTCGTGGTCGCCAATCCCGAGACCTATGTGGCGCTCGGCAATCTCAAGGAGCCGGCGACGCTGCTCGCGATCCTCGGCTTCTTCCTGATGGTCGGGCTCGACGCGCGGCGGGTGCCGGGGGCGATCATCATCGCGATCCTGGCGATCACCGTCATCGGCATCGCCGCCGGGGTATCGCCCGCCGCCGGCATCTTCTCGATGCCGCCGAGCCTCGCGCCGACCTTCCTGCAGCTCGACCTCAAGGGGACACTCAGCCTCGGTCTCGTCACCATCGTCTTCGCCTTCCTCTTCGTCGACCTCTTCGACAATACCGGGACGCTGGTCGGTGTCGCGCATCGCGCCGGGCTGATCGGGCCGGACGGCAAGATCCCGCGGCTCGGCCGCGCGTTCATTGCCGATTCGACGGCGACGATGGCGGGCGCGCTGCTCGGCACCTCGACGGTCACCAGCTATATCGAGAGCGCCGCCGGGGTGAAGGCCGGCGGCAGGACCGGACTCGTCGGAGTCGTCGTCGCCGCGCTTTTCCTGGTCAGCCTCTTCCTGTCGCCGCTTGCCGGCACCGTGCCGGTCTATGCGACGGCGCCGGCGCTGCTCTTCGTCGCGTGCTTGATGGCGCGCGGTCTCGTCGAGATCGATTGGGAGGACGTGACGGAGTATGCGCCGGCCGTCGTGACAGCCCTCGCCATGCCGTTGACTTTCTCGATCGCCAACGGGATTGCCTTCGGTTTCATCACTTACGCCGCCGTCAAGATCCTCGCCGGCCGCACCCACGAAGCCGGTTTCGGCGTGCTCGCCCTTGCCGTTCTTTTCATCATAAAGTTTGCTGTACTGTGACGAGATGCCGCAGTGCAGCAATTCCATTCCTTGTAAACGCGGCGCTGTCTTGCAAAAAGTGCGTGACGAACCGGGCGAAGTTCCGTAATGTTGCTTTCATTGAAGAAACAAAAAAACGTGCGAGCGCTGAGGTCCGAGTTTAGGGAGGAATCGCCATAGTCGGCCGGCTCGGGAACAACCCGAGCGCTGCGATGGTAGAGACGAAATGACATGGCAAGGCGCAAGCCTTGCCATTTTTTTGTCCGGATTCTGCCCGATATTTCCGCGCTAGACTTTACGTTCGGCGCGCGACCACGGTGGATTTTGCGCCATGACCTGCGCATGGATCGGGCAGCTCTCGGCATGAGCGCCCGGCAGGTAGCCGAGGCTCATCAGGAACTCGTTGACGATCTCGCCACCGGTGAAGACGAAAGTCTGGCGGAAGAGCTTGACCCACCCCTCCTTCGGCAGCGGATGATGCAGGTCGAGCCAGGCGGCGATCGAGCCGTGTTTGTCGCGCAGCGCGACGAGACGCTGCGCGTTGGTGATCGCGGCGGCGACCTTCAGCCGATTGCGGATGATACCGGCATCGGCGAGCAGCCGCGCGACATCGCGATCGTCGAAGGCCGCGACGCGGTCGAGATCCCAACCGGCGAAGGCGGCGGTGAAGGCAGGCCGCTTCTTCAGGATCGTCAGCCAGGAGAGGCCGGCCTGGTTGATCTCGAGCACGAGACGCTCGAACAGCACGCGGTCGTCGCGCGATGGGAATCCGTATTCGGTCCCGTGGTAGGGCGCGTGAAAGGGATCGTCGGGCGCGGCGATGCAATAGGCCTCGCTCATCGAAATCAGGGCTCCCGGAAGGTGATGAGGTCGGAGGTTGCGACGAGCACGAAGGCGACCCAAATCACCGTCGTGACGATCGTCGTGATGACGATCTTGCGGAGCAGGCGCGGGTTCTCCGGCGCCCCGGGCTCGAAGCCGCGATCGTTGCTCTCGATCGGCTTCACGCCCCAGGGCAGGACCGCGAAGATCACGATCCACCAGACGACGACGTAGACGGCGACAGCCGTGATCCAACCCATCGCGTCAGGATGCTCCCGTTATACCTGCTCGAGCTCGATCAGCGTCCCGAGGAAATCCTTGGGATGCAGGAAGAGCACCGGCTTGCCGTGCGCGCCCGGTCGCGGCTTGCCGTCGCCGAGGATACGCGCACCCGCGGCGACCAGGCGATCGCGCGCGACGCCGATGTCGTCGACCTCGTAGCAGAGATGGTGCAGCCCGCCCTCGGGGTGGCGCGAGAGGAAGGCGGCGATCGGCGAGTCGGCGCCGAGCGGCTCGAGCAGCTCGATCTTGGTATTGGGGAGCTCGACGAAGACGGTCGTGACGCCATGCGCCGGCAGCGCGAGGGGCGCCGAGACGGCGGCGCCCAGCGTCTCGCGATAGAGCAGCGCCGCCTTTCCGGCGTCGGGCACCGCGATCGCGACGTGATTGAGCCTGCCGATCATGCTGCGAACGAATCCCGCTGAGCCGCGTCGCGCACCATCATAGCGTCAGATGCGGACGAGGTGGATGTCGGTGACGGCCGCCTTGCCGTAGTCCGCCTTGAGGCGCCGGCGCACCGCCAGTCGCGCCGCCTCGCGCACGACCGCGTCGTCGCGGCGCTGTGCCGGGCCCAGCTCGTTGAGGGCGCGGCCGATCGCGTCGCACAGCTCGTCGATCTCGCCGGAATTATCGTCCTCGATCAGCCCGTGCACCGTGACGACCGGTCTGGCGAGCAGCTTGCCCTTGCCGTCGAGCACGATCGTCGCCACCGCGGTGCCGTTGAACACCATGCGCTGGCGGCTCTTGAGGGCGCTGCTCGCGAAAGGGCGCAGCTGCTTGCCGTCGAGCACTAGCCGGCCGACGGGGACGTTGTCGACGATCTCGGCCGGCCCCGGCGCCAATCGCACCATCGCGCCGTTCGAGGCGACGACCGCCTCGGCGGCGCCCCAGGAGCGCGCCAATTCGGCATGGCCGATGAGATGCCGCGCCTCGCCGTGGACCGGCACGGCGATGCGCGGCTGCACCAGCTCGTACATGCGCTTCAGCTCGTCCTGCGCCGGATGGCCCGAGACATGGACGAAATGATCGTGCTCGGTGACAACCGCGACGCCGCGCTGGGCGAGGCGATTCTGCAGTCGCCCGATCGCCCGCTCGTTGCCGGGGATGATGCGCGAGGAGAAGATGACCGTATCGCCTTCGGTGAGGCCGATATGCGGATGGTCGCCGGCGGCGATTCGCGCCAGGGCCGAGCGCGGCTCACCCTGGCTGCCGGTGCAGACCAGCAGGATCTTGTCGCGCGGCACGAAACCCGCCTCGTCCTCGGTGAGGAACTCCGGGAGGTCGCGGAGATAGCCGGTGTCGCGCGCCGCCTTGTAGATCCGCCACAGCGAGCGGCCGACCAGCGCGACGCTGCGATCGTGCGCCTGGGCGGCGGCGGCGATCGACAGCAGCCGCGCGACGTTGGAGGCGAAGCAGGCGATCGCGACGCGCTGCTCGTAGCGGCCGATGAGGCCCAGCAGCGCATCGCGGACGTCGCCTTCCGAGCCGGAGTTGCCCGGCCGCAGCGCATTGGTCGAATCGCAGACCATCGCGAGGACGCCCTCCTCGCCGACGCGGCGCAGCGCCGCCTCGTCGGCAAGGTCGCCGATCAGCGGATCGGGGTCGAGCTTCCAGTCGCCGGTATGGAGGATCGTGCCCGCGGCGGTGCGGATCACGAGGGCGTTGGGCTCGGGGATCGAATGGGTCAGCGAGATCAGCTCGATGTCGAAGGGGCCGAGCACGAAGCGGCCGGAGAGCGGCACCTCGGTGATCGCGACCTCGTTCTGCAGCCCGCCCTCGACGAGCTTTTCGTAGAGCAGCGCCCGGGTGAACGGCGTCGCGTAGATCGGGCAGCGGAAGCGCCGCCAGAGATGCGCGATGGCGCCGATGTGGTCCTCGTGGCCATGCGTCACGACGAGGCCGACGAGACTGTCGCGGCGCTCGGCGATGAAGGCGGGGTCGGCCATGATGAGGTCGATCCCCGGCATCGAATCATCGGCGAAGGTGACGCCGCAATCGACCATCAGCCATTGGCCGCGATAGCCGTAGAGCGTCAGATTCATGCCGATCTCGCCCACCCCGCCGAGTGGCAGGAAGATCAGCTCGTTCGGATCCGGCAAAATATCGTTCGGCGTCATGCGTGCGATGGCCGTCGTCCCTTCTTCGTGTTCAATTTATGGATGAGCTGCATGCCCCAGAGTGTCAAATCCGGGTCGATATTCTCGATCACCGGCGAGGCGCCGGCGAAAAGCGGGACGAGGCCGCCGGTCGCAACGACATTCATCGGCGCGCCGAACTCCTTGCGGATGCGCTCGACCAGCCCTTCGATCAGCCCGACATAGCCCCAGAACAGGCCCGACTGCATCGCCGGAACCGTGCTCTTGCCGATGACCTTTTGGGTGCGCTCGATCGCGACATGCGGCAGCTTGGCCGCCGCGAGCTCCAACGCCTGCAGCGACAGGTTGATCCCCGGCGCGATGACGCCGCCGACGTAATTGCCCCGGGCATCGATGACGTCGAAGGTGGTGGCGGTGCCGAGATCGACGATGATGAGGGGGGCCGTGTAGCGGTCCATGCCGGCGACGGCGTTGACGATGCGGTCGGCGCCGAGCTCCTCCGGCCGGTCGATCAGGATCTTGATGCCGAGGCGGCAGCCCGGCTCGCCGACGACCAGCGGATCGCAGTCGAAATAGCGGCGGCACAGCGTCTTGAGGTTGAAGACCGTCGCCGGGACGACGCTCGAGAGGATGGCGGCGTCGATCGCCTCGCGGCCGAGCCCGGCGAAGCCCATGAGCTGCGTCAGCCAGACGACGTACTCGTCGGCGGTGCGCCTGGGGTCGGTGGCGCAGCGCCAGGCACCGCGCAGCGTCGGTCCGTCGTAAACCGCGAAGACCGTGTTCGTGTTGTTGGCGTTGATCGCGAGGAGCATCGCCGGCCCCTCAGCTGCCGACCGGAAAGATCTCGCCGGCGGCGACGAGACGCGTCCCGGCGGGACCATCGAGGATCAGCGAGCCGCCCTCGTCGAGACCGGCGAAACGTCCGGCGATCGTCTCATGCGGCAGGCGGACGGTGATCGCCTCGCCGAGCCCGGCGGCGCGCTGCAGCCACGCCCCGCGGACCGGCGCGAAGCCGTCGCGAAGCCAGGTGCCGTACCAGGAAAGCAGCGCCCGCGCGAGCAGCCCGAGCAGCGTCGCGGCATCGATCGCCTCGCAGCCGGCGGCGCGCAGCGAGGTCGCCGGCATCGCCGTGTCGCGGGGATAGTCGACGATGTTGACGCCGATCCCGATGACGATCCACGACAGCGTCTCCGCCGGTCCGGTCTCCGATTCGAGGAGGATGCCGGAGAGCTTGCAGCCGTCGACCAGCAAATCGTTCGGCCATTTGCAGCTGAGCGACCCCGCCGGCAGATGCGGCGCGAGCGCATCGCCGAGCGCGAGGGCGGCGACGAAGCCGAGCTGCGCCGCGACCGCGGGGCGGCAGCCGGGCCGGAGAATGAAGGAGACCGCGAGGCTGCCCTCCGGGCTCGCCCAGGCGCGGCCGCGGCGGCCGTGGCCCGAATCCTGGCGCCGCGCCCAGACGACCGTGCCGTGGCCGGCGCCGCCGCGCGCCAGATCCTTGGCCTCGTCGTTGCTGCTGCCGAGACGGTCGTAGTCGAGCAGTCGGAACTCCGGCGGCAGGATCGGCGCCGTCGGTAAATCAGGGGATGATTTTGCCGGCGACGTTGCGAGCCGCCCGGTCATCCGGGGAAGAGCGAGGCCGCCGCAGCACCGGCGCCCGACACCAGCGGCGCCGGGACGATGAAGAACAGCATGACGACCGTCGCCGCGACGATCAGCACGGCCTGGATCTCGCGGCCGATCGGCCGGTCGAAGACGCCGGTCGGCTCGTCGAAATACATCAGCTTGACGATGCGCAGATAGTAGAACGCGCCGACGACGCTCGAGACGACGCCGATGATCGCCAGCGGGACGAGGCCGGCGTTGATCGCCGCCATGAAGACGTAGAGCTTGGAGAAGAACCCGGCGAGCGGCGGGATCCCCGCCATCGAGAACATGAAGATGCCGAGCGCCAGCGCCATCGCCGGCTGTGTCTTGCCGAGGCCGGCGAGCTCGTCGATGCCTTCGACCATCTTGCCGTTGCGGCGCATGCTGAGGATGACGGCGAAGGTGCCGACGTTCATGAAGATGTAGATCGCCATGTAGATGAGAACGCCGGTGATGCCGTCCTCGGTGCCGGCCGCGAGTCCGATCAGCGCATAGCCGACGTGGCCGATCGAGCTGTAGGCCATCAGCCGCTTGATATTGCGCTGGTTGATCGCCGCGAAGGCGCCGAGCAGCATCGAGGCGATAGCGATGAACTGGATGATCTGCCGCCACTCGCCGGCGAGGCCGCCGAACGGCTCGACGAGGAAGCGGATGAAGAGCGCGACGGCGGCGACCTTGGGCGCGATCGAGAAGAAGGCGGTGACCGGCGTCGGAGCGCCCTGGTAGACGTCGGGCGTCCACATGTGGAACGGCACCGCCGAGCATTTGAAGGCGAGGCCGACCGAGACGAAGACGATGCCGACGATGATGCCGGTCGAGGCCTGGCCCGCCGCGAAGCTCTGCGCCAGCTGGTCGAAGCTGGTCGTGCCGGAGAAGCCGTAGATCAGCGAGCAGCCGTAGAGCAGCATCCCCGACGACAACGCGCCGAGCACGAAATACTTGAGCCCGGCCTCGGTCGAGGCGACGCTGTCGCGCTTGAAGGCGGCGCAGACGTAGAGCGCCAGGCTCTGCAGCTCGAGCCCGATATAGAGGCTGATGAGATCGTGCGCCGAGATCATCATCAGCATGCCGAGCGTGGCGAGCAGGATGAGGACCGGGAACTCGAATCGGGCGATGCCCTCGCGCTCGTTGTAGCCCATCGACATGACGATCGAGAGCGCCGAGCCGATCAGCACCAGCACCTTCATGAAGAACGCGAAGCCGTCGGTGATGAAGAGCCCGTTGAGCCCGACCTGCCGGGCGGGGCCGACGACGACGACGAGGCCGATCGTAACGACGAGGGCAAGGACGGCGAGCCACGAGACGAGACGGGCCGAGCCCTCGCCGCGGAACGCGCCGACCATCAGCAGCGCCATCGCCGCGCAGATGAGGAACAGCTCGGGCAGCGCCGGGAAGAGGCTCGGGAACGGGGTCAGCGGCATCAGTTCAGCTCGCTTCGGGTGAGAGGCACGCGCATGGTCATCGCACCGCGACCCTCGGCACGGTTTCGAGGTGCGCCGCCTTTTGCGCGCTTTCGACGCGCTCGATCAGATTGGCGACCGAGGCCTGCATCGGCTTGAGGAAGGACGCGGGATAGATGCCCATCCACAGCACCAGCACGATCAGCGGCGCGAAGATCGCGATCTCGCGCGGGCTGAGATCGAGCATCCGCCTGACGTCCTCGCGGGTAATCTTGCCGAAGACGACGCGGCGGTAGAGATAGAGCATGTAGGCGGCGCTGAGGATCGTACCGGTCGTCGCGAGGAAGGCCGCCCAGGTGTTGACCTGGAACGTCCCCAGCAGGACGAGGAATTCGCCGACGAAGCCGCTCGTCCCCGGCAGGCCGACCGAGGCCAGCATGAACGCCATGAAGACGAAGGCGTATTTCGGCATGTTGTCGGCAAGCCCGCCGTAACGCGCGATATCGCGGGTGTGCAGCCGGTCGTAGACGACGCCGACGACGAGGAACAGCGCCGAGGAGACGATGCCGTGGCTCAGCATCTGCAGGACGGCGCCCTGCAGCCCCTCCTCCGTCACCGTGAAGATGCCGAGCGTCACGATGCCCATGTGCGCCACAGAGGAATAGGCGATCAGCTTCTTCATGTCCTCCTGCGCCAGCGCGACGAGGGAGGTGTAGATGATCGCGACGATGCTGAGGGTGAAGATCAGCGGCGTGAAATACTCCGTCGCCACCGGGAACATCGGCAGCGAGAAGCGGACGAAGCCGTAGCCGCCCATCTTCAGCAGCACGCCGGCGAGGATGACCGAGCCGGCGGTCGGCGCCTCGACATGCGCGTCGGGCAGCCAAGTATGGACCGGCCACATCGGCACCTTGACCGCGAAGGACGCGAAGAAGGCGAGGAACAGCCATTTCTGCAGCCCGACCGGGAAGTCGTAGGCCATCGCGGTCGGCAGGTCGGTCGTGCCGGTCTGGACGTAGATCGCCAGGATGGCGAGCAGCATCAGCACCGAGCCGAGCAGCGTATAGAGGAAGAACTTGAACGAGGCGTAGACCCGCCGCGGCCCGCCCCAGATCCCGATGATCAGGAACATCGGGATGAGGACGCCCTCGAAGAACATGTAGAAGAGGATGAGGTCGAGGGCGCAGAACATGCCGACCATCAGCGTCTCGAGCACGAGGAAGGCGACCATGTATTCCTTCACCCGGACGGTGATCGAGACCCAGCTCGCGCCGACGCAGAGCACCGTCAGGAAGGTCGACAGCAGGACGAAAAACAGCGAGATGCCGTCGATGCCCATGTGGTAGGCGATGCTGAACGCCGGCAGCCAATCGGCATGCTCGACGAACTGGAACTCGGGCGTCGCCGGGTCGAAGCCGGCCCACAGGAAGAGCGACAGGACGCAGGTGATCAGCGAGGTCCAGAGCGCGATCCAGCGAGCGTTGCGGGCAACGATGTCGGGCGCGCCGCGCAGGATGAGGATGAAGGCCGCACCGATGAGCGGCAGGAAGGTCGCCAGCGAGAGGATCGGGAAGGAGCTCATGATCGTCCCCTCACCCGCCGATCCGCAGCAGGTACCAGCTCACCATCACGACGACGCCGATCAGGATGGCGAAGGCGTAGTGGTAGAGA
This sequence comes from Rhodospirillales bacterium, assembly GCA_028291405.1. Classification (GTDB taxonomy): domain Bacteria; phylum Pseudomonadota; class Alphaproteobacteria; order ATCC43930; family CGMCC-115725; genus URHD0088. Next base: position 26,566 of record JAQGID010000128.1, on the reverse strand, counting down.
TAGCCGGTCTGCAGCCTGCCGGCGCGCACCGCGAGACCGCGGGTCACCGAGGCGATGCCGTCGGGGCCGAAACCGTCGATCACCGTGCCGTCGCCCTTCTTCCAGAGACCGTAGGCCAGCGCCAACACCGGCCGCACGATCATCGCGTCGTAGAGCTCGTCGAAATACCATTTGTTGAGCAGGAACAGATAGATCCCGCGGAAGCGCCGCGCCATTATCGCCGGGATCTCGGGACGGAACATGTAGCACAGGTAGGCGGTCGCGATGCCGAGAACCGCCGCGATCAGCGGCAGCAGCGAGATGATGGCCGGAACGTGATGTGCGGCGCCTACGCTGTCGTGCTCGGGCAGGACGAGGATCGCCTCGCGCCAGAACTCGGCGCGGTCCTCGCCGACGAAATACTCGAAGCCGATCGCGCCGGCGAAGATCGCGCCGAGCGCCAGCACGACCAGGGGCCACAGCATCACCTTCGGCGACTCGTGGACGTGATGCATGACCTCGTGATCGGCGCGCGGCGCGCCGTGGAAGGTCATGATGATGAGGCGCCAGGAATAGAAGGCCGTGAGGAAGGCGGCGAAGACGCCCATCGCATAGGAATAATGGCCGACGCCGGTCCCCGCCGCCCAGGCCGCCTCGAGGATCGTGTCCTTGGAGAAATAGCCGGCGAACCACGGGATGCCGGCGAGCGCCAGGCTGCCGATCCACATGAGGACGTAGGTGACCGGAATCATCCGCCAGATGCCGCCCATCTTGCGCATGTCCTGCTCGCCCGACATGGCGTGGATCACCGAACCGGCGCCGAGGAACAGCAGCGCCTTGAAGAAGGCGTGGGTCATGAGGTGGAAGATCGCCGCGGAATAGGCCGAGACGCCGGCTGCGAAGAACATGTAGCCGAGCTGGCTGCAGGTCGAATAGGCGATGACGCGCTTGATGTCGTTCTGCACCATGCCGACCGTTGCGGCGAAGATCGCCGTCGTGCCGCCGACGACGGCGACGACCGCCAGCGCGTCCGGCGCGTATTCGAAGAGGGGCGACAGCCGCGCCAGCATGAAGACGCCCGCCGTCACCATCGTCGCCGCATGGATGAGGGCGGAGACCGGCGTCGGCCCCTCCATCGCATCCGGTAGCCAGGTGTGCAGCCCGATCTGCGCCGATTTGCCCATCGCGCCGATGAGCAGCAGGATGCAGGTGACGGTCAGCGCGTCGACCTGCCAGCCGAGGAAGTCGATGGTGTTGCCGACGATGTCGGGCGCACCGGCGAAGACGGCGTCGAACTGCAGCGAGCCGAAGATCATGAAGACGGCGAAGATGCCGAGCGAGAAGCCGAAGTCGCCGACGCGGTTGACGACGAAGGCCTTGATCGCCGCGGCATTGGCGGTCGGCCGGTCGTACCAAAAGCCGATCAGCAGGTAGGAGCAGAGGCCGACGCCCTCCCAGCCGAAGAACATCTGCACGAAATTGTCGGCCGTCACCAGCATCAGCATGAAGAAGGTGAAGAAGCTGAGATAGGCCATGAAGCGCGGGATCGAATGATCGTGCGCCATGTAGCCGATCGAGTAGACGTGCACCATCGAGGAGACGACGGTCACGACCAGCAGCATCACCGCACTCAGCGTGTCGAGGCGCAGCGCCCAATGGACCTGCAGCTCGCCGGTGTCGATCCAGGTGAAGAGGTCGACGGTGCCGCCGTGGCCCTGGATCGCGACATTGAAGAAGGTCACGCAGGCGAGCACGGCGGCGATCAGCAGCGCGCCGGTGGTCACGACCTGCGCACCGCGGTCTCCGAGAAAGCGGCCGAAGAGCCCGGCGATGATGGCCGCGACGAGCGGCAGGAAGACGACGAGGATACTCAACGCCTCAGCCCTTCATCAGGTTGATGTCTTCGACCGCGATCGTGCCGCGGTTGCGGAAATAGACGACGAGGATGGCGAGGCCGATCGCCGCCTCGGCGGCGGCGACGGTCAGCACGAACATCGCGAAGACCTGCCCCACCATGTCGTGCAGGAAGCTCGAGAAGGCGACGAAGTTGATGTTGACCGCGAGCAGGATCAGCTCGACCGACATCAGGATGATGATGACGTTCTTGCGGTTCAGGAAGATGCCGAAGATGCCGAGCGTAAACAGCATCGCAGCGACGACGAGGTAGTGCGAGAGACCGATCGTCAGCATGCTAGACGCCCTCCCCGATCTTGACGCGGACGACCTCGACGGTGTCGCTGCGCAGCCGGTTGATCTGCTGCGATGAGCGCTGGCGCCGAACGCCCTCGCGCGAGCGCAGGGTGAGGACGATGGCGCCGATCATCGCGATCAGCAGCACCACGCCGGCCGCCTGGAAGGCATAGAAATACCGCGTGTAGATCAGCGCGCCGATCGCCTGGGTGTTGCTGAGCTGCGCCAGCGCCGGGGTCGGCGCCGTCGCCGCGGCCGACAGCGTCGGCCCGGCGACCCAGAAGCCGGCGACCAGCACGAGCTCCGCCAGGAGGACGCAGCCGACCAGGGCGCCGATCGGGAGATATTGCAGGGCACCGTGGCGCAGCTCGACGAAGTTGATATCGAGCATCATGACGACGAAGAGGAACAGCACCGCGACGGCGCCGACATAGACGACGACGAGGATCATCGCCAGGAACTCGGCGCCGAGCAGCACGAAGAGCCCGGCGGCGTTGAAGAAGGCGAGGATCAGGAACAGCACGGAATGCACGGGATTGCGCGCCGAGATCACCATGACGCCCGAGGCGACGGCGACGAGGGAGAAGAGATAGAAGCAGATCGTCGAGATGATCATGCGGAGCATCTCCCGCTTCGGGTGCACGCCTCAAGTCGAGCACAGAGCGTTACCCTATCCTCCCCCCTTGAGGGGGAGGTCGGCGCCGCGACAGCGGCGACGGGTGGGGGGTAGCGGTGCCGGCCGCGCGATGGCACGATCGCGCCATGGCCTCGCTGATCGCACGCCGATTGCGCCGCACGCCGACCGACGCGGAGATGCGCCTGTGGTGGCGTCTGCGGCACAAACAGCTCGGCGGTTTTCGGTTCCGGCGACAGCATCCGCTCGGACGATATGTCGTCGATTTCTTTTGCGCAGAGGCGAGGCTGATCGTCGAGGTCGATGGCGGCCAGCATGCGGATGAGAGCGACACGCGGGCTCGCTGGATCGAGGCGCAGGGGTATCGTTTGATCCGCTTTTGGAACAATGACGTCCTTGGCAACACCGAGGGCGTGCTGCTGGAGATTCTTCGGGCGCTCCGCGCCGGTCCCCCCACCTGACCGAGGCCGATGGCCTCGGCCATCCTCCCCCTCAAGGGGGGAGGAAAGGACACGGCAATTTTTCACGAGACGGCCCATCACCGATACGCCGCGTCGAGGGCGAGGTTGTTGGCGATCTCGGATTCCCAGCGGTCGCCGTTCGCGAGCAGCTTTTCCTTGTTGTAGAACAGCTCCTCGCGGGTCTCGGTGGCGAACTCGAAGTTCGGGCCCTCGACGATCGCGTCGACCGGGCAGGCCTCCTGGCAGAAGCCGCAGTAGATGCATTTCGTCATGTCGATGTCGTAGCGTGTCGTGCGGCGGCTGCCGTCCTCCCGCGGCTCGGCTTCGATGGTGATCGCCAGCGCCGGGCAGATCGCCTCGCAGAGCTTGCACGCGATGCAGCGCTCCTCGCCGTTGGCGTAGCGGCGCAGTGCGTGCTCGCCGCGGAAGCGCGGGCTGAGCGGCCCCTTCTCATAGGGGTAGTTCACCGTCACCGGCGGCTTGAACATATAGCGGAACGTCAGCGCCAGACCCGAGATCAGCTCGGTCAGGAGCAGGCTTCGCGCACCGCGATCGAGGAACGCCATGACACCAAATCCTCGTTGAAAAATCCGCGACGGTCGGCGTCCTGACCGGAATGGCGGCGCCCTAGGAGGGCAGCCACCCCATGCCAGTCAGGACGCCGGCCGTCAAGACCAACCAGAAGAGCGAAAACGGAAGAAACACCTTCCAGCCCAGACGCATGAGCTGGTCGTAGCGAAACCGCGGAAAGGTCGCGCGCACCCACAGGAATCCGAAGAGCACGACGGCGATCTTCAGGAAGAACCAGATCGGGCCCGGAATGAAGGTGAGGCCGAAAGGCGCCAGCCAGCCGCCGAGGAACAGGATCGAAGTCATCGCGCTGACCAGGATCATGTTCATGTACTCGCCGAGGAAGAACAGGGCGAAGGCCATCGAGGAATATTCGACGAAGTACCCGCCGACCAGCTCCGACTCGCCTTCCGGCAGGTCGAAGGGCGACCGGTTGGTCTCGGCGAGGCCGGAGATGAAGAAGATCACCGCCATCGGCAGCAGCGGCACGACGAACCAGATGTGGCGCTGCGCCAGCACGATGTCGCTGACGTTGAGCGAGCCGGCGCAGAGCAGCACGGTGACAATGACGAAGCCGATCGAGACCTCGTAGGACACCATCTGCGCCGCCGAGCGCATCGCGCCAAGGAAGGCGTATTTCGAGTTCGAGGCCCAGCCCGCCATGATGATGCCGTAGACGCCGAGCGAGCTGATCGCGAAGAGGTAGAGGATCCCGACGTTGATGTTCGAGAGTACGACCCCGGAGTCGAAGGGGATGACCGCCCAGGCGACGAGCGCCAGGACGAAGGTCAGGATCGGCGCGGCGATGAAGACGATGCGGTTGGCGCCGCTCGGGATCACCGTCTCCTTCATCAGCAGCTTCAGCCCGTCGGCGAGCGGCTGCAGCAGCCCGAACGGCCCGACCACGTTGGGGCCCTTGCGCAGCTGCATCGCGGCAAGGACCTTGCGCTCGGCGTAAGTCAGATAGGCCATCGCGATCATCAGCGGCAGGACGATCGCGATGATCTCCGCCACCATGATGACGAGCGGCAGGGCGTAATCCGCCCAGAATTCCTTATCCATTGGTGCCGGTCTTCGCTGGCGTGTTGCGGGCGGCCCAATAGACGGCGCTGCACTGCGCCATCGTCGGCGAGGCGCGGCTGATCGGGTCGGTCAGGTAGAAATCGGCGATCGGGTAGATGAAGGGCACCGGCTCCATCGCGCCCTCGACGCCGAAGGCGCCCCAGCTCGCGGCGACGATGCCGTCGATCTCGGCAAAGGACGGGTAGGCCGACATCAGGCGCTGGCGCAGTTCGCGCAGCGAGTCGTAGGGGAGCTTGTGGCCGAGTACGTCGGAAAGGGCGCGCAGGATCGCCCAATCCTCGCGCGCCTCGCCCGGCGGGAAGCCGGCGCGGCGCGCCGCCTGGACGCGGCCTTCGGTATTGACGTAGAGCCCGTCCTTTTCGGTATAGGCAGCGCCCGGCAGCACGACGTCGGCGCGCTTGGCGCCGGCATCGCCGTGATGGCCCTGGTAGACGACGAAGGCGCGGCCGAGCCGGCTCATGTCGATCTCGTCGGCGCCGAGCAGATAGACGGCGCCGATCTCGCCCGACTCGCAGCCGGCGAGGATGGCGTCGCGGTCGCGCCCGCCGGGACCCGGCACGAAGCCGATGTCGAGCCCGCCGACCCGCGCCGCCGCGGTATGCAGCACGTTGAAGCCGTTCCAGTCGTCCCGCACCATGCCGGTCGACTCGGCGAGCCGCCGAGCCGCCGCGAGGATCTGCGCTCCGTCGGCCCGCGCCAGCGCGCCCATGCCGAGGATCAGCATCGGCTTCTTGGCACCCTTCAGCACGTCGCCCCAGCTATGGTTGGCGCCGGCGAGGTCGTCGAGCACCTCCGGACCGAGCCCGAGCTGGACGACCGGGAAAGTCAGATCGAGGGTCGGGCCGATCGCCGCGATCTTGAAGCCGCCGCGCAGGTAGCGCTTGCGCAGGCGGGCGTTGACGAGCGGCGCCTCCCAGCGCGGATCGGTGCCGATGAGCAGGCAGACGTCGGCTTCCTCGATGCCGGCGATCGTCGTGTTGAAGAGATACGAGGCGCGGCTGGCGGGATCGAGCTTGGCGCCGTCCTGCCGGCAATCGATATTCGCCGAGCCGAGCGACAGCATCAGCTCCTTGAGTGCCAGCATCGCCTCGACGTCGACGAGATCGCCGGCGAGGGCTGCGATCTTGCCGCCCGGAAGCTTGCCGAAACCCTCGGCGATTGCGTTGAATGCATCGCCCCAGCTCGCCGGCGCCAGCTTGCCGCCGACGCGGACATACGGCCGGTCGAGCCGGCGGTGGCCGAGGCCGTCGACCGCGAAGCGGGTCTTGTCGGAGATCCACTCTTCGTTCACGTCCTCGTTGAGGCGCGGCAGGATGCGGAGGACCGCGGCGCCGCGGGCATCGACGCGGATGCTGCTGCCGACCGCGTCGAGCGCGTCGACGCTCTCGGTCTTGCGCAGCTCCCACGGCCGGGCGACGAAGGCATAGGGCTTGGAGGTCAGCGCGCCGACCGGGCAGAGGTCGATGATGTTGCCCGAGAGCTCCGAGGTCAGCGCCTTCTGGACATAGGTGCCGATCTCCATCGATTCGCCGCGCCCGGTGGCGCCGAGCTCTTCGACGCCGGCGATCTCGGTCGCGAAGCGGACGCAGCGGGTGCAGTGGATGCAGCGGTTCATGCTGGTCTTGACCAGCGGGCCGAAGTCCTTGTCCTTGACGGCGCGCTTGTTCTCCTCGAACCGGCCGCGGTCGAAGCCATAAGCCATCGCCTGGTCCTGAAGATCGCACTCGCCGCCCTGGTCGCAGATCGGGCAGTCCAGCGGGTGGTTGATGAGAAGGAACTCCATCACCCCCTTGCGCGCCTTCTTGGCCTTCTCCGAATCGGTGTGGATGACCATGTTGTCGGCGGCCGGCATCGCGCAGGAGGCGATCGGCTTCGGCGCCTTTTCCTGTTCGACCAGGCACATGCGGCAATTGCCGGCGATCTGCAGCCGTTCGTGATAGCAGAAATGCGGGACCTCGACGCCGGCGCGCTGGCACGCCTGCAGCACCGTCGTCCCCGGCGGAACCTCGACCTCAATCCCGTCGATGGTGAGCTTCGGCATGGTTTTCGATCCCGCCTATTCGGCTGCGACGCGCGGAGCGACGTCGCGATATTGCTTGATGCGCTGCTCCATCTCCGGCCGGAAATGCCGGATGAGGCCCTGGATCGGCCAGGCGGCGGCATCGCCGAGGGCGCAGATCGTATGGCCCTCGATCTCGAAGGAGACCTCGAGCAGCATGTCGATCTCGCCAACGGTCGCGTTGCCCTTGACCATGCGCTCCATCACCCGCCACATCCAGCCGGTGCCCTCGCGGCAGGGCGTGCACTGGCCGCAGCTCTCATGCTTGTAGAATTTCGCGAGCCGGGCGATCGCCTTGATGATGTCGGTCGACTTGTCCATGACGATGACCGCCGCGGTGCCGAGGCCGGATTTGACATCGCGCAGCGCGTCGAAATCCATCAGCACGGTGTCGCAGATCGACCTCGGGATCACCGGCACGGAGGAGCCGCCGGGGATGACGCCGAGGAGATTGTCCCAGCCGCCGCGGACGCCGCCGCCATGCTTCTCGATGAGCTCGCGCAGCGGGATGCCCATCGCCTCTTCGACGTTGCAGGGCGTGTTCACGTGGCCCGAGAGGCAGAAGACCTTGGTGCCCTCGTTCTTCGGCCGGCCGATGCCGGCGAACCACGCTGCGCCGCGTCGCAGGATGGTGCCGACGACGGCAATGCTCTCGACGTTGTTGACGGTCGTCGGGCAGCCGTAGAGCCCGACGCCGGCGGGGAACGGCGGCTTCAGCCGCGGCTGGCCCTTGCGCCCCTCGAGGCTCTCGAGCAGCGCGGTCTCCTCACCGCAGATATAGGCGCCGGCGCCGCGGTGCAGGTAGATCTCGAAATCATAGCCCGAGCCGCAGGCGTTCTTGCCGACGAGCCCGGCCGCGTAGGCCTCCTCGATCGCGGTCTGGAGATGCCGCGCCTCGTTGTAGAACTCGCCGCGGATGTAGATGTAACAGGCCCCTGCCCCCATCCCGACGCTGGCCAGGAGGCAGCCCTCTATCAGCTTTTGCGGATCGAAGCGGATGATGTCGCGGTCCTTGCAGGTGCCGGGCTCGCTCTCGTCGGCGTTGACGACGAGATAAGTGGGCCGGTCGCTCTGCTTGGGCATGAACGACCATTTGAGGCCGGTCGGGAAACCGGCGCCGCCGCGGCCGCGCAGCCCCGAGGACTTGACCTGCTCGACGATCCAGTCGCGGCCCTTGAGGATGAACTCCTTGGTGCCGTCCCAGTCGCCGCGCGCCAGCGCGCCCGGCAGGTGCCAGTCGTGCTCGCCGTAGAGGTTGGTGAAGATGCGGTCTTCGTCACGCAGCATTGGGGTCTCCAGCGGGCGCTGTCCCGGCGGGCTGGCGTTGCGTCGGATCCGACAGCAGCGTCGTCCGTCCCGATATCGGCGCGGCGTTCTGGCGCTTGACGGCGGGCCCCATCGGCGGCGGCCGGTCGTTGGCCAGCGCGTCGAGCAGGGCCTCGGTCGAGGCGGCGTCGAGGTCCTCGTAAAAGTCGTCGTTGACCTGGATGACCGGCGCGTTGACGCAGGCGCCCAGGCACTCGACCTCCATCATGCTGAACTTGCCGTCCGGGGTGATCTCGCCAATGTCGATCCCGAGCTTGTGCTTGCAGGTCTCGACCACGGCGTCAGAACCACGCAGCCAGCATGGCGTCGTCGTGCAGAGCTGCAGGAAATATTTCCCGACCGGCCGCAGGTTGAACATCGAGTAAAAGGTCGCGACCTCGTAGACGCGGATGCGCGGCATCTCGAGGATGTCGGCGACGGTGTCCATCGCCGCGCGCGGCAGCCAGTTGTCGTGCTGGCGCTGCGCCAGGTCGAGCAGCGGCAGCACCGCGCTGGCCTGGCGGCCGGGCGGGTATTTCGCGATGTGGTATCTCGCCTTCTCGAGATTCTCCGCGGTAAAGGCGAAGCTCTCGGGCTGGGCGACCGGCGTGTCGTTGTGCTCTGCGCTCATCGATCGATACTGCCGAAAACGATGTCCATCGAGCCGATGATCGCCACCATGTCGGCGAGCATGTGGCCCTTCGACATGAAGTCGGCCCCCTGGAGGAAGGCGAAATCCGGAGCCCGGATCTTGCAGCGGTAAGGCTTGTTGGTGCCGTCCGAGACGAGATAGATGCCGAACTCGCCCTTGGGCGCCTCGACCGCCGTGTAGGTCTCGCCGGCCGGCACGTGATAGCCCTCGGTATAGAGCTTGAAGTGATGGATCAGCGCTTCCATCGAGTTCTTCATCTCGGCGCGCGGCGGCGGCGCGACCTTGCGGTCGTTCACCTTGACCGGGCCGCCCGGCATCTTCGCCAGCGCCTGCTTCATGATACGCAGCGACTGCCGCATCTCCTCGATGCGCACGAGGTAGCGGTCGAAGCAATCACCGTTGCGGCCGATCGGGATATCGAAATCCATCTCGCCATAGGCATCGTAAGGCTGCGACTTGCGGAGATCCCACGGCACGCCCGAGGCGCGCAGCATCGGCCCGCAGAAGCCCCAGTCGAGCGCCTCCGCCTTGCTGACGATGCCGATGTCGACGGTGCGCTGGCGGAAGATGCGGTTGTCGGTCAGCAGCCGCTCGAGATCGTCGATCACCTTCGGGAAATGATCGCAGAACCCGGCAATGTCGTCGGCGAGGCCCACCGGCATGTCCTGGTGCACGCCGCCCGGGCGAAAATAGGCGGAGTGAAAGCGGGCACCGGAGACGCGCTCGTAGAACTCGAGCAGCTTCTCGCGCTCCTCGAAGCCCCACAGCAGCGGGGTGATCGCACCGACGTCGAGCGCGAAAGCGGTGATGTTGAGGATGTGGTTGAGGATCCGCGTCACTTCGCTGAAGAGGACGCGGATGTATTGCGCGCGCGGCGGTGCGGTGATGCCGAGCAGCTGCTCGACGCCGAGAGCGAAGGCGTGCTCCTGGCACATCGGCGAGACGTAGTCGAGGCGGTCGAAATACGGCACCGCCTGGAGGTAGGTCTTGTACTCGATGAGCTTTTCGGTGCCGCGGTGCAGCAGGCCGATATGCGGGTCGGCACGCTCGACGATCTCGCCGTCCATCTCGAGGACGAGGCGGAGAACGCCGTGCGCCGCGGGATGCTGCGGCCCGAAGTTCATCGTGAAATTCTTGATCTGGACTTCGGCCGGCTGCTCGTCGAAGGGCGCCGTCTCCGCGATCACAGTCTCGCGCAGCTGGGTCTCGTGCGCGTCGTTCATGGCGCGTGCCCTCCCGCCTTGCCGTCGATCGCCTTCTCGTCCCCCGGCAGGATCTCGTTCATCCCCTCCCATGGCGACAGGAAGTCGAAGCTGCGGAACTCCTGCTTGAGCTTGACCGGCTCATAGACGACGCGCTTCTGCTCCTCGTCGTAGCGGACCTCGACATAGCCGGTCAGTGGGAAGTCCTTACGCAGCGGATGGCCCTCGAAGCCGTAGTCCGTGAGGATGCGGCGGAGATCCGGGTGATCGGAGAAATAGATGCCGAACAGATCCCAGGCCTCGCGCTCGTACCAGCCGGCGGCGTTGTAGATGCCGGTGATCGACGGCACCGGCGTCTCCTCGTCGGTCGCGACCTTGAGGCGGATGCGCTGGTTCAGCGACAGCGACAGCAGGATGTAGACGACGTCGAAGCGCTCCGCCCGGTCGGGGTAGTCGACGCCGCAGAGCTCGACCAGCATCTTGAACCGGCACTTGGGGTCGTCGCGCAGGAAGGTCGTCACGCCGACGATCGCGCCGCGCTTCACCTTGAGGGTCAGCTGGCCGTGCTGGATCTCGGAACCGAGGATTTCGCTCGGCCGGGCCGAAGCGATGTAGTCGCCGAGGTCTTTGAGTGCCTGGGTCATTGCTCTTGTGGGGCCGTTGATCTGAGGCGGTTATCAGCGGGCGAAGACCCGCTGACGCTTGATCTTCTTCTGCAGCTGGAGGACGCCGTAGAGCAGCGCCTCGGCGGTCGGCGGGCAGCCGGGAACATAGATGTCGACCGGGACGATACGGTCGCAGCCGCGCACGACCGAGTAGGAATAGTGGTAATAGCCGCCGCCATTGGCGCAGGAGCCCATCGAGATGACCCAGCGCGGCTCGGCCATCTGATCGTACACCTTGCGCAGCGCGGGGGCCATCTTGTTGGTCAGCGTGCCGGCGACGATCATCACGTCGGATTGGCGCGGGCTCGGCCGGAAGACGATGCCGAAGCGGTCGAGGTCGTAGCGGCTCGCCGCAGAATGCATCATCTCGACGGCGCAGCAGGCGAGACCGAAGGTCATCGGCCACAGCGAGCCGCTGCGCGCCCAGTTGACGAGGTTGTCGAGCTGGGCGACGACGAAGCCCTTGTCCTGGATCTCGTCCGTCACCTGGCGCAGCAGCTCGTCCTGCGTCGCGCCCGGCGGCACCGGGACCAGCCGTTCCGGACTCTGGCTTACTCCCATTCGAGCGCCCCTTTGCGCCATTCGTAGATGAAACCGATTGTCAGCACGCCGAGGAAGACGATCATCGACCAGAAGCCGAACATGCCGAGCTTGCCGAGCGAGACCGCCCAGGGAAACAGGAAGGCGACCTCGAGATCGAAGATGATGAAGAGGATTGCGACGAGATAGAAACGGACGTCGAACTTGTTGCGCGCGTCCTGGAACGGCTCGAAGCCGCATTCGTAGGGCGACAGCTTTTCCGAATCCGGGCGCTGCCGCGCCACGATCAGCGAGGCGATCACGATCACCGTCGCCAGACCGATGGCGATGCCCAGGAAAATCAGGATCGGCAGATACTCGCGCAGCAAGATGTCCATGCGCGACCTCCTTACGACAAACTACCTACGAATGCTAGGCATCAAGCCCGCTAAACGCCCTAAATCGGCGCCATTCGACCGTTCATAAGAGATATATGCAACGCCGGCGGACAAGTGAAGCGTGAAATGCTGCTGTGCAGCAATCACGTTTCAACCACGTCGTCCGGAGCAGAACTTCGCATTTCTTGCGCCGCAGCGATGGCGGGAGTGACGGGGCTCGAACCCGCGACCTCCGGCGTGACAGGCCGGCGCTCTAACCAACTGAGCTACACCCCCGTAGCCTTCGCTCCGAGGGCGGGACTGATACTCTGCTGCGGCCTCGGGTGTCAATCCGCGCGTCACGCAATTCTTCGGTAATTGGATAATGATGCCTCACGGCGCGAGCGGCGACGTCGGCCCGCGAGCAGGATCTGACCGTCGCGCGGGTGATGCGGCGCGACGCCACGACCGTGCCGATGCACGTCACTTTGCGCCAGCTGCGCAGACGCGTGCGGAATTCGAGCCTCAACCGTCGTGCGCCGAGCCAATCCCTCGCGGTCTCGGATAACGCCACAAGTCCTCTTTCTTCCAGCGCCCGTCAGGCGAATCCCGATTCGACGCGAAGGCGGTGGTGGGCGATGACGGGATCGAACCGCCGACATTCTCGGTGTAAACGAGACGCTCTACCGCTGAGCTAATCGCACGGTCTTCGAGAGCCGGTCCGCGGAGAATATTGCGCCGCCGCAGAAAAATAAACCGGCCACAAAAGAAGAAACCGGCCAGCTGCCAGGCAGCGGCCGGTTTCCATTGGATCGGACGTCTTTAGTTGACGGCGTCCTTCAGGCCCTTGCCGGCCTTGAACTTCGGCTGCTTGGACGCTGCGATCTGGATCTTGTCGCCGGTCCGAGGATTGCGACCCTCCGAAGCCGCGCGCTGGCTGACGGCGAAAGTGCCGAAGCCAACGAGACGAACCTCGTCACCTTTCTTCAGCGCGCCGGTGATGGCGTCGAACACGGCGTCGACGGCCAGCGTGGCCTCCGATTTCTTCAAATCGGCAGCGGTTGCGACGGCGTCGACGAGTTCATTCTTGTTCACGAGTTGGGCCCCCCTACTCGAAGCGGTTGATGGAAGATCGAAGCGAAAGCCTCGGGAAGAGGCGGTGTAAATCGCGAGGCAGTGTAGATCGGCGGAATCGGAAAGGTCAATTGCCGACGAGGTCCAATTACTAGGTTTTCCAAGGGTTTTAGAAGTTTACCGGTGATCGGAGGGCACCCGGCATGCGAGTGCCCTCCTTTCGCCGTATCGACCGATCCTAATGGGTGATAACGCCGGGCCGTTCCTCGACGGGGGCGCTCGGCATGACTTGGCCGCCCTCCTCCGTCCATTCGATCGGCACCGGCGGGGTGACGAGCGCGTGCTTGAGCAACTCGTCGACGGTGCCGACCGGGATGATCGTCATCCCCTTCTTCACGTTGTCGGGAATCTCGGCGAGATCCTTTTCGTTCTCGCGCGGGATCAGGACGGTCTTCAGCCCGCCGCGCAGTGCTGCCAGCAGCTTCTCCTTCAAGCCGCCGATCGGCAAGACGCGGCCGCGGAGCGTGATCTCGCCGGTCATCGCAACGTCGCGACGAATCGCGATGCCGGTCAGCACCGAGACGATCGAGGTCACCATGGCGACGCCGGCCGATGGACCATCCTTGGGCGTCGCGCCTTCCGGCACGTGCACGTGGATGTCCTTCTTCTCGAAGGTCGACGGCTTGATACCGAAGGCATAGCTGCGCGACTTGACGTAGCTCTCCGCTGCCTGCACCGATTCCTTCATGACATCGCCGAGCTTGCCGGTCGCCGTGACGCGGCCCTTGCCTGGCAGCGTCACCGCCTCGATCGACAGCAGCTCGCCGCCGACCTCGGTCCAGGCGAGACCGGTCGTCACGCCAACGAGATCCTCGAGTTCGACCTCGCCGAAGCGGAAGCGCTTCACGCCGGCGAATTTCTCGAGGTTGCGGCGGGTGACCGTTACCTTGGTCACCTTCTTCATCAAGATTTCCTTGATGGACTTGCGCGTCAGATTGGCGATCTCACGCTCGAGATTCCGGACGCCAGCCTCGCGCGTGTAGTAGCGGATCAGGTCGCGCAACGCGTCGTCGGTGATCGACCATTCGGTCTTCTTCAGCCCGTGCTGCGTCACTTGCTTGTCGATCAGGTGGCGCTTGGCGATCTCGACCTTCTCATCCTCGGTGTAGCCGGGGATGCGGATCAGCTCCATGCGGTCGAGCAGCGGCTGCGGCATGCGCAGCGTGTTCGCCGTCGTCACGAACATCACGTCGGAGAGGTCGTAGTCGACCTCGAGGTAATGATCGTTGAAGTTGGCGTTCTGCTCCGGATCGAGGACCTCGAGCAGGGCCGACGACGGGTCGCCCCGCCAATCGGCGCCGAGCTTGTCGATCTCGTCGAGGAGGAACAGCGGGTTCGACGACTTCGCCTTCTTCATGCCCTGCACGACCTTGCCGGGCATCGAGCCGATATAGGTACGGCGATGGCCGCGGACCTCGGCCTCGTCACGCACGCCGCCGAGCGACATGCGCACGAAGTTGCGGCCGGTGGCGCGGGCGATCGACTTGCCGAGCGAGGTCTTGCCGACGCCGGGCGGGCCGACGAGGCAGAGGATCGGACCCTTCACCTTCTTCATGCGCTGCTGCACGGCGAGGTACTCGAGAATACGCTCCTTGACCTTCTCGAGGCCGAAATGGTCGGCGTTGAGCACCTTCTCGGCGGCCTTGATGTCGCGCTTGATCTTGGTGCGGTTCTGCCACGGAATCGACAGCAGCCAGTCGAGATAGTTGCGCACCACCGTCGCCTCGGCCGACATCGGGCTCATCGAGCGCAGCTTCTTGACCTCGGCGATCGCCTTGTCGTGCGCCTCCTTGGAGAATTTCGTCTTGTTGATCTTCTCCTCGAGCTCGGCCAGCTCGTCGCGGCCGTCCTCGCCCTCGCCGAGCTCCTTCTGGATCGCCTTGAGCTGCTCGTTGAGGTAGTACTCGCGCTGCGTCTTCTCCATTTGCCGCTTGACGCGGTTGCGGATGCGCTTCTCGACCTGGAGGACGCCGATCTCGCCTTCCATGTAGCCGAAGACCTTCTCGAGCCGCTCGGACAGCAGCTCGGTCTCGAGCAGCTCCTGCTTCTCGGGAATCTTGAGCGCGAGATGCGAGGCGACGGTATCGGCGAGCTTGCCCGAATCCTCGATCTGGTTGATCGAGACGAGCACCTCGGGCGGGATCTTCTTGTTGAGCTTGATGTACTGCTCGAACTGCGAGACGACCGTGCGCGCCAGCGCCTCGATCTCCTGGTTGTCGCCGGGCTTCTCGGCGATCGGCTCGGCATAGGCCTGGAAGAACGCCTCGTTCTCGGCGAAGCGGGCGATACGGGCGCGCTGGCCGCCCTCGACCAGCACCTTGACCGTGCCGTCGGGCAGCTTGAGCAGCTGCAGCACCGTGCCGACGGTGCCGACCGAATAGATGTCGGAGGTCGTGGGGTCGTCCTGGGCGGCGTTCTTCTGGGTGACGAGCAGGATCTGCTTGTCGTCCTTCATCACGTCCTCGAGCGCGCGCACCGACTTCTCGCGCCCGACGAAGAGCGGCACGATCATGTGCGGGAAGACAACGATGTCGCGAAGCGGCAGGACAGGATATAGCGTGCCGCGGGAAATTTCAAACATGGGGCCTCTTTTCTGGAGGATGACCGGCCCCCCACGCGGCGAGGCCGGCCACTGTTCAAACGGCGGTCACTTAATCTGGGGTGAGAGCCGAGCCATTCAAGTCGGCTCCCCGGACAGCACCATCGTTCCCGTTCCATGCGGCAGAAGCAAGCGCCACGATCAGGCGCCGGCGCCCTCGCCGCGGCGGTCGGAATGGACATAGAGAGGCACGGCGCGGCCTTCGACGACCTCGCGGTTGATGACGATCTCGCTGACTCCGGTGAGGCCGGGCAGCTCGAACATCGAGTCGAGGAGGATCGACTCCATGATCGACCGCAGGCCGCGCGCGCCGGTCTTGCGCAGGATGGCCTTGTGGGCGATCGCCTTGAGCGCCTCTTCGTTGAAGTCGAGACGGACGTCCTCCATCTCGAACAGCCGCTGGTACTGCTTGACGAGCGCGTTCTTCGGCTTGGTCAGGATCTCAACCAGCGTCGCCTCGTCGAGGTCGTCGAGCGTCGCGACCACCGGCAGGCGGCCGACGAACTCGGGGATGAGGCCGAACTTGAGCAGATCCTCAGGCTCAAGATCGCGGAGGATCTCGCCCGTCTTGCGCTCGTCGGGGCCGCGCACCTCGGCGCCGAAGCCGATGGAGCTGCCCTGGCGGCGCTGCGCGATGATCTTCTCCAGCCCAGAGAAGGCGCCGCCACAGATGAAGAGGATGTTCGTCGTATCGACCTGCAGGAACTCCTGCTGCGGGTGCTTGCGGCCGCCCTGGGGCGGCACCGAGGCGACGGTGCCCTCCATGATCTTGAGGAGCGCCTGCTGTACGCCTTCGCCCGAGACGTCGCGGGTGATCGACGGGTTGTCGGACTTGCGGCTGATCTTGTCGACCTCGTCGATATAGACGATGCCGCGCTGCGCGCGCTCGACGTTGTAGTCGGCCGACTGAAGCAACTTGAGGATGATGTTTTCGACGTCCTCGCCGACATAGCCGGCCTCGGTCAGCGTCGTCGCATCGGCCATCGTGAAAGGCACGTCGATGATGCGGGCGAGCGTCTGGGCAAGCAGCGTCTTGCCCGAGCCGGTCGGTCCGACGAGCAGGATGTTCGACTTGGCGAGCTCGACATCGTTGTTCTTCGCGCCATGCGCGAGACGCTTGTAGTGGTTGTGGACGGCGACCGAGAGAACGCGCTTGGCATGATCCTGGCCGATCACGTAGTCGTCGAGCACCTTGCAGATGTCGCGCGGCCCCGGCACCCCGTCCCGCGACTTCACCAGCGTCGTCTTGTGCTCCTCACGGATGATGTCCATGCAGAGCTCGACGCACTCGTCGCAGATGAAGACGGTTGGCCCGGCAATGAGCTTGCGCACCTCATGCTGGCTTTTCCCGCAGAATGAGCAGTAGAGCGTGTTTTTCGCGTCGCCCCCGCTTGACTTGGTCATAGCCACTCCGTCAGCAATCGGGAAGGATCCCGATCTTCAAACCGTCGAACCCGCACGCCGTGCCCGGACACCATCACCGATAACTCCGGGCCGCGGCCGCAGCGCGCAGACACGCGACGGTCACATGATTTAACGATATGTACCACGTGGCGATCAATAACTAGTTAAATCAGCTCAATTCCTCGGTACATGTGAGTGCGGACTGACGGCCGGCGCGGCCGTCAGGCGCGCACCTTGACGTCGTCCTCGCGCGCCGGTCGGCTGACCACGACCTCGTCGATCAGCCCGAACTCCTTGGCCTCCAGCGGCGACAGGAACTTGTCACGCTCGACTGCGCTCGAGATGAAATCGAGCGTCTGACCGGTGTGCTTGACGTAGATCTCGTTCAGCCGCGCCCGCGTCGCAAGGATCTCGCGCGCCTGGATCTCGATGTCGCTCGCCTGGCCCTGGGCGCCGCCCGAGGGTTGATGGATCATGATCCGCGCATTCGGCAGCGAGAAGCGCTTGCCCTTCGCGCCGGCGGTGAGAAGAAGCGATCCCATCGAGGCGGCCATGCCCATGCAAACGGTCGAAACCGGCGAACGGATGTACTGCATCGTATCGTAGATCGCCATGCCGCTCGTCACGACGCCGCCCGGCGAGTTAATGTAGAACGAGATGTCCTTGGTCGGGTTCACCGATTCCAGGTAGAGCAGCTGCGCGCAGACGAGGCTCGCGACGCCGTCGTTGACGCCGCCCACCAGGAAGATGATTCGCTCCTTGAGGAGCATCGAATAGATGTCGAAGGCACGCTCGCCGCGGTTCGTCTGCTCGACAACCATCGGCACGAGGGTGTTGTTGTAGATTTCAATCGGATCACTGTCCCGCATCGCGGCCGCTCCTAAACCTCTGCTCAACCAAATACCGCCTACACGTCCGCTTTACGTTACGCCGGCTTGCCATCCTCGCCCTCATCGTCGGCGGCCAGCAACTCGGCAATCGCCACCGGCTTGTCGGTCACCGTCGCCATTTCGAGGATGAAGTCGACGACCTTGTCCTCGAAGATCGGCGCCCGCAAATTCGCCATCGCCTGCGGGTTGCCCCGGTAAAATTCGATCACCTGCTTCTCGTACCCTTGATGTTTGCGCGCTTCCTCGAACAAGGCGCGGTTGACCTCCTCGGGCGCCACGGTGAGAGCGTTGCTCTCGCCGATCTGCGCCAGGAGGAGCCCCAGCCGGACGCGCCGCTCAGCAATCGAGCGGTACTCCGCCTTGAGCTCATCGTCGCTCTTGTCCGCGTCCTCGGCAACCGCCTCCTTGTTCTGCTCGCGTGCCTGCTCGAATTGTTTCCATATGGTGTCAAACTCGAGATCCGCCATCCCCGGGGGAACCGGAAAATCGTGGCGTGCGGCGAGATCGTCGAGCAACTTGCGCTTGAGGCGCTGCCGCGCGAGCCCGTTGTAGTCGCGCTCCAGCTGATCGCGGACGCCCTTGCGCAACCCCGCGAGATCGTCGAAACCGAGCTCCTTTGCGAAGTCGTCGTCGATCGTCGCCGGCTGCATCGCCTCGACTGCCTTGACCTTGACGGCGAAGCTCGCCGCCTTGCCGGCCAGCTCGTCGCTGCCGTAATCCGCCGGGAACGTCACTGCGACGGTACGCTCGTCGCCGGCGCTGACGCCGATCAACTGGTCCTCGAAACCGGGAATGAAGCGGCCGGAGCCGAGCTCGAGCCGGTGGTCGGTGGCGCTGCCGCCGGGAAACTCGGTGCCGTCGACGGAACCGACGAAGTCGATGACGACGACGTCGCCCGTCGCGGCCGGACGGTCGACCTTCTCACCCTTGCGATGCGGCTCGGCGATACGAGCCAGCGCCTTGTCGACCTCCTCCTCGGGAACCTCGGGGCGGAGGCGCTCGAGCTTGATCTCGGAGAAATCGACCGGCTTGATCTCCGGCATGACCTCGACCGCAAGCTTGTACTCGAGGTCGGTGCCCTCCTTGAAGGAGACGATCTCGATCTTCGGCTGCATCGCCGGTCGCAGACCCTTGTCCGCGATCGCCTGCGCCGAGCTGTCGGAGACCGTGCTCTCCAGCACCTCGCCGAGGACCGAGGGGCCATAGCGCTTGCGCAGCAGCGGCATCGGCACCTTGCCCGGGCGGAAGCCCGGCAGGCGCACGGTCTTGCCGATCTCGACGAGTCGGTCCTGCATCTTCTGCTCGATGTCGTTCGACGCGATCACGACGGTGTATTCGTGCTTCAGCCCTTCGGCGCTGGTCTCGGTGATCTGCATTTGACTGGGATACCCGCTCGCTGAGAGTGCCCGGCGATCGCTGCGCTAAGCCGCAGCCGCCGAGGCGTGAAATCTAATGCGTGGTGCGGGCGGAGGGACTTGAACCCCCACGACCGAGGTCGCTGGAACCTAAATCCAGTGCGTCTACCAATTCCGCCACGCCCGCACGGTTTCCGGGCGCAAACATGGCGAAGCCGCCTCACCACACCCGGCGAGACGGCTTCATAGCACAGAGAATCGGGCTGTAAAACAATCCTGGCGCCGCGCCGCCGCGGGCGCGCGACGATTCGGCGTCGGCCGCTAGGCCATCCGTCGGTAGCAGGATTGGAATGCCGGGACCGAAAGCAACCGCAGCGCGGTCTCGACCGTCTCCTTCGCGTCGTGCTGAAAGCGGACGCTGAAACGGACATGGGGTATGCCGGCCTGGTCGTTGCGCAACTCGAGTACCGTCGCGGTCTCGATCAGCGCCGGCCCATGGTTGCGACAATAATTCTCGCCCGGCTTGAGATCGGCAGTCTTCCCACGGCCCAGCGCTTTGTTGAGGAACATAACACGACCCTCTTTTTTCGATACCTACTATGCCATCATTGTCAATCGGTGTTGAAGATTTCCTTAATGACGAGCCGAATCGGCAGCGATTTCATCGATTTCGTATCTTTTTGTATAGGTCTGGTGGATCGGCGATCCGGATATCGGAACAATCCGGTCAGCTCCGTAAGAGCGAGCGCAAGGACGACGAGGCGACGATGCGGCCCTCGCCGGTATAGGCCTCGTGGTTCTCCTCGATCTCGGAGAGCCGGTAGAGGTAGTTGATCATGATGCCCGCGGATTGCTGGATCCCTTTGGGCGAAAGGTCGCCCGCCCAATTCAACCGCTCCATCCGGGCGCCGTTGCTGAGATGGAAATGCGCGACCGGGTCGCGGGCCCGGCCGGTCGCGGTCTTGTCGAGCTGGAGATAGCGTGCGCAGAGACGCAGCAGCGGCTCGCGCAGCGCCTCCATCACGAGCGGATCGCGATGCCAGTCCGGCCGGTCGAGAATTCCGCGGAGGCCGGTGTCGCCGCGCCCCTCCGGCAGTGCCGCGAGAGTCCGCCTCTCGGCTGCGGTCAGCAGCCCGACCTCATCCTCGGCAAGGCGGGACGCGAGCCAGGTGCGGAACCCCGGCACCGGCGACAGCGTCGCGAATGTCTTGAGCTGCGGCAGCTCGCTCGCCAGGCTGTCGACGACGCGCTTGATCAGGAAATTGCCGAAGCTGATCCCGACGAGTCCCTGCTGGCAGTTCGAGATCGAGTAGAAGATCGCAGTGTCGGCGAGCGCCGGGTCGCCGAGCGGCGCGTCGACGTCGAGCAACTCCCCGATATTGTCCGACATGCCGGAGACCAGCGCGACCTCGACGAAGATGAGCGGCTCATTCGGCATCCGCGGATGGAAGAAGGCAAAGCAGCGGCGATCGGTCTCCAATCGCTTCTTGAGGTCGGTCCAGCCGCGGATCTCGTGCACCGCCTCGTAGACGATCAGCTTTTCGAGAAGGGCCGCCGACGCTTCCCAGGTGATTCGCCGCAGCTCGAGGAAGCCGATGTCGAACCAGCGGGCGAGCAGGGATCTGAGGTCGTGATCAAGCGCGCCGAGCGTCGCGTCGCCGCGCGCCATCCGGCTCAGCTCGGCGCGCATGTCGACGAGGAACTTGACCCCTTCCGGCAGGGCGTTGAACTGCGTCAGCAGGCCGAGGCGCGGCGCTTCCAGCGCCTGCCGCAGCGCGCGCTCGGCGGGGATCCGCTCGGGGCCCTGCGCCTTGGCGAGCCGCGCGCAACAGGCGTCGATCGCGGCGCGGTCGACGTCGAAGGATTCGGCCAGGATGCGCAGGAAGCGCTCGCGACCGGTCGCATCGAGCGCGAGATAGGTGCGGCCGAGCTGGGCCGCCCGAGCCCGCGCCGAGACCTCGCCGCCGCGACCGGCGAGACAGGCACTCATCTGCTCGCGCACGCGCTCGGCATCCTCCGGCGGCAGCTCGGGCCGCGGCGGCGCGCCCCGTCCGGTGCGTGCCGATTCGGCGATCTCGCGCCACGCCGCCCGCAGATTGCTCATCGTGCGGTCGAAGACAGAGCCGAGGAACCCGGTGGTGACGTCGATCATAACGGTCGCGAACCCCTTCCCTGCGATCGGAAATTCATAAACGAGATCCGATGACAATTACTCCATCATGCGCGCATTCCTCATGCGATCGATTCGCCGGGATCGGTGACTTCGTCGCGTTCCTCCTTGAGGTCACGCAGCACTGGCGGCAGCGCGTCGATGATGTCCTCGGCGACGAGCCCCGGCCCGAAGCGCGCCGCTGCCTCGCCGTGCAGCCAGACGGCGGCGGCAGCGGCAAGAGGGAGGCTCATGCCCTGCGCCAGCAGGCCGGTCGCGATGCCGGCGAGGACGTCGCCGCTGCCCGCCGTCGCCAGCTCGGGCGGCGCGTTGGCGTTGATGACGGCCCAGCCGTCGGGCGACGCGACGACGGTGTCGGGGCCCTTCAAGAGCATCGTCGCGCCGCTCGCGGCCGCGGCGCTTCGGGCGCTCGCCAGCCGGTCGCCGACGTCGCCGAAGAGCCGGGCGAATTCGCCGGCGTGCGGCGTCAGCAGCGTCGGCCCGGCGATCGCAGCGGCGAGCTCGGCGGCCTTGCCGGCGAAGACGGCGAAGACATCGGCGTCGAGGACGACGCTGCGCCGCGTCGCCAAGGCGGCGAGGACGAGATCGCGCGTCGCCGGCACGGCCCCGACCCCCGGGCCGACCAGGATCGCGTTGCGCCGCGCGTCGCCGAGCAGCGCCGCGAAATCGGCCAGCCCGTCGATCGGCTGGACGATGGTCCCGGCCAGCGCCGCGGCGTAGATCGCAAAGCTCTCGCGCGGCGCGGCGATCGTCACCAGCCCTGCCCCGCTGCGCGCCGCCGCCCGCGCCGCGAGCCGCGCGGCGCCGGTCATCACCGCGCCGCCGGCGATGAGCGCGTGGCCGCGAGCGTATTTATGGCCGTCCGGGCGCGGCCACGGGACGGCGTGGCGCCAGACGGCGGGTGCGTTCTCGAAGGTGCGCGGCGCGATCGTCGTCAGCACCGCGTCCGGTATCCCGATATCGGCGACGATCGTCTCGCCGCAGAGGGCGCGGCCGGGAAACAGCAGATGGCCCGGCTTCTTGCGGAAGAAGGTGACGGTCACAGCGCAAGCCGGGGCATAGCCCAGCACCGCGCCGGTCGCGCCGTCGACCCCGCTCGGCACGTCAACGGCGACGGTGGGCAAGCGGCGTGGCACCAGGCTTTCGAGAACCTGGCGTGCGACGCCGTCGACCGGCCGGGCCAGACCCGCGCCGAAGATCGCGTCGATGACGAGAGCGGTTTCGGGCGGCAGGCTCGCCGGCAGCGGCTCGACGGCGCCGCTCCACAAGGCGGCGTGGCGCGCCGCGTCGCCCTTGAGCGCCTCGCGCGTGCCCAGCAGGAAGAGACGCACGGGCCAGCCGGCGGCCGCGAGCCGCCGTGCCGCGACGAAGCCGTCGCCGCCGTTGTTGCCGGGACCGCAGAGCACCGCGACCGACCGCCTCGACCACCGGGCGGCGACCGCGCTTGCGACGGCGCCGCCCGCCGCCTCCATCAGCCGCTCGCCGGCAATGCCGGCCGCCATCGCCATGGCATCCGCCCGCGCCATCTCGTGCGGCGTCAGCAGGGCAAAATCGTTCGGCGACGCCACGGTCATCTAGAAACGCCCGCTCACAGATAGACGTCGGAGATTACCGCGATAAGCCGCGGCCTGCGACTGTCTCGTAGGCAAATCACGCCGGGAGGCGCTCTTGACGCCACGGCAGCGACGCGCTACCACCTGCGCCGCGATGGCGGGTGTAGCTCAGTTGGTTAGAGCGCCAGATTGTGATTCTGGATGTCGCCGGTTCGAGCCCGGTCACTCGCCCCATTCTTTTCAATAGCTTAGCGGTCGGCGGCCCTGTGCCGCGATAACGCCAGCAATTACGGATGCAATTCTGCTCCCCGATCCGCGCATGGGTGGCCGGCGCGGCTCTGCGCCGATCGTCCGTCGCATGTTCCGCGATCATCTCTGCGCCCGGTTCGTTCGTCCCGAACTCCTAGCGTCACGGACCCGAAGCATTAGCGCAGCATTTTGAATTCTATATACAGAATAGACCGAATAACACGCTTCACCCTCATGGAATCTTTCAAGCCGACCTCCGTGATCAGAAACACGACAGAAAATCTGTTCGACTAAAAGCGATTTTCTTGTATGGCAACGCAATGAAACGTTTCCAGGTCTTGGACGGCACGGAGGTCTTTGGCAGGGGCAGCCTCGCGGTTGATCTCTTTATTGTCTCTCCGGTTTCGTATCGCCGGCGCCTATTCCGCGAAGATCTACACATAAAGGCGTGATATGTTTTTTTGCCATTCGGCTGATTCGCCTCTACCCCATATATCTGCTTGGATTCGCGTTCGATGTCATGAATAGCCGGCGCCAGGCGAAGGTACCTCGGTAGAGTGCGTTACGACGTCCCCAACGTCTCAAAAAGCAGGCCGACAGACGCGCGATTAAAGGGCCGAAACACACAATTGTGGGATGCTATCCTCACGTGCGCTGTTTAATATTGCTTCACGACTACAGCGGCTTCGACGGTCGGCGGTGCATGGCCAGATCCTTCCGACGTTGAGGCGTACAACCGATCCGCGGGGAGGAGTCACCTTGCCTGAACCGCCATTTCGATTGGCCGTGGTCACGCCTGTCTTCAACGACTGGATATCGCTGTCGATATTGGTCAGGCGGATTAGTGCTCTTTACCGGTGCGAGGACATCGAGTTTTTTATTGCAGTAGTCGACGACGCTTCGACCGACCCGCTTGCGGGGATCGATCAAGGAATCGGCGGCGACTCGTGCATTCGGCGCCTCGAAGTTATACGCCTAACGACGAATCTTGGACATCAGCGGGCAATCGCGATCGGACTTGTTCACGTTGCCAGTTGGGCGAACTTTGACGCGGTCTTGATTA
Organism: Rhodospirillales bacterium; assembly: GCA_028291405.1. GTDB lineage: Bacteria > Pseudomonadota > Alphaproteobacteria > ATCC43930 > CGMCC-115725 > URHD0088. The sequence continues at coordinate 2,453 of JAQGID010000128.1, read as the reverse complement.
TGGATAGCGACGGAGAGGATCGACCCGAGGAAATTGGTGCGCTGGTTGATGCGTCAAGAGCCAACGGAGACGCCGTCATTTTGGCCGAGCGAACCAAAAGATCCGAGACATTGACCTTCAAGATTGGCTATGTACTTTATCGACTTTTGTTCCGTATGTTGACCGGCCGCAATATATCATCAGGAAATTTCGCGCTAATTCCTGCCGATGTGATAAATGGCCTTACATTTAGTTCCACCTTGTGGAATAATCTCGCTGCAACACTTATTCGCTCGCGCTACCGCCTTGTGAACGTACCGACCGTTCGCGGTGAGCGATATGCGGGTCGATCACAGATGAATTTTACTTCTCTGGTCACCCATGGGCTGAGCGGAATCTCCGTTTATGTTGATGTAATTTTTGTGAGGTTATTTCTCGTTGCCGCAGGAGTAATGGTTTTTGCTTTTGCGTCAATAATATTTGCTATTTTCTATAAATTCTTTACCAACCTAGCCACTCCGGGCTGGGCAACGACAGTGTTGTCGACGTTCCTGATTATTATGATCCAAGCTGGGGTCTTTATTGTCGGAATTACGTTGATGCTGCTCAGCGGCCGATCCAACTATCCAGTCATTCCGGCTCTCGACTGTGCCCGTTTCATCGACCCCCGGCGGCGGGAACCGGGTCGACGCGCGAAGGTCGACGATATACCCGCGCACCACGAAAGCAAAGAGGCCGCTCGTGATCTCATTTGACCGCCATTTTGGTGAACGTCATTTGTTGGCACTCAGTGTCCTGGCGTCATTTGCGGTGTCGTGGTGCGCAATAGATGAGAGGTCGTTATGGATTGACGAATTTGTCACTTGGTCAATCGCGCAAGCGCCAAACCCTGGCAGCTGGTGGTCTGGCTTTATCGGGCGTTCGGACTCGGATGGACAGATGCCCGTTTTTCACCTCTACATGTACTTGTGGACGAGTGTCTTTGGCAGTTCCGAACGAGTCATGCGCCTGGCAAATGCGCCTTGTTTCGCAATAGGGTGCGCGGCGATCGCAGCCTCTCCCGTATCATTTCGACTTCGATTGGCGTGGCTAGCAGTGATTTATTGCCATCCATACATTTGGTACTACTTGAACGAAACTAGACCTTACATTCTCCTATTTGCAGGTTCTGCGCTTTTATCCGTTTCTACTATAAATTTATTTAAATCTTTGAAGCAAAAGCGCCAAATTGCCATAACCCAAATTACCATAACGAGGGCCGACGTCTTGATGTATTCTGGCGGCTCTGTGCTTATGCTGGGGGCAAGCATATTGGGCGCATTTTGGATCGCTTCGACGGCCATTGTGATAGGCGCAACACTTAATCATAAAATGCGAGATAGGGTAGGCATCATCATCTTCGCAAACTGGTTGCCCGTTGTATTTTGCGCGCTCGTCTCGTCTGTGATCCTAGCAATATCTGTTCACAGTTTCTGGAGTGGCGCCCGCGCCTCGACGGTAGGAGGCTTTTCCTTCGGTTCCATCGGGTACGGTATCCTTGAACTGTTCGGTACGGCCGGATGGGGACCGGGTCGTAACGACTTGCGCACCACTGTGGGAGAAGGAATAAATGGCCATCTGTACGTATTTTTAATCTTCGGTGCGATTGGGTGTGCATTTATTGTTTCTGCTTTAAGGCGATTAGAGACAAAAGTGGCGTTTGCAGTTGTCACTGCATCTTGTGCGCCCTTAGTCGTAATTTCCTTGGCGGGATATTTTCTCCATTGGCGGGTAGTAGGACGACATATTTCACCGATATTGATCCCGGTTTCGTTTGCCTATGCTTCGGAGATCGTCCGACTCTTCAGTTATGGTTACTTATGGCGTCTAGCTGCGGTGGCACTGGCAGTTGGCCTGGGGACATCGACAGCAATGATCTGTCTTTCCCCGCGCCATTACAAGGATGATTACGCTGATGCCGCGGCCTTTGTCAGACCTTTGCTTGCTTCCTCGAAAATCGTCGTATGGGCGGCAAACGCCGAAGGGGCTGCCTACTATCGTTTGATACAGCGTCAGAAAAGTGAGCATCCAGACCAACCCTTATGGTTAGTGGAGGATTCGACCTCGAATAAGCTCCTCTATGGCTTTCCTCTCGATGATTGTCCTGGAAAGCTTAGGTGTATCCCGGATTTAATCGTTTATTCAAAGCCGGACATCTACGACCCACAGAACCGGATATGGCAATACATCGAAGCAACCAAAATGACGCGCGTCGCAAGTTATCCAGGGTTTCGGATTTATGCACGCTAATGGTTCCAGTCGTGGGCTCTGGTTCAAATGGGCGATTCAATCGCTACGCTGGCATGCTGAACTGGTTAAGAGCGACAATGGGCCGCTTTCCGCCAGCCTTCGGGGACGTATTGCCACGTGGCAAGATGCGGTGATCCACCCGCCACGGGAGGCTTTCGTATTCGACCCGGCGGCGTAGCTATCGC
>JAQGID010000125.1 GCA_028291405.1 Rhodospirillales bacterium | reverse complement strand
CGGGCTATCCTGGCGCTCCACTTCGGCAAGGGAGGCCATCGTGAGCAAGAGCTACAGCATCGCCGTCATTCCGGGCGACGGGATCGGCCACGAGGTCGTCCCCGCCGGGCTCGGCGTCCTCGAGGCGGCGGCGGCCCGTTACGGCTTCGCCTTGCGCCCCAGCCATTTCGATTGGAGCTGCGAGCGCTTCGCCCGCACCGGGCGGATGATGCCGGAGGACGGGCTGGAGCAGCTCAAGCCCTTCGACGCGATCTACCTCGGCGCCGTCGGCTATCCCGGCGTGCCCGACCATGTCTCGCTGTGGGGCCTGCTGATTCCGATCCGCCGCAGCTTCCGGCAGTACATCAATCTGCGGCCGGTGCGTCTCCTCGCCGGCATCGAATCGCCGCTCAAGGATAGGAAGCCGGGCGACATCGATTTCACGGTCGTCCGCGAGAACAACGAGGGCGAGTACTCCGAGATCGGCGGAAGGATGTATGCCGGCACCGAGATGGAGATGGCCGTCCAGCAGGCGATCTTCAGCAAGACCGGCTGCGACCGCGTCATGCGCTACGCCTTCGAGCTGGCGCGGCGCCGCGGCAAGCACGTCACCTCGGCGACGAAATCGAACGGCATCATCCATTCGATGCCGTATTGGGACGAGCGCTTCGCCGCGATCGCCGCCGAGTACCCGGACGTCCGAACCGACCAGTATCACATCGACATCCTGACGGCGCATTTCGTGCGCCATCCCGATTGGTTCGACGTCGTCGTCGGCTCCAACCTGTTCGGCGACATCCTGTCCGATCTGGGCCCGGCCGTCGTCGGCTCGATCGGCATCGCGCCCGGCGCCAATATCAACCCGGAGCGCGATTACCCCTCGATGTTCGAGCCGGTGCACGGCTCGGCGCCGGACATCGCCGGTCGCGGCATCGCGAACCCGATCGGCCAGATCTGGTCGGGGGCGATGATGCTGGAGCATCTCGGCGAGACGGCGGCGGCGGCGGCGATCGAACGGGCGATCGAGCGCGTCCTCGCCGAAGGCGGGCCGCGGACGCCCGACCTCGGCGGCACCGCCAAGACCGCCGAGCTCGCCGCCGCGATCACCGCCGCGCTGATGTAAGGGGCGGCAACCGGGCCGCTCCGCGGCGGGCCCTGTTGCGCAGAAGTCACGCTTTTCTCCGATCGCGGCGCGCGATGCGCGCATGCGGAATGATTTTTCCACGGCGGTGTTTTTAGACAACCGAAGGTTTCTTTCGGTGCCCGATCTCCTTTAGAGCGAGTGTCCGAATTGCTGCGAAATTGAGCTTTGCACTGCATCGCGTCCGATTAATTAGCAATGTCATTGGCCCCCTCTTGAGTCACCGCCAGTAAACATGCCGCAGGAAATTGGAACGAGCCCCGGCCGTGTGTCGACCGGGATTCCCGGTCTCGACGATATTCTGGGAGGCGGATTGTTTCCGAACCGCCTCTATCTTGCCGAGGGACAGCCGGGAACCGGCAAGACCACCCTCGCGCTGCAATTCCTCCTCGAGGGCACCCGCCGCGGTGAGCGAAGCCTCTACGTCACCCTGGCGGAGACCAAGGAAGAGATCGAGGACGTCGCGCGCAGCCACGGCTGGTCGCTCGAGGCGCTCGACGTCTTCGAGCTGGTGCCGCCCGAGGCCGGCCTCGAGCGCGAGCGCGAGCAGACCCTGCTGCATCCTTCGGAGGTCGAGCTCGGCGAGACGACTCAGCTGATCTTCGACCGCGTCGACGCCGTGGCGCCAGTCAGGGTCGTCTTCGATTCGCTCAGCGAGATGCGCCTCCTGGCGCGGAATTCGCTGCGCTATCGCCGGCAGATCCTGGCGCTCAAGCATTTCTTTACCGGGCGCAAATGCACCGTCCTGCTGCTCGACGACAGCACGGCGGAAGAGGATGTGCGGCTGCACAGCGTGCCGCACGGTGTGATGCAGCTCGAGCAGCTGCCGCGCGAGTACGGGGCCGAGCGGCGCAGGATCCGCGTCGTCAAGATGCGCGGCATGCCGTTCCGCGGCGGCTACCACGACCTTGTGATCGAGACCGGCGGGATCACGGTCTACCCACGCCTCTCGGCCGCCGGATACAAGAACCCGGTCGGCGATGTCATGGCGAGCGGCGTCGAGGGTCTCGACGCGCTGCTCGGCGGCGGTCTCGCGCGCGGCACGAATGCGCTGCTGATCGGTCCATCCGGTGCCGGCAAGACGACCCTGGCGCTGCATTACGCCCTGGCCGCCGCATCGCGTGGCGAGCGCGCGTCGATCTTCGCCTTCGACGAGACCGAGGCGACGCTGCGGGCGCGCTCGATCGGCTTCGGCATGCCGCTCGAAGAATACATTGCGCAGGACCTGATCCGCCTCAAGCAGGTCGATCCCGCCGAGCTGTCGCCCGGCGAGTTCCTCCATCACGTGCGGACCGCCGTTGAGCGGGATGGCGTTCGTGTCGTCATCATCGACACGCTGAACGGCTATCTCAACGCCATGCCCGAGGAGCAATTCCTGATCCTGCAGATGCACGATCTGCTCAGCTGGCTCAATCAGTATGGGGTGCTCTCCATTCTCGTGATGGCGCAGCACGGCATCCTCGGCGACATGAAGTC
>JAQGID010000073.1 GCA_028291405.1 Rhodospirillales bacterium | reverse complement strand
CCAAAATCGACCGCGCGCCGGCGCTGCGCGCGGCGGCAATGTCGTTTTCGCCGTCGCCGATCATGACCGCCCCGTCAGGGCCGCCGCCGAGCGCCATCAGCACGGCGAGGAGGTGGCCCGGATCGGGTTTGCGCGCCGCCACCATGTCGCCGCCGAGCACCGCGGCGAAATAGCCGTCGAGCCCGAGCCCGCGCAGCACGCCGAGCGTCGTGCCTTGCAGCTTGTTCGTGCAGACGCCCATCCGCCGGCCCTCGGCGGCGAGCGCCGCCAGGGTCTCGCGGACGCCGGGATAGGCGACCGTGCGCGCCACCGGCGCCGCGTCGTAGAGCGCGACGAAGCGCGCGAGCCGGTCCGCGTGGCGATCCGCCGCGATGCCGCTGGCGGCGAGGGCACGGCGCATAAGCGCCGGGGAGCCGTCGCCGACCATGTCGCGGATTTGCCCGAGCGGCAGCGGCGCCGCGCCGATTTCCGCCAGGGCGCCGTTCACGGCGGCGGCGATGTCGGGCAGGCTGTCGACCAGCGTGCCGTCGAGATCGAAGACGATGAACGGGTATTTCATGGTAGTTAACAATCTTTGATTTTGCCGGTTGCGGTGGCGTATGCCAGTTTCCCGCTACTCCGGCGAGCCCGGCACAACGCGTTCGCTACGGAATCTATCACAAGCGGAAGGACGGCCTCGGCCGGAATACCAATGAAGTCGCCGCCATTCGCTGCAATCGTCCTCGCCGCCGGCAAGGGCACCCGCATGAAATCGGATCTTCCAAAGGTGATGCACCGCATCGCGGGTCGGCCGCTGGTGCAGCACGTGCTCGCGGCGGTAGCGCCGCTCGCGCCGCGCCGCACGATCGTCGTGCTGGCGCCCGGGATGGAAACGGTCGCGGCGACCGTCCCGGAAGCCACGGTCGCGATCCAGCACGAGGCGCTCGGGACCGGACATGCGACACTCGCCGCCGTTCCGGCGCTCGCCGATGCATCCGTCGCCGACGTGCTGGTGCTGTTCGGCGACACGCCGTTGCTGACCACGGAAACCTTGCAGGCAATGCTGGCGGAGCGCCGCCGGACGCCCGCGGCGGCGGTCGTCGTCCTCGGGATGCGCCCCGAAGGTCCGACCGAGTACGGCCGCCTCGTCGTCGCCGACGGCATGCTCGAGGCGATCGTCGAGATCAAGGATGCGACCGCGTCGCAGCGCGAGATCGGGCTCTGCAATTCGGGCGTCATGGCGATCGACGCGAAGCTTCTGCCCGCTCTGCTCGGCGCACTTGGCACCGACAATGCCAAGGGTGAATATTACCTGACCGACATCGTGGCCATCGCGCGGCGCCAGGGGCTGCCGTGCCGAATCGTCGAGGCGCCGGCGGAGGAGCTCGTCGGCATCAACTCGCGCGCCGATCTCGCTGCTGCCGAAGCGCTCATGCAACGGCGGCTGCGGGCCGCGGCGATGGCCGGCGGCGCGACGCTGACCGCGCCCGAGACGGTCTTCTTCAGCGCCGACACCAGGATCGGCCGCGACGTCACCATCGCTCCCTATGTCGTCTGCGGTCCCGGCGTCGTGATCGAGGATCGTGCCGAGATTCTGTCGTTCTGCCATTTCACCGGGGCGCGCATCGGCGAAGGCGCCATCGTCGGGCCCTATGCGCGGTTGCGGCCGGGTGCCGCGATCGGTGCGGACGCGCATATCGGCAATTTCGTCGAGGTCAAGCAGGCGACGATCGGACGCGGGGCAAAGGCCAATCACCTCAGCTACATCGGCGATGCCGAAATCGGCGCCGGCGCGAACATCGGTGCCGGCACGATCACCTGCAACTACGACGGCTTCACCAAGGAGCAGACGCGCATCGGGGCGGGCGCCTTCATCGGCTCGAACACGGTGCTGGTGGCGCCGGTCAGCGTCGGTGCCGGCGCCTATATCGGCGCCGCGAGCACGATCGTCAGCGACGTGCCGGACGATGCGCTGTCGCTGTCGCGGGCGCCGCAGGTCGACAAGCCGGGCCGCGCCGCCGCGCTGCGCGCGAAGAGGAGCGCGGCGAAGGCGGCGCGCAAGGGGGGGCAAGGCTGATGTGCGGCATCGTCGGAATCATCGGCAAGGCGGCGGTGGCGCCGCTGCTCGTCGACGGCTTGCGCCGGCTGGAGTACCGCGGCTACGACAGCGCCGGGATCGCGACGCTGATCGACGGCGCCATCGAGCGTCGCCGCGCCGAGGGCAAGCTCGACAATCTCGTGCGCCGCCTCGCGGTCGAGCCGGTCCAGGGCAATATCGGCATCGGCCACACCCGCTGGGCAACGCATGGCGTGCCGAACGAGGTCAACGCGCATCCGATCGCGACCGAGCGCGTCGCCGTCGTCCACAATGGCATCATCGAGAACTTCCAGGAGCTGCGCCGCGAGCTGACCGGCCTCGGCTATGTCTTCCAGACGCAGACCGATACCGAGGCGGTCGCGATCATGCTGACCCGCCATCTCGACGACGGCATGGATCCGCGCGAGGCGGTGGCCGCGACGCTGGCGCGGCTCGAAGGCGCCTTCGCGCTCGCCATCCTCTTCGCCGGCCATGACGATTTTCTGATCTGCGCCCGCCGCGGCAGCCCGCTGGCGATCGGCTACGGCGACGGCGAGATGTTCGTCGGCTCCGACGCGCTGGCGCTGGCGCCGCTGACCCGCCGCATCACCTATCTCGAGGAAGGCGACTGGGCGGTGCTGACCGCCAAAGGCGCCGCGATCTCCGACGCTGCCGGCCGGCCGGTCGAGCGCGCCGTCAAGGAGACCGCGCTCTCCGGTGCGCTGATCGGCAAGGGCAATTACCGGCATTTCATGCAGAAGGAGATCTTCGAGCAGCCGGGGGTGATCGGCGACACGCTGCAGGCACTGTTCAATCCGACGACCCGCAGCGTCAACCTGGGCGAGATCCCGTTCGATCTCGCTGCCCTGACGCGTATCACGGTCATTGCCTGCGGCACCTCGTTCCATTCCGGGATGATCGCGAAATACTGGCTGGAGCGTATCGCCCGCGTGCCCTGCGAGGTCGACATCGCCTCCGAGTTCCGCTATCGCGCGCCGGACATGGCGACGGGCGGGCTGGCGCTCTTCATCTCGCAATCCGGCGAGACCGCCGACACGCTCGCCGCCTTGCGCTATGCGCGCAGCCAGGGCCAGCACATCGCCGTCGTCGTCAACCAGCTCGAAAGCTCGATGGTGCGCGAGGCCGATCTCGTGCTGCCGACCCGCGCTGGTCCGGAGATCGGCGTCGCCTCGACGAAGGCCTTTACGACGCAGCTCGTCGTCCTCGCCTGTTTCGCGATCGCCGTCGCCCGGGCGCGCGGCAGCATCGACGCGGCGCGCGAGGCGGCGCTGTCCACGGCGCTGACCGAGGTGCCGGCGCGCGCCAGCGAGGTGCTGAACCACGACGAGAAGATCCAGGAGATCGCCGCCGCGCTGCTCGATGCCCGGGACGTCCTCTATCTCGGCCGCGGCACCGCTTATCCGCTGGCGCTCGAAGGCGCGCTCAAGCTCAAGGAGATCTCCTACATCCACGCCGAAGGCTACGCCGCCGGCGAGATGAAGCATGGCCCGATCGCGCTGATCGACGAGAAGGTGCCGATCATAGTCCTGGCGCCGCCGGACGAGCTCTTCGAGAAGACCGCCTCGAATGTCCAGGAGGTCATGGCCCGCGGCGGCAAGGTCGTCATGATATCCGACGAGGCGGGCCTCGCGACGATCGACGACCGGCTCTATTTCGGCATCCCGATTCCGCCGTGCGATGCCTTCGTCGCGCCGATCCTCTACGCCATTCCGATTCAGCTTCTCGCCTATCACATCGCCGTGCTGAAAGGCACCGACGTCGACCAGCCGCGCAACCTCGCCAAGAGTGTGACGGTGGAGTAGGAGTTCCGACGGCGATGCGGTGTCCCGAAGAATCCGGCGCCGCGGCAGGGGAGGAAGAGTTGAACAGACGCGACACGCTGCGGGGATTGGCCGAGCGACGCGGGCGCCGTCGCGCTCGCGTCGCTCGGCGCGGCATTGGCTCAGTCGGCGCCGACGCCGACCGAGAAGGCGCCGATGATCGCCGGCCCCGATCGCGATACGCGCACGCCCGAATTTCATGCGCCGCCGGGCTCGGTCGATACCCATACGCATATCTTCGGACCGATCGCGAGATACCGTACGACGCTTCGGCGGCGGGACCGCCGTTCAAGGATACCATTCCTTTCGCCCGAAGCTCATCGAGGCGGCGCCGGACCGCGTCATCTGGGGCACTGACTGGCCGCATCCGAACGTCAAGATCATGCCGAACGACGGCGATCTCGTCGACCTGATCCCGCTTTATGCGCCGGATCCCGCCATGCAGCGCAAGCTGCTGATCGAGAATCCCGAGCGGCTCTTCAAGTTCCGGCCGACGTAGTCCTATGCCGATCGGCGCCGCGCTGCGCTAGCGCTTCGCGGAGCTGCAGGCCGAGTTCGCCGAGCTCGTAAGGCTTGGCGATGAGC
>JAQGID010000005.1 GCA_028291405.1 Rhodospirillales bacterium | reverse complement strand
AAACGCCCTCCTCGGCTATCTCAACTTCGAGCCGCTGCCGGGCGACGTCGGCTTCTTCAGCGGCGACGTCACCTTTGCGGACGCCGAAGGCGACAGCTGGATCTGGCATTACGCCGGAACCGCCATCACCGCGGCAGCCGAGCCGGCGACACTGCTGTTGTTCGGCGCCGCGCTCGCCGCGCTCTTCGTCATGCGGCGACGCCGCGCCGCATGAGCCTGCCGCCGCGGCTCTTCCTCCGGGGCAAGGCGAGGCTGCCGCAGGTCCTCGGGCACGGCCGCCTGATCGCGCTTTTCCTCCTCGCCGCGGTCCTCGGCGTCCGCACCTTCGATCCGGCGGTCACTCAACTGCTGCGCATGCGCAGCTTCGACCTGCTGCAGGAATTGTTTCCCCGCGCCGTCACGGATCAGCCCGTCGCCATCGTCGACATCGACGACGAGAGCCTCGCGACGATCGGGCAATGGCCCTGGCCGCGCACCATTCTCGCCGAGCTGGTCGACCGGCTGACGAGCCTCGGCGCCGTCGTCATCGGCTTCGACGTCGTCTTCCCGGAACCGGATCGTATGTCGCCGGCCCTGGCCGCTAAAAGTTTCGTCGGGCTCGACCGCGAGACGCGCGACGCTCTCGCGCGGCTGCCGGGAAATGATTCCGTGTTCGCCGGCGCCCTCGGCCGCAGTCGCGTCGTCCTCGGGGAATCGGCGCGCGAGCGCGATCTCGGCGACGGCGCCGGTCCGCCGTTGCGCTCGCCGCTGGCGACGATCGGCACCGATCCGCGCTCGTATCTCCAAGGGTTTCCGGGAATCGTCCGCGCCGTGCCCGAGCTGGAGGATGCCGCGGCAGGCCGGGCGATGATCACGATCATGCCGGAGCGCGACGGCATCGTGCGCCGCGTGCCGCTGGTCCTCGCCGTCGGCAACATCCTCTTCCCGGCACTCTCCTTCGAGATGCTGCATGTCGCCCTTGGCGAGAGCGTGCTCGTACGCGCGTCGCCTTTCGGGATGCAGGAGCTGCTGATCGGCGAGCACGCGATCCCGACGGACCGGCAAGGGCGCGTCTGGGTGCATTTCGCGCGCCACGAAGGCAACATCTACGTCTCGGCCCGCGACATCCTCGACGGCACCGTCGACCCGGCGCGGATCGCTGGAAAGCTGATCCTGATCGGTACCTCGGCGGTCGGCCTCAACGACAACAAGACGACGCCGCTCGACGCGTCGCTGCCCGGCGTCGAGGTGCACGCCCAGCTGCTGGAGACCGTGCTCGGTGAAAGCTACATCACGCGACCCGATTGGGCCGAGCGTGCCGAGCTGCTGCTGATCGCCCTCACCGGCCTCGCGATGATCGTGCTGGTGCCGATCTCGGGCGCACGTTGGACCCTGCTGGTCCTGGTGCTGTTCGCGGGGGCTATCGCCGCGGGCGCCGTCTATCTGTACGCTGCCCACGCCTTCCTGCTGGACGCGACCTTCCCGTTGGCGACCGCGGCGCTGCTCTACACGGTCCTGGTCTACGCCGGCTACAGTCGCGAGGAGACGCAGCGGCGACAGATCCGCACCGCCTTCAACCAGTACCTTTCGCCAGCGCGTGTCGAACAGCTCGTCAACGACCCGTCGAAGCTGAACCTCGGCGGCGAGCACCGCAACATGACGTTTCTCTTTAGCGACATCCGCGGCTTCACGGCGATCTCGGAGCGCTATCGCGACGATCCCGGCGACCTCACCGAGCTGATCAACCGCTACATGACGCCCATGACCGATGCGATACTGGCCCATGAGGGGACGATCGACAAATACATAGGCGATGCGATCATGGCGATCTGGAACGCCCCGTTGGACGATGCGAAGCACGCGCGCAACGCCTGCCGTGCCGCGCTCGCGATGCTGGAGGAGCTCGCCACGCTGAACGGCAAGCTCGCCGCCGATGCGGTCAGCGGCGAGGCGGCGCAGCAAGACGCGCTCGACCACGGCGAGACGCTGCTCGTGCACCGCGTCTTCACGCCCCGCCTCGACATCGGCATCGGCATCAACACCGGCGATTGCATCGTCGGTAACATGGGCTCGGAGCTGCGCAAGAGCTACACCGTCCTCGGCGACGCGGTGAACCTCGCCTCGCGACTCGAATCGCAGTCCAAGAATTATGGTGTCGCGATCGTCATCGGCGAGGACACCGAGGCGCATGTTCGCGACTTCGCCTGCCTCGAGCTCGACCTCATCGCCGTCAAGGGCCGTGCCGAAGCAGTTCATATCCATGCATTGCTCGGCGATGACGAAGCCGCCGCGACTTCCGGCTTCATGGAATTGCGGTCGCGTCACATCGCGATGATCGATGCCTATCGCGGCCAGCGTTGGGACGAGGCGCTCGCCCATATCGCGTCCTGCCGGCCTTTGGCGCCGCGGCTCGACGCGTTCTATGCTTTCTACCAGGAGCGCATCGCCGATTTCGCGGTCCGGCCGCCGCCGCCGGGTTGGCGCGGCATCCATGTCGCCGAGACGAAATGAGCGACTTGGCGTTGTCCACGGCAGCGGCCCAGCGCGCTTCACAGGACGCGAGATCCGATCTAGGAATAGGCAACCGGAAGGTGGCCGCCTCGTACGGCCCGCGGATCGCTCGAGGAACCCGACCATGCTTAGGATCCTGCTCGTTGCCCCCGCTGCGCTCATCGCCTGGGTCGGCGCGGCCGCGGCCTCCGATTGCCTCAACGTCGTCGACGGATTCTCCGTCGATTACGACCTGCCGGCGGCGTCGAGCCTCGCCGATGCGTCGACCGCGGCCGCCGACCGGCAAGTCCTCACCGCGAAGCCGATCGAGGGCCAAGACACCATCGAACGTACGACGCCGCCCGGTCGGCCCGGTCTTGCCCGTTTGACCAGCCCGGGTCCGGCGCCGGTCTTCACCGAGCGCAGCAAGCTCACTCCGGAGCAGAGCAGGCAGGTGCAGGAGTTGCTGCACCGGGCGCGCTCCGCCGAGGCGCTCGGCAACGAGGACGAATGCATGGCGGCGTTCAATCAGGCGCAGAAGGTCGTTGCATCGCCGCCCGCGACGCCGGCAAAGCCGCGTAACCATGCCAAATAGGCTCCCGGCGCCTGTGACCAGGCTCACTGCCCAGCCGGGATCGGCCACCTAGTGTCTGCGCGCTTGCTTCGCAAGCGCTCTCGAGCTGGCGCACTCCCTCGTCCAGCCATACTAGCCCGCCTTCGCCGGCGGGCTTTTCTTTAGGCGCCGGAGCGCGCCAAGCCGCTCTGGGAATGCGGCAAATAAGCCTCGAGGCTTTGCGACTCGAGCCCGCTCAGTCTGCGATACGTGCCGGTAACTAGCATCTGCTCGCCAGCAGCGATCACCTGGAACCAACCCTCTCGGCAGGCTTGGCGCGTCGCGTGCATCGCGGCGGAAAGCAACAAGGGCCTAGCCGTTACCGGCTAAGCCCTTGTTCTAACTGGTGGAGCCAGTCGGAATCGAACCGACGACCTCTACAATGCCATTGTAGCGCTCTCCCAACTGAGCTATGACCCCAGAAGGCCCTCACGCGCGGCTGCCGCAGTCTCGACGCCGCTCGGGAGGCGGAAAATACGGACGCGTGCGGGATAGGGCAAGGGCGAAATTATCGCCGGCCGGATGACCCGCCGCCGCGGCCGTTCTAGCGCTCCTCCTCGTCCTCGACGTTCTCGATGACCTCGGCCATGTCGTCCTCGTCCTCGCCGAGCTCGGAAGCGTCCTCGATCAGCTCCTCTTCTTCCTCTTCGTCGCCCTCGGCGGCGACGCCCTCTTCGCCTTCGACGGCCTCGGCGTCGGCGTCGGCGATCTCGACGTCATCGGCGGCGACCGGCTCCACCTCCTTTTCCGGGATGGCGGCGACGCGGGCGCGACGCGTCTTCAGGAACGCCTCGGGATCGAACTGCGTGCCGCATTTCGGGCAGACGATGTCGCCGAGCTGCTTGCCGAGATCGTAGTAGCGCGCGCTGCAACTTGGGCAGATGCGCTTGGTGCCCCATTCCGCTTTGGCCACGTGAAACTCCAATTTCTCTATCTGCCGTGGCGCCCAGACCGTGCCGCAGGCGTCGGCGCCGGCGCGCGGCTGTCGGTTCGCGGATGACGAACCAGACGCCAAGCAGGAACACGAGCGGCCGCAATTGCCACGATCGCCGCCCCCTGTCAAAGCAAAACCGGCGCGACAGTCGTTTGCGGCGGCTCGGGTGACGATGCCGCGCCCCGAGTTTGACCCGATCGACAGATATGGTAGAGACAGCCCGGCCGGCCAAGGGGTGTGCGAACAGCGCCGCTGCGATCGCCGGAACCCGGAGAGGCTTCTCGTGACAGATCCCGTCGTGCTGCCGCCGTCTGGCCACTCTGCAACCGTCTCGCCCCTGACGTCGCAGCCGGCCGGTCCGCTCAAAGGCCGGATCCGGGTGCCGGGCGACAAGTCGATTTCGCACCGCGCGCTGATGCTGGCCTCGCTGGCGATCGGCGAGACCCGCATCACCGGCCTGCTCGAAGGCGATGACGTGCTGCGCACCGCCGCCGCCATGCGCGCGCTCGGCGCGCGGGTGACCCGCGAGGCGGACGGCGGCTGGCGCGTCGCCGGCGTCGGGATCGGCGGTCTCGCCGAGCCCTCGGATGTCATCGATCTCGGCAATTCCGGGACCGGGGCTCGGCTCCTGATGGGGCTCATCGCCGGGCACGGGATCACCGCTTTCCTGACCGGCGACGCCTCGCTCCGCCGGCGGCCGATGGGCCGCGTCGCCGAGCCTTTGCTTCGCATCGGCGCGCGCATCGTCGCGCGCGAAGGCGGACGGCTGCCGTTGGCGATCACCGGCGCCGGCGAGCCGGTGCCCATCCAGTACCGCCTGCCGGTCGCCTCCGCGCAGGTCAAATCGGCCGTCCTGCTGGCCGGCCTCAACACGCCGGGCGCGACCTCGGTGATCGAGCCGCAGCCGACGCGCGATCATACCGAACGGATGATCCGGCATTTCGGCGGCACCGTCGACGTCGAGGAAAGCGCGGGCGGCGAGAAGCTCGTGACGCTGATCGGCCAGCCGGAGCTGGGCGCCGCCGATCTGACCGTGCCGGGCGATCCTTCGTCGGCCGCCTTCGCCGCCGTCGCAGCGCTGCTGCTGCCCGGCTCCGAAATCACCGTCGAGAACATCGGGATCAACCGGCTGCGCATCGGGCTCTTCGATACGCTCATCGAGATGGGCGCCGACATCACCTTCGAGAACGAGCGCGTCGCCGGCGGCGAGCCGGTCGCCGATCTGCGCATCCGCGCCAGCCGCCTCAAGGGCGTCGAGGTGCCCGCCGAGCGGGCGCCGCGGATGATCGACGAGTATCCGATCCTGGCGATCGCCGCCGGATTCGCAGCCGGCAAGACGGTGATGCGCGGCCTCGGCGAGCTGCGGGTCAAGGAGAGCGACCGGCTCGCGGCAATTGCGCGCGGGCTCAAATCCTGCGGCGTCGATACCGAGATCGACGGCGACGACCTCATCGTCCTCGGTCGCGACGGCGACGTGCCGGGCGGCGCGACGATCGCGACCGACCTTGATCACCGTCCGGCGATGGCCTTCCTGGTCTGCGGCATGGCGGCGCGGCAGCCCGTTGCGATCGACGACGGCGAGACGATCAACACGAGCTTCCCCGGCTTTGCCGCGCTGATGAACGGTCTCGGCGGCAGGATCGCGCCGACTCCAGGCGCCGCCGCATGATCGTCGCGCTCGATGGGCCGGCGGCCGCCGGCAAGGGGACGCTTGCGAAGCGTCTGGCGCTGCACTTCGATTTCGCCTTTCTCGACACCGGCCTGCTCTATCGCGCGACCGCCCGGCACCTCGCCGACGCCGGCGGCGATCGCGCCGATGCCGCGGCTGCGACGGCCGCGGCGCGGCGAGTGGCGGCCAGCGACCTCGACGACCCGCGGCTGCGGCGCGAGGAGATCGCGCAGCTCGCTTCCGCGGTCGCCGCGGTGCCGGGGGTCCGCGCCGCGCTCCTGGCGTTCCAGCGCGACTTCGCCGCCGCGCCGCCGGACGGCAAGCGCGGTGCCGTCCTCGACGGACGCGACATCGGCACTGTCGTCTGCCCCGACGCCGCGGCGAAGATCTTCGTCACGGCAAGTATCGAGGAACGTGCCCGCCGCCGCCTGAAAGAGTTGCGGGAGAGCGGGGTCGAGACTATATACGGTACTGTCCTGCAGGACATGCAAGATCGCGACGCGCGCGACAGTCGCCGGCAGACCGCTCCGTTGCGGCCGGCCGATGACGCTTTTGTGCTCGATACGACCGATCTCGACGCCGACGCGGCTTTCGCGGCGGCTCGCGATTACGTCGCCGGCAAGTTGGCCGCCACGTAATCCAGCGATTTCAACGCTCCCTGCACGACCGGGCATATGCCGCCGCGCCCGCGCTTGACGGCGGCCGACCGTTTCCGCCCCGATCCTGGCGGTCGCGGCTCGTACCATTCCGGGATCGAGGAGTTTCAATGGCTTTAGCAGCGCAACGCGGGATGCCCGAAAAAGAAAGCTTCGCCGCGCTTTTGGAGGAGACGCTCGGAAAAGCGGGTGGTCTCGAAGGGACCGTCCTCAAGGGCCGGGTGCTGTCGATCGAGAACGACAGTGTATTGATCGATTGCGGCCTCAAATCAGAGGGCCGCGTCGACCTTAAGGAATTCGCCCTTCCCGGGCAGCCGCCGGACATCAAGGTCGGCGACACCGTCGAGGTCTACCTCGAGCGGATGGAAGACAAGAACGGCGAGGCTTCTCTCTCGCGTGAGAAGGCCCGCCGCGAGGAGGCCTGGACGCTGCTCGAGAAGAGCTTCCAGAGCAACGAGCGCGTGACCGGCGTCATCTATGGCCGGGTCAAGGGCGGCTTCACCGTCGACCTCAACGGCGCCGGCGCGTTCCTGCCGGGCAGCCAGGTCGACATCCGGCCGGTGCGCGACATCACGCCCCTGCTCGGGACGCCGCAGCCCTTCCAGATCCTCAAGATGGACCGCTCGCGCGGCAACATCGTCGTGTCGCGCCGCGCCGTGCTCGAGGAGAGCCGCGCCGAGGCCCGCTCGGAGCTGGTGGCCAGCCTCAAGGAAGGCCAGATCCTCACCGGCGTCGTCAAGAACATCACCGACTACGGCGCCTTCGTCGATCTCGGCGGCGTCGACGGGCTGCTGCACGTCACCGACATCGCGTGGCGCCGCATCAACCACCCGTCCGAGGCGCTGCACATCGGCCAGAGCGTCAAGGTGCAGGTCGTCCGCTTCAACCCAGAGACGCAGCGCATCAGCCTCGGCATGAAGCAGCTCGAGGCCGATCCGTGGGAGGGCGTCGAGCTGAAGTACCCGGCGGGCGCCAAGTTCAAGGGCCGCGTCACGAACATCACCGACTACGGCGCCTTCGTCGAGCTGGAGCCCGGCGTCGAGGGTCTCGTCCATGTCTCGGAGATGAGCTGGACCAAGAAGAACGTGCACCCCGGCAAGATCGTCTCGACCAGCCAGGAGGTTGAGGTGATGGTGCTGGACGTCGATCCCCAGAAGCGGCGCATCAGCCTCGGCCTCAAGCAGACGCTGGCCAATCCTTGGGAGGCCTTCGTCGAGCAGGCGCCGGTCGGCACCGAGCTCGAGGGCGAGGTCAAGAACATCACCGAGTTCGGCCTCTTCGTCGGCCTGCCCGGCGACATCGACGGCATGGTCCATCTCTCGGATCTCGACTGGTCGCGCTCCGGCGAGGAAGCGATCGCCGACTTCAAGAAGGGCGACATCGTCAAGGTCAAGGTGCTCGACGTCGACGTCGAGAAGGAGCGCATCAGCCTCGGCATCAAGCAGCTGGCGACGGATCCGCACGAGAAGGCGCTGTCGTCGCTCAAGAAGGGCGACGTCGTCACCTGCACCGTGTCGGCCGTCACCGACGGCGGCATCGAGGTCACGGTGTCCGACGGCATGCCGGGCTTCATCCGCAAGTCCGATTTGTCGCGTGACCGTAGCGAGCAGCGCGCCGACCGTTTCGCCGTCGGCGAGAAGGTCGACGCCAAGGTCACCGCGATCGACAAGACGACGCGCAAGCTGAGCCTGTCGATCAAGGCCAAGGAAGTCGACGAAGAGAAGAAGGCGATGGCCGACTACGGCTCGTCGGACTCGGGGGCCAGCCTCGGCGACATCCTCGGCGCCGCCTTGAAGCGCAAGGACGCGGCACCGGTCAAGGAAGAGGAAGACGACGAGGAAGAATAGGTCGAGCCTCCGTCGTTCTCGACGAACATCTGCGAAGAGCCCGGCATCCGCCGGGCTCTTTTGCATTTGGCGCAACCCTGCCCACCGGCGCCCCTTGCATGCACGCGCGAGCGGCGAGCGCTTGATGAGATGTGTGCCTCGATTTTAGGCGAGATCCGCCACCGTCGCCCACAAAATAGGCGGCCATTTAACAAATAATGATCGTCCGTTGCATGATCATCCGAAGTTCTCGACTGGCACATCCGTTGCAAACCTCGCCCTCAGGGCGTGGGTTCTTTCTTCCAGTGCCGCCGCTGCTCTGAGAGTTGCTGTTTTGACACAGGGCGAGACAATCGAGAGGAGGGAACGCAAACTTTTTAGCTTAGTCTCAGCTTCGAGTATATGAAGTCACTGCAATAAGAAAGTTTTTACCGTGCGTCGGATGGCTTCCGCCGCCGTGGCTTATCGAAGAAGGATGAAGAAATGAAAGCTGCACTCAAGGAGACGACGGCGCTCGCCGGTTTGGCTTGCGTCCTGCTGGCGACCTGCGTGGGCGGTGCCCTTGCGCAGGCTGCGGCCCCGGCAGCGGAGCCTGCCGCACCGGCAGCTTGGACCGACACGCTCAAGCTGAGCGGCTATGTCGACGCCGGCATCACCTTCAATCCCAAGAGCCCGGCCGACGGCGTGAACTACGGCCGGCTCTACGACGATCGCGCGAACGTTCCGCTGCTCAACCAGGCTTCCCTGGCTTTCGAGCGCGACCTCGACCCGAAGGCGACGGGTTATGATTTCGGTTTCCGCTTCCAGGGCATCTACGGCAGTGACGCCCGCTACACGCATCTGGCGAACGTGCTCGACCGCGTTACGCACAGCCGCTACCAGTGGGACATCATCGAGGCCGACGCCCAGGCGCATCTGCCGTTGCTGACCGAAGGCGGCATCGATACGAAGGTCGGTATCTTCCCGACCGCGGTCGGCTACGAAGTCATCACGCCGAGCGGCAACCCGCTCTACTCGCACTCGTACATTTATAACTTCGGCATCACCGTCAAGCACCTCGGTGCCCAGGCTATCACCCACGTCAACTCGGTGTTCGACCTCTATCTTGGCGTCGACACCGGCAATTTGACGTCGTTCAACCGGAACGGCGACAACAACGGCGCCCTGGCCGGCCTCTTCGGCGGCAACTTCACGCTGATGGACGGCAAGTTGGCAATTCTCGCCTTGACCCATATCGGGCCGGAGAATGCGCGCGGTGCAACGGATCGGAACGGCGCGCCGATCAGCATCAACAGCGCGTTCCGCTACTACAACGACGTGGTCGTGACGATCAAGCCGAGCGACACCCTCACCCTCGTCTCTGACTTCAACTATACGCGCGACGACGGCTTCCCGGCACAGGCCTACGGCTTCGCGCAATACGCGACCCTGACCCTCAGCGACACGCTGGCGGTCCAATTGCGTGGCGAGGTCTTCCGCGACGCCAACGGCTTCTTCGTGAGTGCCAACCCAGGCTCGCTCGATTTCACCAATGCCCTCCGCGGCCCGCTGGCCGGGACGAGCGGCGCCTACGGGGTCGGCGGTCCGGGAACCGGCACGGGTGTCATCCCCGCGACCTATAGCGAGCTGACCTTCGGCCTGAACATCAAGCCGCCGGTGCCGGAGCGCTTCACCGGCGTCATGATCCGGCCGGAAATCCGCTACGATGCGACGTTGGGCGGCGGCAGCCCGTACAACGACGGCAAAGACAATCACTCGTTCACCTTCGCGGCCGATCTGATCGTTCCCTTCTCGATCTTCTGATCGCCGCTCTCCACGCATAGGCGCGGAGAGACCGAGGATTCGACGACAGGCATCCCGGCTCGCCCGGGGTGCCTGTTTCGTTTAGGGGCGGACCGCCGGGGTCTCGATGGCGAGGCCGCGGGCGCGCCACATGAGGTACAGCTCGAGGTCGACGTTCTCGGCCGTGCCATAGGCATAGGGTTCGGCGCGCATCCCGATCATGCAGTTGCGTAGCCGCCGCTGCAGCGAGCCGAGCGTCTGCCATTCCAGGCGGTAGGTTGGATAGCCCGTCGGATGCGCCTGCGGCACCGGCGCGCCGGCGAGCTTCTTGCCCCAATTGTCGTCGTGACATGACGCGCAGGACAGGTCGAGCTGCCCTTGCCGCCGCTCGAAGATCTCGCGACCGGCAGCGATGAAGGGATACGTGCGCGCATCGTCCGCGACGGCGATGGCTTGGCCCCGCGACTGCCGTCCGACATAGGCCGTCAGTGCCAGCAGCGCCTGACTCTCGAACGGCAGCGGCGTCGCTTTCTGCTGTTCCGACCGGCACATGTTGATGCGTTCCTCGAGGTCGACCGGCCGCCCTTTCGCGGCGTCGAACGCGGGATAGCGCGCGGCGACGCCGTTCATGCTGGTCTGGGCGTAGCCGTGACAGTCGGCGCAGGATTTGTCGGCGGCGCCCTCGCGACGGCGCCATGCTGCCTCGCCGTCGAGCACCCATAGCATCCCGGGATTCGTGGTGTCGTCGTCCTGCATCGCCCTGGTCTCGGGCCCCATGAACTCGCTGCCCGAGCGCCGCTCCGCCGTCGGAATATCGGCAGCGAGCGCCAGCGAGGCGAAGCCGGCTACAAGCGGAAGGATCGCGACGCGCAGGAACGCGGCGGTCATTCGACCGCGATCAGCACGGATTCAGTCTGGGAAAATCCGTTGTCGCCGGTCCAGCGGAACTCGATCGTGCCGCTCTCTGTCGCGACGGTGGAGAAGGTGATGAACGGATTGGCGGCAATCGCCGGCGACAGCGTCGCGCGGAAGACCTCCGCGCCGTTATAGGTGCAGACGAAGAGATCGATGATGTCGCGCGGAATCATCGCCCCGTTCAAACCGACGCGATAGCCCGATTCCATCGGGTGCGCGATCAGGGTCTTGATCTCGATGATCTCGCCGCGGGCTGCCTTGGCCGGCACGTTGAGCAGCGTGCGCGCCATCAGTTCACGTCCTCGATGCAGGCAGCGATCGTGACGATAACGTCGGCACTGGCGGTCCATAGCGAACCGTCGCTCATCGCGGCGATCGCGACGACTTGCTGCGTGTCGGCCAGCTTGATGCGCGTCGCGACCCGCGCTTTGCCGGCGCGCGGACCGAGGGCGATCGTAATGACATGCGGCTGCGGATTCTTCTCGTTGAAGATATGGATGGTCTTGACGTGGTCGGACTCGGTCATCGGGCTGTCGACCGCGACCGTCAGCGGCACGGTGTTGCCGTTCTCGACGAGCGACGGGATGTCGAGCGTCACCCGGCCGGTGCGTAGTGGCGCGTCGCCGACCGCTTCGCGGATCGCGTCCCGCATCGTTTGCGGCGTCGCGCGTGCCGGGATCGTCCCGACAAGCGAGACGAGCCCGGCGCCCACCGCGAGTCGTGCCGATCCGATGAGGATGCTGCGCCGCGTCGCCTGCATCGCCCGATCATAGTCGATCATCGCCGGCCCCGCCATTCGTCCACACCCCGAGCGGCGTCTCATTCCTGCAAGGTCGCCAGAAAGGCGACAACATCCTCGATTTGCGCCGCCGTCAGGATCGGCTTGCCGACGAAGGCCGGCGCCACCCGGGTCAGCCCCTCGGTCCGGTAATAGGACGGCATGATCGTCGCCGGATTGAGGCGGCTGGCATCGACCAGGCGCAGGCGCAATTGCCCGATCGACGAGCGCGCGCCCGCCCCGGACAGGTCGGGCGCCAGATTGCCCTGAAACTTCTCGTCGGGAAACGGCCCGCTGTGGCACAGGAGGCAGAGCCCCACCTGACGGTTGAAGACGATGGCGCGGCCCCGCGCCGCATCGCCCGGCGCGCCGGTCAGCGAGTCCGGGATCGCATCGCCGACGATGGCAAAGCTGCGCAATGCGGGTTCGCCGGGGGCGGCAGCGGCCGCACTGCAGGCCAGCACCACCACGGCCAGCGCGCAGCGCAGGATCCGATCAGCCGAAGGTTTCGGCGGTGAGCGTGTTGAACCAGCCATTGGCAAAGCTTGCTTCTTGCGCCCGGATCGAGGCCGGCGCGTCCAGCGGGCTGACGCCACCGGCCCCTTCGACGTCGACAAGCTGCCCGTTGACCGGGTGGTAGACGCCGGCGATGGTGATGCCGTAATCGGGCGCCACCAGGCTGTAGCAGGTATTGATCAGCCGCGGCTCGGCCGGCCTGCCGCCGACGAGCAGCGTCGCGACCGCGGCGGCACAAGCCTTGGCCTGGGCATTCGCCGCGAAGGCCGATTTCGGCATCGCGCCGGCGATCGCGGCATCGCCGAGGACGTGGATGTTCGGCTGCAGGGGCGAGGCGAAGGTCACCGGGTCGATCGGGCACCACCCGGTGCGGTCGGAGACCCCGGCAAGATCGGCGATACGCGCCGCCTTCTGCGGCGGGATGACGTTCGCGACCGCGGCCTTGTGCGTGGCGAAGTCGGTCGTGAGCGTCATCATGCCGGGGTCGACCGAGGTGACCTTGCCGCCCGACGACAGCGACACCCATTCGACCAGTCCGGGATAGAGCGCCGCCCAGGCGTTCTGAAACAAGCGCTGCTTGGAGAAGGCGTCCTTCGCGTCGAGTATAATGATCTTCGACTTCGGCTTCGTCGTCTTGAGGTAGTGCGCGATAAGGCTGGCCCGCTCATAGGGGCCGGGCGGGCAGCGATATGGATTGGCCGGCGCCGAGATGACGACCAGCCCCCCATCGGACATCGCCGCGAGCTGACGGCGCAGCAGCAACGTCTGCTCGCCGGCCTTCCAGGCATGCGGCATGCGTTCGATCGTCGCCTCGGTATAGCCCGGCAGACCGTCCCAGCGGAAATCGACGCCCGGGGCCAGGATCAACCGATCGTAGGAAAGCCGCCCACCGTCGGCCAGCGTCACGCTGCGGCCCTGGGGATCGATTCCGGTCGCCGAGGCGAGCCGCAGCTCGACCCCATCGCGCGCGACCTTGTCGTAGCCGAACTGCTGGTCCCCGAGGTCGCGCAGCCCGACGATCACCTCGTTGCTGAACGGGCAGGCGGTGAATTGCGCATTGGCCTCGACGAGGGTCACGGCGAGGCGTGGATCGAGGCGCTTCAGCGTTCGCGCGGCGGTCGTACCGGCGAAGCCGCCGCCGATGACGACGACGCGGCCGCTCGTGGCCTGCGCCAGCGCCGGCCGCGGCAGCAGGGCGGCGGCAGCCCCGACGGCGGCGGTCTTCAGGAAGGCGCGGCGGCCAGGTCGGAGCGCGGTCATGACGTGACGTTCAGTCCTTCTGCGCGCCGAGCCAGGCGGCGATCGCCTGCGTCTCGTCCTCGGTGAAGCCCTTGGCGATGCGATCCATCACCGTCGCCGGGCGCTGCCCCGAGCGGAATTCCCGCATCGCGATGACGATGCCAGCCGGATCTTGCCCGAGCACACGCGGCACCGGCGTCGCCACCGCGGCACCGACCGGGTGGCAGCCGGAACACGACGTGGCGCCCGGCGGCGCGTCGGACGAGGCCGCCCTGGCCGTCCCCGTCGTACCGACGGCCAGGGCCAGCAGGGTGACAGCCGCGGCAGCGCGTCTCAGCAGGATGGGCCTCCCGAACGCTCAAGCGCTCTTCAGGTCGTGGTTCATCAGCGGGAAGGTCTGGATGCGCTTACCGGTCGCCGCAAAGATGGCGTTGAGCACCGCCGGGGCCGCGACGGCGATCGTCGGCTCGCCGACGCCGCCCCAGAACCCGCCGGACGGCACCAGCACCGCCTCGACCTGCGGCATCTCGTCGATTCGCATGACGTTGTAGCTGTCGAAGTTCGTCTGCTCGATGGCGCCGTCCTTGACGGTGCACTCGCCGTACAGCATCGCCGACAGGCCGTAGACGAACGAGCCGCAGACCTGCCGCTCGATCTGCGCCGGGTTGACGGCGGTGCCGGGATCGGTGCCGGCGACGATGCGATGGATTTTAAGGACGCCCTTGGCGTCGACCGATACTTCGGCGCAGGCCGCCACGTAGCTCCCGAAACCCATGATCTGCGCGATCCCGTGATAGCGCCCTTGCGGCGGCTTGCCGTAACCGGCCTTCTCGGCGACGGCGTTCAGCACCGCCAGATGCTTGGGCTTGAGCAGCTTGCGGCGGAACTCGAGCGGATCCTGGCCGGAAGCCTGGGCGAGCTCGTCCATGAAGCATTCGACGTAGATCGCGTTGTGGTTCGTATTCACGCCGCGCCAGAATCCCGCAACGAGATGCGTATTCCGCATCGCGTGGTCGATCAGCAGATTCGGGATGTTGTAGCCGAACGCTCCTTCCGGGCCGCCCGGGTTGAGCCCCTGGAAGGTCACCGGATCCATGCCGTTCTGCAGCAGCTGCGGCGCCAGCGAAGCGGCTATCGACTGGCCGGAGATGCGCATGTGCAGCGCGGTCAGATTGCCGGCCGCATCGAAGCCGCCGGTCAGCTTGCATTGCGTCACCGGATGGTACGAGCAATGCGTCATGTCCTCCTCGCGCGTCCACAGCAGCTTGACCGGCGTGCCCGGGATCTGCCTGGCGATGAGGACGGCCTGCTGGATGTA
Organism: Rhodospirillales bacterium; assembly: GCA_028291405.1. Lineage (GTDB taxonomy): Bacteria > Pseudomonadota > Alphaproteobacteria > ATCC43930 > CGMCC-115725 > URHD0088. Next base: position 21,109 of record JAQGID010000005.1, on the reverse strand, counting down.
GTCGGACCGGCCGCGCCGGCCGAAGCCGCCGCCCAGCATCATCTTGTAGACCTCGCATTTGCCGACCGGCAGGCCGGAGGCCTCGGCGACGGTCGCCAGCGCGGCCTCGCCGTTCTGCGTCGGCGCCCAGACCTCGCATTTGTCGTCCGTATAGAGAGCCGTCGCGTTCATCGGCTCCATGGTCGCGTGGTTCTGGAAGGGGTAGGCATAGACGGCCTCGACGGTCTTCGCGGCACCGGCGAGCGCAGCCTTGGCATCGCCCGCCTTGTTGCCGACGTAGGCCTGATCGGCATCGAGCCCTTCCTTCAGCATCGCGCCGATGCTCTCGCTGGACACCTTACCGCCCGGGCCGTTGTCCCAGACGATCGGCAGCGCGGCGACGGCGGTCTTCGCGTTCCAGAAGCTGTCGGCGACGACGGCGACCGCGGAATCGCCGACCTGGACGACCTTCTTGACGCCGCGCATGCCGGTGACCTTCGCGGCATCGAAGCTGGTGACCTTGCCGCCATTGACCGGGCAATCGCGGATCGCCGCCGTCAGCATGCCCGGCAGCTTGATGTCGATGCCATAGACCAGCTTGCCGTTCAGCTTGTCGCGCGTGTCGAGCCGCTTGAGGCCCTTGCCGGCGACCTTCCAGTCCTTGACGTCCTTGAGGGTGATCTCCTTTGGCGGATCGAGCTTGGCGGCCGCCTCGGCCAGCTTGCCGTAGGTCGCCGTCTTGCCGGAGGGTTTGTGGGTGACGACGCTGTTGGCGGCGCTGCACTCGCCAACCGGGACTTTCCACTCATTGGCGGCCGCCTGGATCAGCATCTCACGGGCCGCCGCGCCGCCCTTGCGGACGTATTCGTTCGATTCGCGGATGCCGCGGCTGCCGCCGGTCGAGAAATTGCCCCAGACGCGCTTGCGCGCGACGTTCTGCCCGGGGGTCGGAAACTCGGTGGTGACCTTCGACCAGTCGCATTCGAGCTCCTCGGCGACGAGCTGGGCGAGGCCGGTCAGCGTTCCCTGACCCATCTCGGAGCGGGCGATGCGGATGACGACGCTGTCGTCCGGCCGGATGACGATCCAGGCGTTGATCTCGGGGGCGCCGTCGGCGGCGCGCGCGGTCCCGGCACCGAAGGAGGTTGCGCCGAACGGGATCTGGAAACCCAGCGACAATCCGCCGCCGGCCGCGGCGACGCCGACGAGGAAGGCACGGCGGTCGAGCTTTGTCATGGAAACGGTCATGGCAGCCTCCCTCGTCACGCGTTGGCGGCGGCGTGAATAGCTTCGCGCACCTGCTGATAGGTGCCGCATCGGCAGATATTGCTGATGACGAGATCGATGTCGGCGTCGGTCGGCTTCGGCTTGTCCTTCAGGAGAGAGGCCACCGCCATAATCATGCCGCTCTGGCAATAGCCGCATTGCGGCACGTCGTTGTCGAGCCAGGCCTGCTGCACCTTCGTCAGCGTTCCGTCCGGCGCGAGACCTTCGATCGTCGTAATTTCCTTGCCGACCACAGAGCTCACCGGAATGGAGCACGAGCGCGATGCCGAACCGTCGATATGGACGGTGCAGGCACCGCATTGCGCGATGCCGCAACCGTATTTGGTGCCGGTCAATCCGATTGTATCGCGCAATGCCCACAACAAGGGCGTGCGCGAATCGACGTCCGCCTCATAGAATTTCCCATTGACGTTCAGCGATACCATTCGCGTCCTCCTCATCGGCACGGCGACCGGACATGGATGAAAGGTGGCGGCTTCTTTCGGCCGGCTTTGCGGCTCCTTGGAGTCGCGATGTCGTCTGCCGCACTCCCCTCAACATTGTATTACATGATTTCACAGATCCGCCGGCCTGGAAATCGCCTGACGTTCAATTCTCGGTGACGGTCCCCGCGCGTGACGATTCTGCCGATAAGCCCCGTCTTCACGAGGATGGCATCACGACGATGGCGCTGGCGCAGGTCTCGGGCGATGATATGCCGTCCGGGTTGGGGGGCGCATGAATGGGACGACTGGCAAGGTTTGCGGACGGCTGGACGAGCCGATGAGCCTCCGGCGCAAACTCTGGGGCATCTACGTCTTGCTCGCCGCGGCGAATTTCACGGCATGGGGTTGGGCGCTCTACGCCTTCCACAATTTCCCGATCCTGCTCGGGACGGCCCTGCTCGCCTATAGTTTCGGCCTCCGGCATGCGATCGATGCCGACCATATCGCGGCGATCGACAACGTCACGCGCAAGCTGATGCAGGCGGGTCGGCGGCCGGTCGGGGTCGGCTTCTATTTCTCGCTCGGCCATTCGACGGTGGTCGTCCTCGCCTCGGCGGCGATCGCGGCGACTGCCAGCGCCTTGCAGGACAGGTTTCCCGGCTTCAAGGAGGTCGGCGGCATCCTCGGCACCGCGGTCTCGGCGCTGTTCCTCCTGGCGATCGCGCTGGCGAATCTCGTCGTGCTGGCCGGCGTCTATCGCACTTTCCAGGCGGCCCGCCGCGGCGAGCGCGTGATCGACGGCGATCTCAATGCGTTGCTGGCGCAGCGCGGGCTGCTCGGACGCGTGTTCCGGCCGCTCTTCCGCCTGATCGGCGAGAGCTGGCACATGTACCCGCTCGGCCTGCTGTTCGGCCTCGGCTTCGACACGGCGACCGAGATCGGCGTGCTCGGCATCTCGGCAGCGCAAGCGTCCAGCGGGCTGTCGGTCTGGGCGATCCTGGTCTTCCCGGCGCTGTTCACCGCCGGCATGGCGCTCGTCGACACGACCGACAGCGTGCTGATGCTGGCGGCTTACGGCTGGGCCTTCGTCAAGCCCATCCGCAAGCTCTATTACAATATGACGATCACCTTCGTCTCGGTGGTGGTCGCGCTCGTCGTCGGCGGCATCGAGGCGCTCGGCCTGATCGCCGGTCAGCTCCGGCTCGAAGGCGGATTCTGGCGCCTGGTCGGCATGCTGAACGACAATTTCGGCAGCCTCGGCTACCTCATCATCGGGATTTTCGCGGTGAGCTGGGTCGCCTCGATGCTGCTCTACCGGCTCAAGGGCTATGACGAGATGGAGGTCACCGGGAGCTAGGTTTTAGTCCCCGACCGCGCCTCACGATGACGGCGGCTGCTCGGCGCTGCCGGGGAAGAGGTCGGGATCGACCATCTCGTCCAGCGTCACGGCGAGATGCGCCCCCGCGCGATTGCCGTCGCGCGGGAATAGGCGGATCGTTACGATGCCGTTTTTTTCGGCAACCACCTCATAGCGGCGCCCTGACAGGCTTTCGCAATCTTCGGCGACCAGCCGTGCCTGGACAGCAGCGTGGTTGCGGTCCGCGTCATCGAGCACCGCATACAGCGCCGCCGGCGTACTGCAGGCGACCGGCGCGACGCTGCCGGCGTTGTCGGCGGGTTGGGCCGTCGCGGCCGAACCCCAACACCACAGCGCAGCAGTGGCTGCGAGCGCGACCGCAACCTTCGGCGTTACCATGACTTCATGCTCCAACGTTCTCAAAGCGCCGCCAAACCTAGCGGCTTCCCGTTACGACCGTACGATCGCCGCGCCGAAGCCGGGCGCAGGCTCTACAATTGGTATCGCACGTAGTCGATTTCTCTCTATGCTCGGGAGCTATGCAGCAGCCGCAGGGCACCAGGCCTCGTCCGTCGTCCCCGCCGAGGACTGATTTGAAGCGAATCCTTTTCCGCCTGACGGCCGGACGGCCGCGTCTCTCCGGGTCGCTGCTCGGCGGTCTCGTCCTCTACGCGATCCTGCCCGGAGCCCTGAGCCAGCCGGCGCGGATGACGGTCGCCTGGGACAGCGCGATCCTTACGTTTCTCGCGCTCACCATCGTCATGGCAGCGAGTGCGACACCGGCGGAAATGAAGTGGCGGGCGCAATATCAGGACGCCAATAAATGGGTGATCCTCGGACTGACCGTCGTTGCGGCGCTGGCCGGACTGTTGTCGATCGGCCTCATCCTGCCGGACGCCAAGCACCAGCCGGATCTCCTTGGCCGCGCGTTGGTCGCGCTCGCCGGGCTGACGATCCTGCTCTCGTGGATCTTCGCGCACATCATGTTCGCGCTGCATTACGCGCATGAGTTCTACGGCAACCCGCCCGGCGGTTCCGCCGGCAAAGCCGACAAGCCCGCGCCGAGCCACCGCGGCGGACTCGCCTTTCCGGAGGAGAAGACGCCCGATTACTGGGACTTCTTCTACTTTTCCTTCGTCGTCGGCATGACGTGCCAAGTCTCCGACGTGCAGGTCACCTCACGGCCGATGCGCCGGCTGACCCTCGGTCACGGGCTAGTCTCTTTCCTGTTCAATACGGTGATCCTGGCGCTGTCGATCAACATCGCGGCCGGGCTGCTGCAGTAGGAGGCCGGGCGATCAGCGCGGATTGTCGCCCTTGCTCGGAATCGCGAGCGGCACCGCGCGTTTTTCGACGAAATCCTGCAGCCGCTTGAGCGCTTCCGGGCTCGACCCGGTGAAGGTCGAAATCATCGATTCGAAGAACAGCCCATCGTCGTGCGACATGTCGTTGATGCGCGGCAATGCGTTGGTGATCGCGTAGTTGGTATTGGGGGCGTTCTCGGCGATTCGCGTCGCCAGAGCCGTCGCCTTCGCCAGCGCCTCGCCCGAGGGCACGACGTATTGGCAGAGGTTGAGGCGCTCGCCCTCGGCGGCCGAGAGGATGCGGCCGGTCAGCATGAGATCCGCCATCCGCGCATAGCCGAGCAGGCGCTGGATGCGCACCGAGCCGCCGCCGCCGACGAAAATGCCGCGCTGCCCCTCCGGCAGGGCGAAATAGGTCGTCTCGTCGGCGACGCGAATATGCGCGGCCGAGGCCAGCTCCAAGCCGCCGCCGATGCAGGCGCCGCGCAACGCGGCGACGAACGGAATCGCGCCGCGTGCGATCATGTCGAAGGCGGCATGCCAGGCACGGCCGTTCGCCCGCTTTCCGCTGGCCATCCGCTCGGCATGCTGCTTGAGATCGAGACCGGCGGAAAAATTATCGCCATGGCCGAAGATGACGCCCGCCTTGGCCTCGTCGCCCGCCTTCAAGACCGCGGTGCGGATCGCGACGAGCAGATCGTCGTTGATCGCATTGCGCTTGGCTTCGCGGTTGAGGCCGATGATCGCGACATTGCCTGCGATTTCATAGGTGACGAGCTGCTCGGTCATCAGGGCACTCTCTTTCGGATCCGTTGCGGCGGCATTCATAAGGTATCCTTCAACCTCGTGAAATTCGCAACCGTCGCGACGCATGCAAAAGCCCCGCTCGGCAGGAGCGGGGCTTTTGCATCATTTTGCCGATGGGGGCTCAGAAGGACGTCGATCCGGTCTTCCAATGCGCTCGTGCCTCCGCACCGGTCTTGCCGAGACGCAGTGTCGTTCCCTCGATCGAGGCGACCCATTCGAGCGGAATCGTATGATGCCTGCCGTGCGCGGTCGGGTCCCGTTTCGTCAGCTTGATCCGGTCGCCATCGACGGAATCGACGGTCCCAAGATGCTCGCCGTCAGAGCAGTGGACGTGCGTGTGCTCGCGAATCTGACTGGGGTCGACCATCGTGTCCTCCATGGTTCATCAAAGAGAACGCACCCGGCTTCGGTTTGACACCAGCTGGCTCGGCAGGAGGGTGGGGCCGGGCGCCGCGTATCTCGCGACGCCCGTGCCGAGGTCAGTGACGGCGGTCGCGGACGCAACGGCCCTTGATGTAATGGCCCTCGTGGTTGCGGTGACCGCGCACGTAATGCGCATGCGGGCCGCAACGCGGACCGGCAACCTGCACGATGTCCGAGGACGAGTTCATATCCGGCGTCGGCATGGCGCCGGGCGCGGCTTGGACGGAGAGAGGAAGCACGAGAGATGCTCCGACCAGGAGCAATGACAGGAGACGCATGATAAACCCCGAGAAATTCAACCGGGGCAGAAGCTAGATCAATCTCGACGAGTGTCCAGCCCGGCCGGGCGATTCATTTATGACTACCTACCATCGGCGCAACGTCCCCGTGTCGACATGGACGAAACCGGCGCGCGGGTAGAAGCCGACACCCCCGCGACGCAAGGAGAGCGCGGCACGGTATAGATGCGGCAATTGTACGCCCGGTGCGCGGATGTCCGCGGCTTTCGCGACGAGATGCATGCTACGCGGCGCCGCCCCGTAGCCTTCTTCCTGCAGCCGCTCGTTGGTCTCGGACGTGCGGAAGCCGGAGAGGATCTCGAGCGGGCTTTTCGTCTCGACGCGGCGGGACAGAGCGTGCAGAAGGTCGACAAGACTGGGATCGATCCACTCGACCTCGTCGACATGGTAATCCCGCATGAGCCAGTCGATGCGGGAAAGCGAAGCTTTGATATACGATCCTTGCGACCAGTAAACGTCGCGAAACGTCTCTCCCGTGTGCGGGTTGATCATATGCAGGGCCCGATCGTGGTCCCCCGTTACCCGGGCAAAAGTTGATCGATTCGCGAGAAGAGTAGCCGTACCAAATGTAAATTTTAAGAATAACCGTCGGTTGATTGTCGAAGACTTCCTAATCCTAAAGGTTTTTTCGCCACGCATTTTTATTATGTTTCCCTCTGAACTCTCCAGCCTATCGTCAGGATTACTATTTTTTTTTGAGTGAATTGCAAGCGCTGCCGGGCGGTTTTCAGTAAATTTTAGAATGGGGCAAGATTGCGACCCGCCGAATTCGATGCGGGAGACATTGACATGGCCGGTGCCGTTGCGGACGATCCCGCCCCGCCTCGCCGCATCATCGATGTCCGAATCCTCCCGCATCCCCGTCCGCCCGCTCGTGCTGCTCGCCACCGCCGGTTTCGCCTCGACGGCGGCGACGCGCGTCGCCGATCCGCTGATCCCCCAGCTCGTCGCCGAGTTCGGCACGACGGCGGGAGCCGCCTCGATCGTGGCGACCGCGTTCACCGTCTCCTACGGCCTGACGCAGATCGCCTGCGGACCGCTCGGCGACCACTTCGGCAAGTACCGCATGGTCGTCGTCGCGACGCTGCTCTCCGCCCTGGCGGCGGGATCGACCGCCTTCGTCGATAGCCTTCCGGCGCTGGCGCTGGCGCGGTTCATCAGCGGCGCGACGATGGGCGCGATCATCCCGCTGGCGATCGGCTGGCTCGGCGACGTCACGCCCTACGACCAGCGCCAGCCCGTCCTCGCCCGTTTCCTCTCGGGTCAGATCTCGGGCATCGTCTTCGGGCAGATCTTCGGTGGCATCTTCGGCGACACGCTCGGCTGGCGGGGCATCTTCGTGCTCTTCGCCGGGCTCTACCTCGTGGTCGCCGCGCTGCTCTTCAACGAGCTGCGCTCGCCGCGCGTCGTCGACGCCCGCAGCAGCGGGCATGTCGGTGGCACCGCGGCGCGCTACTTTGCGATTTTGGGACTCAAGAAGGCGCAGAAGCTGCTCACCTTCGCGATGGTCGAGGGGTTTTTCTTCTTCGGCGCGCTTGTCTATTTCGGCGCCGCGCTGCACGAGAGATTCGGACTGCGCTTTATCGTCGTCGGCCTGTATCTCGCCTGCTTCGGCCTCGGCGGCCTGCTCTTCAGCGTGGCGGTCAAGCTGTGGGTCAGGCTCGGCCAGCGCGGCATGGTCCTCGCCGGCGGGGCGATGATCTTCGTCGCCTTCGCTATCGCCGCCGCCACGCCCGTCGCCTGGCCCTTCGCGCCCGTGCTGACCGCCTGCGGCTGCGGCTTCTACATGATGCACAACACGCTGCAGGTTCATATCACGCAAATGGCGCCGCACGCCCGCGGGCTTGCCATCTCGCTCTTCGCCTTCTGCTTCTTCCTGGCGCAATCGGCAGGGGTCGCGACGATGGGCCGGCTCGTCGACACGATCGGTTATGCGCCGGTCTTCGCCGGCTCGGGCTTACTGCTGCTGATGCTCTCGCTGGTCTTTCGGGCCTACCTGGGCAAAGAGGGCGGATGAATTCCGCCCTGTCGCGTTCGCCTCTCCGGGTCACTGCGGAGGGGTCGATGGCGACGATGAAGCTGGATGAGGCGCAGCGGCGGGTCGAGGCGTTTCTCACGGGTCAGATGGTCGCGGCATTGCGGACGGTCGACTACGCCTTGCCGCCGTTCGACGCCGGACCGAGCGACGCCGGCATCGCCGAGGCGGCCCGCGCCGAGGTCCGCTTGCGCCACGTCCGCGGCGCCTCGGACTGCACCTATCTCGTCGGCGCCTTCGGCGACGAGCTGATGATGCAGGTCCAGCTCAACGTGCATCGCTTCGTCGTCGTCTTCCGCGTGCCGGCGATCGACGCGCTCGATGCCGCCGGGCTGCAGCCGCGGCTCGAGCGCTGGCGGATCGGCGCCGAGCACGCCGGCTGGCGGATCGGCTGGCGCGACGCGGTCAGCCAGGACGATCCGGCGCAGCGCTATGTCGAGACCTATTGCTATGCCTTCGCCGAGCCCGGCTTCCTCGACGACGATCTGCAGCAGCTTTACTGGCGCACCGACATTGTCCAGATGGCGCGCTACTTCATGTTGGAGATGCAGCGCTACGGGGTGAAGCTGTCGCCGCGGGCGGCGGGCTTCACCCTCTAAGCCGCTCTATCGCCCGAACGCCGCCTTCTCGAACTCGCGGGAATCGGCGTCGACCACGGTCTCCGAGACGAAGCCCATCGCCGCCTCGAACGCCAACTTGACGGACTCCGGCTGCCCCGCCTGGAAGACGAAGCGCTTGCGCAGATCCTTGTCGTTGATGCTCTTGCCTTCCTGCAGCGCCTTGCGGAAGGCGATCGGCACCTCGATGTTCCGGTTCACTTCCGGGTCGCGGATGACGGCCTTGGGGTCCTTGCCCTCCTTGATGGCCTCGAGATCGGCAAGGAAGCGGCGGCGGATCGCGGCGACGCCGCGGTCGCTGGCGCCGAGGTGCTCCTGGGTACGATCGGCGATCGCCCCCTGCCCGACCCAGGCGATGAAATCCTGGTTCATCACGTGGCTGGTGATCCAGCGGCCCGTCTTCTCGTCCTTGATCGGCCCGTGCCAGGTCGGAATCTTGTCATCGTCCTGGTGGTAGGGCTCGCTCTCGCGCGGCACGCGGTCGTAGAACCAGCCGACGCTCAGCGTGTTCTCGTCGTCGACCGGAACCCGGTACTCGATATGATCGCCCGTGTACAACGCATTCGGCCACAAGCAGACGCGGCCGGTCGTCCACAGCGGATCCAGTTCGTTCGTGTCGGCCTTGATCCGCTTGTACTGGAAGCCGTAGTCGAACTCGGTGAAATCGACCTTGATGTGCGTCGGCGTATAGGGGCCAGTCGCATTGTTGAGCCGGACACTCCAGTTCGAGTGCATCCACTCGAAGTGCACGGGGTCGATCGAGTTCTCCTGGCACTGCAGCCAGTTACACGGCACGTCGCTGATGACGATCTGGCGGAAGCCCTGCTGGAAGTTGAAGAACTCCCAATCCGGCAAGAGCGGCGCCGGCTGCGGCCCGAGATAGGCCCACAGCAGCCCGGCCTTCGCTTGGACAGGATAGGCGGTCGTCCGGATCTTCGCCTTGAGGTCCACCTCGGGATGCGCCGTGTCCTCGTAGGGCTGCTCGATGCACTGGCCGGTCTCGTCGTAGAGCCAGCCGTGGTAATTGCAGCGCAACCCGCACTGCTCGACGAAGCCGTAGGAAAGATCGGCGCGGCGGTGCGGGCAATGGCGGTCGACGAGGCCGTATTTGCCGCCGAGATCCTTGTAGAGGACGAGATCCTCGCCGAGCAGCCGCATCGCCTTGACGGGATTGCCGTCGAACTCGCTGACGCCGGCGATCGGCCACCAATAACGGCGCAGGAGCTCGCCCATCGGGGTTCCCGGGCCGACCGAGGTCAGCAGCTTGTTCTGCGATTCAGGAAGCACGCTTCACCTCCATCGATGCCCGCTCGAGCGGCGGAGTTCGTATCTCTCTTAATATAATACAATTAGGCGGCGGGCAAGCGGAGGCTCGCGCCGCTGGCCCTAGACATCACAGATCCAGGACGAGCCGGTCGCTCTTGCAGCCCGAGCAACAGATCATCATCGTCTTGTTCGCCGCACGCTCGGAATCCGAGAGGATCGAGTCGCGATGGTCCGGCACGCCGGAGATCACCTTCGTCTCGCAGGCGCCGCAGATCCCCTGCTCGCAGGAATATCCGACGTCGACGCCGGCATCGCGGACGACGTCGAGGATCGTCTTGCCCGGCGGGATCACCAGCTCCATGCCGGATTTGACGAGCTCGAGGATGAAGCCGCCCTCGGCCGCGGCCTCGTGCTTGGCGGTGAAATATTCGACGTGGACCTGCTCCGGCGGCAGGTTCTTGGTCGCCTCCTCGAAGGCGGCAAGCATCGGCGTCGGGCCGCAGCAATAGAGATGCGCGCCGGCCGGGGCCTGGGCGACGATGGCGGCGAGATCGAGATACTTGCCCTGGTTCTCGTCGTCGAAATTGAACTGCGCCGGCGCCATGCCTTCGAGCGTCGCCAGGAAGGCGGCGTCGGAGCGACTCCGGCAGGAGTAGAAGAGCTGCCAGGGCCGGCCGAGCGCCTCGAGACGCTGCACCATGCACCAGATCGGCGTGATGCCGATGCCGCCGGCGACGAGGATCGTATGCGACGCCGTCTCGTCGAGCGGGAAGTTGTTGCGCGGCGCGCTGATCTTGAGGATCTCGCCGACGCGCAGCTTGTCGTGGGCATAGGTCGAGCCGCCGCGGCTGTTGGCGTCGCGCTTGATGCCGATGACGTAGTTGGTCGGGCTGTCCTCGGCATTGACCAGAGAGTACTGCCGCATCATCCCGTTGGGCAGATGGATGTCGATGTGCGAGCCCGGCGTCACAGCCGGCAGCTTGCCGCCGTCCGGCCGCTGCAGCTCATAGAGATGCGTATCGTTGGCGGCAAAGCGGATCGCGGTCAGCCGGACGTCGATCATCTGATCCGCGTTGGCGCTGCCGGCCGGCTCGGGAGATAATGTGGCGGTGTTCGTCTGCACGATGCCTTCCTCGGCGCGGTCCGCCCGTGCGGCCGCAAAAACGGCTTTTGCGCACGGAGCAACCGCGCGCCTGGAAAAACGTCGGACCATACTCGGCAAAAAGCGCCGAGTGCAACCCGGGATTCGTCGCGGCGGCGGTTCGCTCCCGCCGCCCTCCGCCCCGGAAACCGCGGTGCTTGTGGCGCCGCGCCCGAAACTCCACTTCTGGTACCGGGCGCCCGGTGCGCAGGGCACACGAATCCATGTGGGATAGGCACAGAGACAACGCAATGGACAGGACGGTGATCTATTCGATCGGCTACGAAAAGGCCGCGCCGCGCGATTTCCTCGCGACCCTCAGCGAGGCCGGCGTCCGTACGCTCATCGACGTTCGCGACCTGCCGCTGTCGCGCCGCGCCGGCTTCTCGAAGCGCCAGCTCGCCGCCTCGCTCGATGCGATCGGCATCGCCTATGTCCATCTCCGGGCGCTCGGCACGCCGCCGGAAGGACGCGAGGCGAACCGGCGGCGCGACTGGGACCGGTTCTGGCACATCGTCGACGACAGGTTGGCGGGCGCCGAGGCCGAGCACGCGCTGGCGGAGACCGCCGCGCTGGCACGGCAGGCGCCGAGCTGTCTGCTGTGCTACGAGGCCGATTTCCACATCTGTCACCGTGCCCGGGTCGGCGAGATCCTGACGTCGCGGCATGGCTTCGTCATGCGCCACCTCTCCGTCCGGCTGCCCGAACTTTAAGCACGTGGCATCGTGACGATGCCGTGCCCTGAAAATACAGGCGAATAACAGACGTTCCCGAAACGGGCGAGCCGCGGTCGGTTTCGTTGCGCGCTTCATCGGCGGTCATGATCCGTGTCCTCCAATCCCATTATGGATAAATAATGGACGGTTGGGACATTTCAAGGGCGTCACTCAGCCGAGCTCGAAGGTCGAGACGCCGAACAGACAGTCCAGCGGAACACCGGGCAGCGCGCCGGCGTACATGCGCGCGGTCTCAAAGACCGGGGTCAGGCCGTGCCGCTCTGCGAGACGCCGCGCCGCAGGGTTCGGCTCCGGTACGTCGAGGAAGATCTTCTCGCCACCCGCCGTGGCCGCGAGGCTGCGAAACAGCGCCTCGGCAATGCCCTCGTCGTCACCGTAGAGAGGGCCGATCTTGAACCCCTCGCGGCAGGCGCGGACGACGCCGAATCCGGCGATCCTTCCGTCGACCACCGCCGCCAGCCCCGCCCCGGTCGCCGGCCTGATCCACAGGCTGAGGAAGCCCGGGCGCGGTGCGGGAAAGAATTGCCGGTCGTAATCGAGGATTGCGTCGAACGGCAGCGCATCGAGCGGCATCAGCCCGGGCGACGGCGCCGCCGTCACGACGCCGCCATAGCGGATATTGCGATAGGCGAGACGGAACCCGGATTTTCGATAATTGTCCTGCTGCGCCAAAACGCCATCGAGCCCGATGCAGGCCGCCGGACGCCGCGACATCGCCTCGCGCCACAGCCGCATCCCGTAGCCGCGGCCGCGCTCGCCCGGCCGTACGATGTAGAGGCCGAGAAAGGCATAATGTGGGCCGTAAGCGACGAGCGACAGCGACGCGACGAGCCTATCGTCGACATAGCAGCCGAAGAAGCCGAGCGGATCGGTCGCGTGAAAGACCGTGGCATCGTCGCGGCCGGGATTCCACCCCTCGGCTTCGGCCCAGGCGACCGCGAGATCGAGATCGCGCCGCGACATGACCCTGATCATTCCTCCGGGCGAGGCTTCCGACGATTCCGCCATCGATGGTTTCCTCCTCCAGATGAATACGAAACCGGAACCGCAATGTTTGCATCGCGCCGCCCCGATCGCGGGGAAACCATGTTCAAGGAGAGAAGACGGCGATGGCAATCCTGGAGCTTTTGAAGGCCGACCACGCAAAGGTCAAATCCCTCTTGGAGGAGACCCTCGGAACCGAGGACGCGACTCAGCGCAGTCAGCTCATCAAGCAGATCAAGACCGATCTGACGGCACATTCGCATGCCGAGGAGAAGGTGCTTTACCGCCGTATGGAGAAAAGCGAGGAAGGCAAGGACGAGGCCCTCGAGGGCGACGTCGAGCACGAGCTCGTCCTGCTGCTCTGCGATCAGCTGGCGCGCAGCCGCAGCAAGGGATCGGACCCCTGGACCGCGCGCTGCAGCGTGCTCAAGGAGCTGATCGAGCACCATGTCGAGGAGGAAGAAGGCGAGTTCTTCAAGACCGCCCGTAGGCTGTTCGACCGGCCGACGCTCCAGCGGATGGGCAACGAGTTCATCAAGGAGAAGTCCCGCCTCGGCGTCGCGCCGGCCGCCGAAGCCGCCGAGTGACCAGATGCGCAGAGGCCCCGCCGGTGACCGGCGGGGCCTCCTTCGCAGCGGCGTCGCCGCGCCCCGACGGGAGCGGCTTTAGGCGGACGCGGCTTACTTGGCGTAGCTGAAGGCCGGCAGCGACTTCAGCGCGTCCTTGCTGGCGCCGGCGAGGACGAAGCCCTTGTTGTCGGGAGTCGGGCGGAGCTGGTCATAGGGCACGGCGACGAGCTTGTTGCCGACGCCGAGGAAGCCGCCCACCGAGACGACGGCGACGAGCGCCCGGTCGTTGCGGCCGATGATAACGTCGTTGATCTTGCCGATGCGCTGATCGGCGTCGTTGCGCACTGCACTGCCGACGATCTTCGAGGAGCGGTACCCCGTGGCGACTGCCTTGACGTCGAGGCTGGCGAGGGTCTGCGGCGCTCCCTGAGCAAAGGCCGACCCGGCGGCGGACAGGAGAAAAACTGCGCCGGCGGCGGCCGTGATGAGCGATCTCGTCTTCATTGGTTGTTTGTCCTTCGTTCAAGAAACGTGCTGGTACAAACAGGCTCCGGCCGGTTAACGTTCCGCTCCGCCCCTTGCGATGACGACGGAACGCGCGGCTGCCGGCAAGCATTGACAATCGCCCCCTCGGCAGCTTCTGGTGCAGTGTTTGCGCTCCAACGACACTCTTGAGGAGAATGCATGCTTTCCCTTGCAACGCGGATGATGACGGTCGGAATCGACTATGCCCAGCTGGCCTTCACCGGCGGCGAACTCGCCGTCGCCTCGGCGACGGTGATCGCCGAGCGGGTCGGCATGATGGCCGAGGTCGCGCGCGATCCGATCGGCGCCGATTACGCCGAGTTCGACCGCATGATCTCCGAGAAGATCGTGGCATTCGCGGCCTCCGGCGCGGCGCTGAGCGACGCGTGGTGGCGCTCGCAGCGCCATCTCGGCGATTTTCTCGTCGACCTCGGCGACGCCATGATGTCGCCGCGGCCGCCGAGCGGCACCGAACTTTTCGAGCGCGCCTCGGCGCACCATGCTTCCGTCGCGGAAAGCGCGGTGCGTGCCGCCGGCTCGGCCCTGGCGCCGCTCCATCGCAGCGCCCGCGCCAACGCGCGACGTCTTACCCGCAAGCGGCGCTGAGGAGCCGCCGCGCCTTCAGCGCGGGGCGCCGCGGCGTTCCAGCTCCGGCAGCAGCGCGGTCAGGAGGCCGAGCGCCGGGAGAAACGCGACGATGCGATAGACGAAGCCGATGCTGGTCAGGTCGGCGACCTGGCCCAGCACCGCGGCGCCGATGCCGCCCATCCCGAAGGCAAGGCCGAAGAAGAGGCCGGACACCATGCCGACCTTGCCGGGCACGAGCTCCTGCGCGTAGACGACGATCGCCGAGAAGGCCGAGGAGATCACGAGGCCGATGACGACCGTCAGGACGCCGGTCCAGAAGAGATTGGCGTAGGGCAGCATCAGCGTGAAGGGCAGCGCGCCGAGGATCGAGACCCAGATCACCCGCTTGCGGCCGATGCGGTCGCCGATCGGGCCGCCGACGACGGTGCCGACCGCGACGGCGGCGAGAAAGACGAAGAGGTGAAGCTGCGCGTCGCGCACCGACAGCGCGAATTTCTCGATGAGATAGAAGGTGAAATAGCTCGTCAGGCTGGCGAGGTAGAAGAATTTCGAGAAGATCAGCGCGATGAGGACGGCGAGCGAGACGCCGACCTGGCGCGCGGTCAGGACCGGCCCGGCATGCGCTGCCGGCGGTCGCTTGGCCCGCGCCGCGGCGGCGCGGTGCTGCTGGTACCAGCGCCCGACGCCGGCGAGGACGACCATCGCCAGCAGCGCCAGCAGCGAGAACCAGGCGATGCTCTGCTGGCCGTGCGGCAGGACGATGAAGGCGGCGAGCAGCGGCCCCAGCGCCGAGCCGACGTTGCCGCCGACCTGGAAGACCGACTGCGCCATGCCGTGCCGTCCGCCCGAGGCGAGGCGGGCGACGCGCGAGGATTCGGGGTGGAAGATCGCCGAGCCCATCCCGACCAGCGCCGTCGCGGCGAGCAGCAGCGGGAAGGTCGACGCCTGCGACAGCAGCAGCAGCCCGAGGAGGGTGAAACCCATGCCGACCGAGACCGAGTAGGGTTTCGGCCGGCGATCGGTGAAGAGCCCGACGATCGGCTGCAGCAGCGAGGCGGTCAGCTGGTAGGTCGCGGTGATCAGCCCGATCTGGCCGAAATCGAGGTGGAAGGAATCCTTGAGGATCGGGTAGATCGCGATGACGAGCGACGAGATCGTGTCGTTCAGCAGATGCGAAAAGCTGAGCGCCGCCAGGATGCCGACGACCGCCCCCTCGCCGGATACCGGCGTGGCACCCGGCTTCGCTCCGCGTGCATCCGTTTCGACCGCCATCCGCGTCATCTCCCTCCCCGTTGGCGGCACTATGGCGCGGGACGGCGTTGCGGCCAATGCCGTCGCCGCATCGCTGGCTTGCGTTCGTCGCTACCCGCGCGCGGTGTCCAGCAGGTCGGCGTGGTGCCGGAGGGCGACGTCGGGATGCGAGCGAAGGCGGCCTTTCAGGTAGTTGCGGCCGGTCTCGGGATAGAGCGGGTTCAGCGGATCCTCGGCAGGGCCGGGTGAGAGCGCCGCCAGCGCCGGCGGCAGGTCGAGGACCGGGATCACCGTGTCGAGCCGGGCGCCGAGGAACAGCGCGGCGGAGACGCGGTCGACGCCCGGCGGCGGGTTGACGGCGCGGTGCATCGTCGCGCGGAGATAGCCGTTCGCGGCGAGCTCGAGCTGCTCGCCGATATTGACGACGAAGGCGTCGGCGAGCGGCACGGCATCGATCCAGCCTGTCGCGGTCTCGACTTGCAGCCCGCTCTGCGCATCCTGCAGCAGCAGGGTCAGGAGGCTGCTGTCCTTGTGCGGTCCGACGCCCTGGCCGTCGCCGCCCTGATCCTGGCCGGGGTAACGGATCAGCTTGACGTGCTGGTTCGGCGCATCGCCGAGCAGCGGTTCGAAGACCGCCGCGTTCTGGCCCAGCGCCAGCGCGAAGGCGCCGAGCAGGCGGCGCAGGAGCTGCGTCGTCGCCGCCTGCCAGCGTAAGAGGCCGGGACGCAGCTCGGGCAGCGCCGCCGGCCATTGGTTCGGTCCCTGCAACCGCGCCCAGGCCGGCGCCGCCGGACCGGCCGCCAGGGCCGGCCGCTCGGCGCCGATGTCGAATTGCTCGCGCCAGTCGGCGCGGCCGCGCGTCCGCTCGGCGCCGGCGCGGTTGTAGCCGCGGAACTGCGGCGAATGGACCATCTCGACGGCGAGCTTCTCGGCCTCGCTCAGCGCGAAGAAACGGCGGGCGAGGGTCAGGATCTCGTCGTTCGCCGGCCCGATCCCGTGGCCGACGAGATAGAAGAAGCCGACATCGTGCGCGACGTTCGCGAGATCGTCGAGAAACGCCGAGCGCTCCGCCGCTTCGCCGTCGAGGCGGCGAATGTCGAGAATCGGAAGGACGCGGTGGGCCGTCGCTGCACTCATCCAAGCGCCCTGGCGGTTGCGGGTCAGCTCTGCGAGGCTGCCCGCTCCGCCGGCCGCCACTCGCCGGCGATGGTCTCGCCGAAGGGACCCATGTTGACGGTGACCGACGGCTTGGCGCGCTCGTCCCGACCATCGTGCCGGGTTTGCGGAATCAGCGGCATCACCAGCTCGGCGAAGCGATAGGCTTCCTCGAGGTGAGGATATCCCGAGAGGATGAAGGTGTCGATTCCCAGCGCCATGTACTCCTTCATCCGCGCCGCCACCGTCGCCGGATCGCCGACCAGCGCCGTGCCGGCGCCGCCGCGGACGAGGCCGACGCCGGCCCATAGGTTGGGACTGATCTCGAGCCTGTCGCGCCGCCCGCCGTGCAGCCGCGCCATGCGGCTCTGACCGACCGAATCCATGCGGGCGAAGACCTTCTGCGCCGCGGCGATCGTCGCATCGTCGAGGTTGGCGATCAGCTCGTCGGCGGCCTCCCATGCGCGCTCGCTGGTCTCGCGGACGATGACGTGGAGCCGGATGCCGAAGCTGACCTTCTTGCCCTTGGCGGCCGCCGCCTGCCGGACGGTCGCGAGCTTCGCCGCGACGTCTTCGGGCGGCTCGCCCCAGGTCAGGTATTTGTCGACGAGATCGGTCGCGACGTCGATGCCGGCCGGCGAGGAGCCGCCGAAATAGAGCGGTGGCGGCGCCTCCACCGGCAGAAAGAGGACGCGCCCGTCCTCGATCCGCAGATGCTTGCCGTGATGGTTGACGGTCGCGCCGGCGAGCAGGCGCTTGTAGATCTCGAGGAATTCGCGCGTCACCTCATAGCGCTCGTCGTGCGTCATGAAGATGCCGTCGCCCTTGTTCTCGACGGGATCGCCGCCGGTGACGACGTTGATCAGCAGCCGGCCCCCGGAGATGCGATCGAGCGTCGCCGTCATCCGCGCCGCCACCGAGGGCGATTGCAGGCCGGGACGCACCGCGACGAGGAAGCGCAGCCGCTCGGTGAGCGGCGCCAGCGCCGAGGCGACCACCCACGAATCCTCGCAGCTCCGCCCGGTCGGCAGGAGGACGCCGAAATAGCCGAGCGAATCCGCCGCCTGCGCGACCTGGCGCAGATAGGACAGGTCGACCGAGCGTCCGCCCTTGGTGGTCCCGAGATAGCGCCCGTCGCCGTGCGTCGGGAGGAACCACAGCAGGTTCGCGGTTGGGGCTGCCGTATCGAATTTGCTCATCGTCGGTCCATCCTTCGTCGTCATACCGCGGCCAGCAGCTCTTTCTCGAGCCGCAGCACTTGCGGGTCATCGACCGGTCGCGGCCGGGGCACCAGGACGCGGCGGTCGCAGGCGATCGCGCCGTCGCGCAGCACCAGCACGCGATCTGCGAGCGTCACCGCCTCGCGCACGTCGTGCGTGATCAGGACGGTGGTGAACCCGTCGCGCGCCCAGATCGTCGACAGCAGCTTCTGCATATCGAGACGGGTCAGCGCGTCGAGCGCGCCGAACGGCTCGTCGAGCAGCAACAGGCGCGGCCGGCTGACCAGGGCGCGCGCCAGGGCGACGCGCTGGCGCTGGCCGCCCGAGAGCACCGACGGCCACTCGCCGGCGCGATCGGCGAGGCCGACGTCCTGGAGAGACTCCAAGGCGCGGGCGCGCCAGTCCTTGCCGCGGGCGATGCCGACGTTGTCGACGACGCGCTGCCACGGCAACAGCCGCGCGTCCTGAAAGAGCATCCGAACGTCGGGCGTGAGGCCGCTCAACGCGGCGCCGTCGAGGCGGATCGTCCCGTTGCTCGGCGTCTCCAGCCCGGCGAGGAGGCGCAGCAGCGTGCTCTTGCCGCCGCCGCTGCGGCCGACGATCGCGACGAATTCGCCGGGCGCGATGCGAAGGTCGAGGCGACGCAGAACCTCGCGGTCTCCGAAGGATTTGGTCAGCCCGTCGAGCGCGACGGCGATGCCGCGGCGATCGCCGACGGGCTGGATCTGCGGCGAGGCGATCGGCTCGAGAGTTTCGGCGGCATCGCGGCGCGCCAGTGCAGAGAGGCTCATGCCGCAATTCCTTCGACGTGACGCTGATAGGCCGGATGCCAAGCGAGAGCGCGCACCTCGACGGCGCGGGTCAGCGCATCGGCGAGCTTGCCCAAGAGGGCGTAGATGATGATCCCGAGGACGACGACGTCGGTCTGGAGGAACTCGCGGGCATTCATCGTCATGTAGCCGATGCCGGCGCTCGCCGAGATCGTCTCGGCGACGATCAGGGTCAGCCACATGATGCCGAGCTCATAACGGATGCCGATGAGGATCGAGTGCATCGCGCCGGGCAGCACGACCCGCCAGAACAGGGCACCGGACGACAGCCCGTAGAGCCGGCCCATCTCGATGAGGCCACGGTCGACGGTGCGGATGCCGTGGAAGGTGTTCATGTAGATCGGGAAGAAGACGCCGATCGCGACGAGGAAGATCTTCGCCTCCTCGTCGATGCCGAACCACAGGATCACCATCGGGATGATCGCGAGATGCGGCACGTTGCGCAGCATCTGCAGCGAGGAGTCGGACAGCCGCTCGGCGAAGGCGAAGGCGCCGTTGACGACGCCGAGGGCGAAGCCGATCGAGCCGCCGATCGCCAGACCGACGAGCGCCCGCTCGGTGCTGATCCAGACGTGATGCAGAAGGGCGCCGGAGAGCAGCGACTCCCAGCCGGCGACCAACACGGCGCTCGGCGCCGGCAGGGTGCGGGTCGCGATCAGACCGGTGCGGGCGGCGATTTCCCAAGCGACGACGAGCGCCACCGGAATGAGCCAGGGGACGAGCCCGTCGGCCCCGCGGCGCAGCCAACCCGGACGGCGCAGCCAGCTCAAGAGCCCTGATCCCATGACGCATCGCGGACGGTGATCGCCTTGGGCAGCAGCCCTGCCTTGTGGAAGGTGTCGGCGATCTGCTGCTGGTAGGCGAGGATCTCCGGCGTGATCGGCTGGACGCCATAGGCGAGATGGCCGAGCGAGACGTCGAGGACCGCGACCGGCAGGCCGACGTCGGGCGACAGAAGCTTGGCGACTTCGGTCACATTGCCGGCGGCCCAGCGGTCCACCGTGTCGATCTCGGCGAGGAGCGCCTTGATGACCTGCGGCTGCTTGGCGGCATAGTCGCGGGTCGCGAGATAATATTGGTAGTTCTGGACGAGACCGGTGCCGTCGACGAGGACCCGCGCCCCGGTTGCCGCCACCGCCGCGGCCTCGAACGGATCCCAGATCACCCAGGCATCGACCTTGCCGGCTTCAAATGCGGCGCGTCCGTCGGCCGGCGCGAGGAAGACGGAATCGACGTCCGCCAGCTTCAGCCCGTTCGCCTCGAGCGCCTTGGCGAGCAGGTAGTGGACGTTCGAACCCTTGTTGAGCGCGACCTTCTTGCCCTTGAGCTCGGCGACGGAGGCGATCTTGCTGTCCTTCGGGACGAGGATCGCCTCGCCTTTCGGCGCCGGCGGTTCGACGCCGACATAGACCAGCGGAGCGCCGGCCGCCTGGGCGAAGACCGGCGGGGTCTCGCCGGTCGTCCCGGCGTCGATCGCCCCGACGTTCAGCGCCTCGAGCAATTGCGGGCCGCCCGGGAATTCCTTCCATTCGACGCCATAGCCCAGCGAAGCCAGGCGCTTCTCCAGCGTCCCCTTTGTCTTGAGAATGATCAGCGTGCCGTATTTCTGATAGCCGATGCGCAAGGTCTTGCCGTCGGCGGCGCCGGCCGGGGCGCCCGGCAAGGCGCCGAGCAGCACGGCGGCGAGCATGCTCGTCAATACGATCCGTCGCGTCGCCATGAAAATCTCCTCGATCTTGCGCAGGGCGCGACAGGAATCACGGCTCACTAACGTATTGTCAATTTCTTTTGTTGCAAGTACCTGTGATATATTTTGATCAACATAAAAATAGTGTTCAAATTGCTGTCACGCACCGCCGCCATTCCAGCTCCCGCGCGCCGGCTTCCTACTTCCCGCCTTGCGGGTTCTCCGCTCCGCGGTTGGTGAAGCGCGCATTGCCGAGACCGGTGCCGATCGTCAGCACGCCCCAGCCCTCGACGTCCTGCATCCAGGGGATTTCGCTGAGCCCCTGGACAACGGCGTCGTTGTGCATCACGACGACGGTCTCGTGGTCGCCGATCTTGGGAATGATCTCGGCGACGATCCGCGGCAGGTTGAAGCGGCTGCTTTCCCAGTTGCCCGGCAGATTCTGTCCGCCGCGCTTGATGCTGCCGTCATCCTGGATGATGCCGGGACAGCCGATGCCGATGAATGGCGCGAGCTTGAGTCCCGCCTTGTCGGACGAGGCGACGAGCTCTTCCAGCATCGCGCCCAGCCGCTCGATCGCCTCGTCGCGTTTCGGCTTGTCGTCGGCGTGACGCCACAGCTCG
>JAQGID010000422.1 GCA_028291405.1 Rhodospirillales bacterium | reverse complement strand
TCCTCTACCCCGTGTGGATCATGCCGCCGGTCAGCAGCATCGCCGAGAACGTCATGGTGCGCGCCTTCGTGCCGCTCGACGACGAGCACTGCATGTTCGTCGAGATCGCGCACAAGGATTACCTCGCGAACACCCAGAGCAACCAGCTGCCGGGCGGCTCGCTGAACGACAATTTGCTGCCCAACACCAACGACTGGCTGGGCCGCTGGCGGCTCGTCGAGAACCAGGCGAACGACTACCTAATCGAGCGCGACGTGCAGAACCAGCTGAGCTTCACCGGCATCGAGGGCATCCACGTCCAGGACCAGGCGGTGACCGAGAGCATGGGTCCGATCGTCGACCGCTCGCGGGAGCATCTCGCGCCGAGTGATATCGCGATCGGCCGCTTCCGCCGCGGCCTGTTGCGCACCGTCCGCGCCTTCGTCGAGGGCAAGCGGCCGCCAGCCGCGGACACCCCGGACTCCTATGCCCATGTCCGCGGCGGCCATTACGTCAGCCCGGACACCGGCGACTGGCTGGCGATGCATACCGAGAAGGTCGCGAACACTCCCGGCCTGCTCGGCGCCGAGGCGGCCGAATAGGCGAGGCGGTCGATGCCTCGCTTCGCTGGCCGCTGGACGTTCGCCGCCCTCGCGCTCGCGAGCGTCGCCTTGCCGGCGCAAGCCCAGAAGGCCAAGGACACGCTGCGCCTTGCCTATGCCGATCCGATCTCGACGGTGGTCGAATACGACGACACCAAGCCCGAGACCGGCACGACGGCGCGCGCCGTCTTCGACACGCTGATGTGCTTCGACCGCGAAAAGGCGGAGTTCACGCCGCTGCTCGCAAAATCCTGGACGCGCATCGACGACAAGACGCTCGAGTTCAGGCTGCGCGACGACGTCGTCTTCCACGACGGCTCGAAATTCTCCGCCGACGACGTCGTCTATACGCTGAACTGGGTGATCGATCCGAGGAGCAAGGTGCGTTATGCCGACACCTGGTTCGGCTGGCTGGCGCGCGCCGAGAAAGTCGATGATTACACGGTGCGGGTCATCGCCAAGGAGGTGACGCCGGTCGCGATGCTGCAGCTCGCCGTCCCCGGCAACATCCTGCCGGCGAAGCTGCACGCGAGCTACGACAACCGCGCCGACTTCGGCCGCGCCAAGCCGGTCGGCACCGGACCCTACAAGGTCGTCTCGATCAGCTCGGACAACGGCATCGTCCTGGCGCGCAACGAGAACTACCGCCACGGAAATTACTGCAAGCCGGCGGCGTCGGTCGGCAACGTCCACGTCATGCTGATCCCCGACCGTAATACCCAGATCGCCCAGCTCAGCATCGGCGGCATCGAGCTCATCCATACCCATTCGAAGGACGAGCCCGAGATGCTGGCAGGCAATCCGGATCTGACGGTGACGACGCTCGACGGCGAGAACATCCAGTATCTCATTCTCGACGCGCTCGGCCGCGCCGGCAATCCGGCGCTGAGCGATCCCAGGGTGCGGCAGGCGATCGCCGCGGGGATCGACCGCGGCTTCGTCACCCGCAACTCGGTCGCCGGCGGCGAGGCGACGCGCGCGGTCGACGCGCTCTGCGTCAAGACGCAGGTCGCCTGCGACTTCTCGAGCAAGCCGCCGGAATACGACCCGGCGGCGGCCAAGGCGCTGCTGGCGCAGGCAGGGTATCCCGAGGGCTTCGCGACCGAGATCGCCGCCCAGCCCGGCTCCTACGAGCTTGCCGAAGCGATCTCCGGCCAGCTCCGCAAGATCGGCATCCTCGCCACCGTCAACAAGCAGAACTTCGCCGCCTTCCGGCAGAAGCAGGTCGAGGGCAAGAGCCAGATCATGCTTGGCGGCTGGCCGATCCGCTCCGAGCTCGATGCCGGCAATATCGTCGGCTATCTTTTCGACGGCTCGCCGCGCGACTATTCGCGCGACCCCTTGGTGCTTAAGCTCGGCGCCGAGGCCGCCGCGATCCTCGACCTCGACAGGCGCAAGCCGCTCTACCGCCAGCTCTTCGACCGCGTCAACGCGATGAACTACGTCGTCCCGATCGCGACGATCCCCGACGTCGTCGTCCACGCCAAGGATCTCGTGGTGAACCCGGCAGCGCCGCACGCCAAGGGTTTCAGCTTCATCGACGTCAGCTGGAAATAGCCGGCGTCGGTTACGGCGCGGCCGCCGCCGACGCCTGTTCCTCGCGCGGGAAGGACGTTTCCCAGCCGCCGCCGAGCGCGCGGTAGAGCGAGACGAGATTGCCGGAGACGGCGGTGGTGCTCGCCGCCGCCTGTTGCGAAGTCGCGAGCAGCTGCTGCTCGGCCGTCAGCACCTCAAGGAAGCCAACGAGGCCACGTGCGTATTGGTCGCGCGCCAGCGCCAGCGCACGGCGGTTGCGCTCGACCGCCCGCGTCAGCTGCTCGAGGCGGCGCTGCTCCTGCGCATAGGCGGTCAGCGCGTTGTCGACTTCCTGCCAGGCGTTGAGCACGGTGCGCTGGTAGGCGATCGCCGCCTCCTGCTGCTGCGCCTCGGTGAGCTGGAGATTGCCGCGCAGCCGGCCGCCCTCGAAGATCGGCAGGGTGAGGCTCGGGCCCAGCGTATAGGTATGCGCCGCCCAGCTGCCGAGATCGGCGAGGCGCAGCGACTGGAGATCGAGGCTGCCGGTGAGGCTTACGCTGGGATAGAAATCCGCCTTGGCGACGCCGATCTGCGCCGTCGCCGCGTGCAGCTGCGCCTCCGCGGCGCGAATATCGGGACGGCGCCGCGCCAGCTCGGACGGCAGGCCGATCGGGACGCGCGGCGGCACCGGCGGCACCGCCCGCGGCGTCGCCAGCTCGTCGGCGAGGGCGCGCGGCGGCTCGCCGAGCAGGAAGCCGAGCTGGTTGATCAGCTGCGCCTGCTGCTGCTCGAGCTGCGGGATGGCGGCGGCAGTCGTCGCGACCTGGGCGGCGGCATTCTCGACGTCGAGCTCGCTCGTCAGCCCGCCGGTAGCGCGCTGCCGCGTCAAGGTCAGGCTCTGCTGCGCGGTTTCGAGATTCTCCTGGCTGATACGCAGCTGGGTCTGGACGCCGCGCAGCTGGATATAGGAGCCCGCGACTTCCGCCAGCATCGAGAGCAGCGTGCTCCGCCGCGTCTCGGTGGAGGCCTCGACGCTGGCGTCGGCTGCCTCGACCGAGCGGCGCACGCGGCCCCAGAGGTCGAGCTCCCAGGAGGCGTCGAAGCCGAACTGATAGAGATCGAACGGCCGCACCCCGAAACCGGCGACCGGAACCGCGTTCGCACCGCCCGTTCCGCGGCCGCTGCCGCCGAGCAGGCTGAAGACGCCCTTGGCGCTCGGCCGCTCGCGTTCGTAGGACGCATCGCCGTTGACCTGCGGAAAGGCGGCGGCGCCGGCGATGCGGCGCTGCGCGCTGCTCTCCTCGAGCCGCAACGTCGCCGTCCGCACGTCGAGATTGCTCGTCGCGACACGGTTCTCCAGCGCTGTCAGCTCGGCATCGTCGAACGCCGACCACCAGCTCGGCGCGAGCGGCTCGGCTGCCGTCTGGCTGACCGGCAGCGCCTTCGGCGCCGTGCCGCCGAACCAAGAGCTGGGCGACCAGGCGCTCGGCGTCTCGAAGTCCGGACCGACCGTGCAGCCGGCAAGCGCCACGATGGCGAGCACGGCGAGTTGCGGATGGCGCCGCCGGGGGATCATCGCCTGAACCCTATTCCGCCGGTTGCGCTGCCGGCTTCGGCCGCCGGGCGAGCAGGAGCGCGACCGGGACAGCGCAGAAGGCGAGGATGGCGCAGGCTGCGAAGATGTCGGTATAGGCCAGGATCGAGGCCTGCTGGCGAAAGGTTTGGTAGAGCAGCCCGGCCGCCGTCTGACCGCTCGCGGCCGCGATATGGCCCTGCGTCATCAGCGCCTGCTGGTACTGCTGCAGCGTCAGCGTAAAACCAAGATCCAGCGGCGTGGTGTGCAGCGAAAGATGCGCCATGCGTACCTGCGTCCGCTCGGTGATCATCGCGATTGCAAGCGAGATGCCGACCGAGCCGGAGACGTTGCGGAACATCGTGAAGAGCGCCGCGGCATCGGCATTGTCCTCGCGCCGGATCCGCGCGAAGGCCATCGTCGACAGCGGCGCGAAGAGAAAGGCGAGGCCGGCCGCCTGGAAGGTCCGCATCACGACCAGCGCATTGAAGCTGATGTTCGGAACGAGATTGTGCGAGTAGGTCATGCCCAGCCCGAGGACCACGAAGCCGATGGTGACGATGTATTTCGTGGGCATGACCTGCTGGAGGCGGCTGACCAGGGGAATCAGCATCGCCAGCACGAGGGCCCCCGGCGACAGGACCAGCCCGGCAAGGGTCGCGGTATAGCCCAGCACTTGCTGGGCAAGTTGCGGGATGACCACGGCGCTGCCGTAGAGCACCGAGGCCATCACCACCATCAGGATCGAGCAGAGCGCGAAATTTCGGTTGGCAAGGATGCGGATATTGACGATCGGCTTGGGCGTGTACAGCAGCCAGGCGACCGCGCCGAAAATGCCGACGAACGCCAAGACGGCAAAAGTGCAGATCAGGCTGGAGGAGAACCAATCGTCGTCCTCGCCGCGATCCATCATGATCTG
>JAQGID010000113.1 GCA_028291405.1 Rhodospirillales bacterium | reverse complement strand
TGTTTCGGCCGCGCAGCTCCTTGGCGAGGATGCTGGTCATGGCTTCGACCGCGGCCTTGGTGGCGGCGTAGACGCCATAGGTCGGCTGCAGCAGGCTGGTGACGCTGGACGAGAAGTTGACGATCCGGCCGCCGTCACGCAGGCGGCGGCCCGCTTCGCGCAGGGTATTGAACGTGCCCTTCAGATTGACCGCGATGTGGTGATCGAACAGTGCGTCACTGCTGTCAGCGATGGTCGCCAGGTTCATGATGCCGGCATTGTTGATCAGCACGTCGACGCCGCCGAAGGCGGTTTCGGCCGACTCGAACATGCGTGCCACGGCGGCGACATCCGAGATGTCGGCCTGAGCTGCCACGGCCCGGCCGCCCGCCGCTTCGATCCTGGCGACCACCGCCGCCGCGGATGCGCTGTTGCCGGCATAGTTCACCACCACGGTGAAGCCGTCCTTCGCCAGCCGCTCGGCGACCGCGGCACCGATTCCGCCGGAGGCGCCGGTGACGATGGCTACTTTGTTGGTTTGGGTGGTCATGATCGTTCTCCTTGGGGTTGGGCACCGGTCATCGGCACTGGATGGTGATCGTGTCAGGCGGCTGTCTAGGCCCGGCTCGCCTCGACTAGTTCGGCGATGACGTTGTCGATTGTCGTCGTACCTTTGACCGCCGACCGGCCGTGGTGGATGAACTCGATCCAGCCCTCGTTGAAGCCATCAAGCATCCGGATCCGAGGCAACGGATTTTGCGTGCCCTGAGAACGGAAGATCTGCTCCCAGCTCTCGCGCGGCACCGTCTCGACCCTGACGGGGCGCCCCAACACCGAGGCAAATGCGCGGGCGAGATCGTTCGGCGATATGCGTGCGGGCCCCTCCAGCTCGACGACTCGCGTCCCGATCCAATCCTCCCGAAGAAGCGCGGCGGCCAGGCGCCCGACATCTTGCGTCGCGACCATCGGGAACAGTTTGTCGGCCGGTTGCAGGAAGCTGCGCAGTACACCTTCGTCCCGCGCCGAGGGAACGTCCAAGAGCGCATTCTCCATGAACCAGCCGGGCCTCACGAAGGTGACCGGAAGGCCGGTCTCCTCCAGCGACTGTTCCATCAGCGTGCGCTGGGTCAGCAGGTTCTCGTGCGGCGCATCCGCGCCGATGGTCGACAAGCAGACCACCTTGCCGGAACGCGCCTCGGCCAAAGCCGCCGTCACGGCCGCGATGACGCGTCTGGCCTCGGGAAAGCCGGGCTCCGGATCGAACTCGGAGGGCGGCAGGATGAAGACGCCCGCGGCACCCCTGAAGGCTGTCGTCAGACTGGCCGCATCGTCCATCTCGGCCAGGGCGACGTCACAGCCCTGAGCTCTCCACTCCGCCGCCTTGGCCTCGTCGCGCAGAACGGCGCGGACAGGCAGTCTTTCGGCGAGAAGGCCGCGCGCGAGTGCGCCGCCGACCTTGCCGGTGATTCCGGTGATTGCGTACATGATGGTTCTCCAGAAGGTTGATGTCGATCGCGCGGGCTCAGGCGAGCCCGGCATAGAGGCCGCGCTCGAACGCGCCGTGGAGCGCGACGATCCGCTCGTCGTAGAAGGGCAAGACCTGGGTGAAGAGCGCGCCGGCGACGTGCTTCACCGGGTCGAGCCAGAAGTAGCAGTTGAGCAGACCTGCCCAGGAGATGCTGCCGGCGGAGCGCCCATTCGGTCCCGGCTGCATGTTGATGTCGAAAGACAGGCCCCATTTATGCGGGCGCCCCGGGAACTGGTCGAAGCTGCGGGAATATGGCGGCTGCGCCGAGCGCATCTTTTGGACGTTCAGCTCGCTGATCTGGTTCTGCATCATCGTGGCGACCGTCTCCGGACGCAGGATTCGGACGCCATGCAGCGCTCCGCCGTTCAGCATCGCCTGCAGAAAGGCCATGTAGTCCCGTGGCGTGCTGAAGGCGCCGCCGCCGCCCGAGAAGAACTCCGGCCGCTGCGGCATCTCGAAGGGCGCCGGCTCCAGCCCACCATCGGCATGGCGGCTGTGGAAGCTGGCGACGCGCCGCTTCTGCTCGGTCCCTATCAGGAAGCCTGAATCCTTCATGCCGAGCGGAGCGAAGATGTTCTCGCGGAAGTAGATTTCGAGCGATTGGTCCGACACCGCTTCCACCAGCTTGCCGACCCAGTCCATGCTGATGCCGTATTCCCACCGCTCGCCAGGCTCGAATTCGAGCGGAGCGGTGAAGGCGGCGTTCTTGCAGGTCGCGATGTCGGGCATGCCCGTCACCTGCTCGTAGCGGGTCAGAGCCTCGCTCCAGATCGAGTAGGTGTAGCCGGAGGTATGCGTCAGCAGATGGCGCACCTTGATCGCGCCCTTGGCCGGCCGCAGTCGCGGCGTTCCATGCTCGGCGTATCCTTCGAGGACCCGCGGCGAGGCCAGCTCAGGCAGGTACTTCGCCGCGTCGTCGTCCAGATGCAGGCGACCCTGCTCGATCAGTTGCATGCAGGCTGTTGCCGTGAAGGCTTTCGTCATCGACAGGAGCCAGAACACCGTGTCCACCGTCATCGGCGCGCCGGTCGCGACATTCGCCTTGCCGAAGGCGCCCTCGTAGACAACGCCCTTCGGCGTGGCCCCCACGGCGACGACACCGGCAACGTCGTTCCTTGAGACGCCTCCCCGCAAGGCGGCGTCGATCGCCTTGAATCTTGCTGACGAGGCGGCCGGCGTGGTCCCGGCCAGGGCGGGGCTGACCGCATCGAGAGCCAGAACGGCCCCCAGCATTCCCCCGCGCTGAAGCATGGTTCTGCGTGCGATGTGGTTCATGGCTAACTCCTTTCCGATCGAAGGAAGTCCGATTTGCTCGGCCGACGCTGCCGCGACGCCGTGGTTGTGCGCCTCGCCATGGAGTGATTCACGCGCAGTAAGGTCAGTGTTACGATGACTGAAAATCACCACTCTCCGTCATCGGAGCGAAAGCGGCCGAAGCTTGTGGAGGCGAAGGGAAATCGTATGGTTTTCGACACGCGGCTTCTCACCGGCGTCGGGGTCCTGGCAGCGGTTACAGAAACCGGGAATTTCGCCCGCGCCGCGGAGATGCTCGGCCTGACGCCATCAGGGGTTAGCCGGGCCGTCGCGCGTCTGGAGGCGCGGGTCGGCGTGCGGCTCTTCGATCGCAATCCGCGGGATGTCAGCCTGACCGAGGAAGGCCTGCGCTTCCATGCGCAGGTGATGCCCCTTCTCGCGGGCCTGGATGAGGCGGCGGCCGAGGCCGCGGGCGCGGCGGCGGTCGTGCGCGGCCGGCTGCGCGTGTCGGTGGACCCGTGGTTCGCGCGCACGGTGCTCGCAGCTGGGCTGCAACGGTTCCTCGCCCGCTATCCGCTGCTGTCATTGGATTTCTCGACCAGCAATTATCGCGAGGAGATGATGACCGGCGTGGACGTGGCGGTACGCTTCGGGCCGCCCGATGCATCATCCCTCATCGTACGCAAGCTCCTGGAAACCCCGGTCCTGACGGTTGCGGCGCCGGCCTATCTCGAACGGCACGGCGAGCCTCGATCGCCGCACGACATCGTCCATCATGAGGCGCTTCACTTCCGTGATCCTCATACCGGCCTGCCTTTTCCATGGGAGTTTCACCGAGGCGGGGAGATCGTCGAGGTCAAGGTCTCAGGCCGCCTGGTGTTGGATGATCCTTCCGTCGCGGTAACGGCGTGCGTGGCGGGCCAAGGCATTTTCCAAAGCCTCGCCATCGGCCTGGCGCCGTTCCTGGCACGGGGAGAGCTTGTGCAGGTCCTGCCGGAGTGGTCGGAAGAACTTTATCCCCTCTACGCCTACTACCCCTCGCGCCATCTCCCGCCGGCGAAGGTCAGGGCGTTCCTGGATTTCATCCAGGACATCGCCGTTTCAGTCTCCCGATCACCTGGCATTCCGGGCCATCACGACAAGTGCGGTCCGTGCCCGATTTCCACCTGATCGCGAATGGCGGGCAGACGCGCGACGGCGAGCACATCTACGCCCCAGCAGCCCAACCCGTCACGGCGATTGGCTGGACGGCTGGCGTCGGCCTCAGTGTCCGCTCCTGGGATTCGAAGCCCACGTCGTTCTACGACCTACTTGGGTCGGTAGCTGCCGAAGCGACTGTGAGGCGTCGGCGTCCGCTTTGCCACGTTGCGCGCCCGGAAGCGGACTGGCGCTTCCCGGCCCCGAACTCGCCCTGTCCGGCCATGGCTACGGAGGACCGCTAAGGGGTCGAAAGCTGAATGTGCTGCTTGCGGGCCGCATAACCCGATAGCTGCCGCGGGGGGACTGTCTTGGAG
Organism: Rhodospirillales bacterium; assembly: GCA_028291405.1. Classification (GTDB taxonomy): domain Bacteria; phylum Pseudomonadota; class Alphaproteobacteria; order ATCC43930; family CGMCC-115725; genus URHD0088. Next base: position 12,028 of record JAQGID010000113.1, on the reverse strand, counting down.
CTTTCTTCCGGTGGATGAGAGGAGATGCATTCGCGTTGCCGTCGAGAGGGTTTCAGGTTGCAGACGAAGGCGGCTCTGGCGCGGCGACGGCACTCTCAGCCGTCTGGATGTTGAAGTCAGGCGTCGCCGGCAGCCGCCAGTGCCAGCAGGCGCGCTAAGGCCGGGACGCTCAGTTCCGCATCATGTGCCGTTCGACGCTCGTGATGATCCGCCTTGAGGCAGGCGGCCAGCCACCTGCCCCGCCTTTGTCACCGAGGTGCTCATCGGCGCGCTATGGCCGTCCTGATGTCACGAGCGGTACCGTACCGCGGGTACCGGCCGGCACGCAGCTGCCCGGCGAGCCAGCCGGAAGGATCGTCGTACATCCCGCCGTCCTTCGGAAAGGCTTCACGCCCGAGCGACACGCGCCCGACGAGCTGCTGCTTGTCGAGCTTTTCCGATTGCCAGACGCGCTTCTCGAGCGCGGCCAGCGCGTCGATGACCGTCGTGCGCGCCGGGTCGACGAATCGCTGGCGGGAAGGATCGTCCGGGTCCGCCACCAACCTGCGCTCGTCAGCCAATAGCCAGTCGATCACCGGGGCGTCGCCAGGATCTCTCTGCGCGATGACGGCATAGCCGCGATTGCCGGGTCCATAGCGGGTGACGACACGGTCGTAGGTCTCGACCGCACCGTCGGCGAACATCACGTCGAAACGCTTGTCGCTTCGCCGGACCACTCGATCGATCTCGCCCTGTCGATAGCCGACGCCGGGAAAGGCGAGCAGCAAGCGCATGGTCCAGACATTGTAGGGCGAGAGCTGCCGTGAATACGGGGTCGGCCAACGCCCGTTGAGGGTGATCTCGACGCCCGGTCGCGCCAGACGGGTAAGGTCGGCAATATCGGGCGGCAGATCGATAGAACCCGCGAGCTCCCCGGTCAGGCGGCTGATCCATTCGTCGGCGAGCGGCCGAACCTCTTCCCGGATCGTGAGCTGCGCCTCGAGCGGCAAGGCAGTCACGAAATCCTCGAGATCGTTCCAGTCGGCAGTGGCGAAGGCTTCGCTGCGGCCGCTCGCGTCGTACAGCGGCTTCAGCAGCGCGTCGAGCCGCGCATAGATCGGCGGCAGATGCACCTCGCCGCCCGGCGGCCAGGCCACCTTGTTGAAGGCCATGAACCAGCGTTGGTCGAGCCACCAGATGATTTCGGAGAGGACCGCATCGTCGTAGCGCACGCTCTCCCCGCTCGCGAAAATCGCATCTAGGCGCGCATCCTTCAGCCCCTCGTCGATCTGCGCTTCGAGGCCCTCGCCATAGCGCCACAAGGCGGTGACGTATTCGTGGCGGAACTCCTCGAGAGCATAGTGGAGCCCCTCGATGACGCCGCTGTCGCCGCACCCCGAGATCAGCACCTTCGCCGGTGTCACCAGATGATCGTAGATCAGGCGGTGGCCGGCTTCCCAGGGGTTGGCTTCCTCGCCGAAGCCGCTGGCGTCGATCAGCAGGTCGAGCGGGATCATGGCGCGGCCGGGAACATCGACTGAGAAGTCGATGTCGACACCATCGTAGCGCGGGTGAACGATGTCGGGGCGAACCTCGTGACTGGTGAAGGCGAAGATCGGCAGCTGCCGGTCGAACTCGGCGAAGTCCTGCAACCAGTCGGCGGCGACGTCGCTCGCGCTGCCGGAGGACCAGTCAAACACCGGCGGGCGGAAGTGAGGGCTCGACCAGTTCGGGTCGAAGCGCTTGCCGAGCGCGCGCGAGTTGAGTACAGGCGAGAGATGGCGGTGGGCTTTATCGCGAAAGCGGTGGAGCAGCCGATGCTCCTTCTCGAAAATGTAGACGATCGCGTCGTTCACCAACGCGAGGATCACCGCGAGCGTGAGGCCGGAGAAGGAGCCGCCCACTATGCCGACCACATCGCCCGCGCGCACGCGCCCCGTGCGGCTCAGCGCCCAGGCGAGATTGGTCGCGCGGCGCTGCTGATGCACGATCGAGATATTCTCGCGCGCGAAGCCTGTGGCGGAGAGGATGTTGGCGCTCGTCGCAGAGGTCGCTTGTGCGATCATCCAGCGAGCGAAGTCGTCGAGGTTCGCCGCATCGTCGGCGGCGGCCTTGCTGGTGATCATGTCACCAATCTATCAGCACCGGCATTTGGCTCGCCATATTCACGTGGCTTGGGTTCGATACGATCTACGCTGGACGATCGAGTTTGTGCATCGAGTAGGCCATCTGGCCAAGCTGAAGGAACGGCTGCTTTCGGGAAATTTGCGGATTGAAGCGAATGACGGGCGTGGGCGCATCCGCGTCCGTTAGGTGGCTATCCCAATTCGCTGCGCGATCAACCTTCTTCCGGCATTGGGTCACCGTGGTGCAGCCAGTCGCGCACGAATCGGATTGACGAACCGCCTTGAACTCCGTCGAAAAGTGTTTTGCTTGCCGCGTGAATCAGCGTTCGAACCAAATCCATCCAGCGCCACCGGTCCGGGAAAAGGATCAGGCCATCGTCAAAGTCGAGAAACGGCAGCAGGACGTCGCGATCGTCGAGTACCTTCTCTGCTGCGAACAAGATCCGCATACGGCTGGCGTCGGAATGCGCTATCACCATGTTGCGATGATCTTCGATTTTCTTGTGAAGTGCAGTTTGTTCAGCGGTTGGAGTGATCCCGAGTTGCTTGAAGCTAAGCAGCGGCAGTCCCTTTGCGGGCGAGAAGGGACGCCAATAGGCGATTGTTGCCGTATCCTCGAAGCAGCGATAGCGGCGCCGCTCGATACGCGAGATTGGCTGATCGTCGTCAAGCTCACACAGGAAATCGATCGCACTTAGTGCCATCTGAAAGTCGGCGATCGACTGTGCCATGCGAATTTGTCTGTTCGAGAGAGCGCCCTTGAGCGGGCGTTTTGCTTCATCGCTCAAAGGGTGCCCCTTGGCAGCATCATTGCGGAAGTCCGCAGCATATCACGTCCGCTAGGGCGGCAACGTGGGGGTGTGAGCGTCGTTTTCAGCGAACGGCCGTTTTCGGGGTCGTGGTCAGCTCCTGCCGGACGACTGGAAGGGGCGCAAAGTGGAAATTGCGGACGCCGCCGATCCATCGAGAAAGTTGGGGTGCGGCCCGGCGCCTGTCGGATGGTGGTGACCCTAACCCACCCCCCGTAGCGATTTCGAGCGGGATCCCATCCATCACCTCCAGCCCCTGCTCCGCGGTGTCTTTTATGCCGAGCGCAAAATTCGACAACCCGCCGAACCTCATACCAAAAATTTGGGGCTCGCTTTGCCGCGCGACAACCCAGCCGCTCTCTTTTGCTCTGCCGCGGAAGACGGAGAAGGGAGCCGTTCTCGCTCATTATCTGTGATTGTATTGAGTGATTTTTGTTCCACCACCGTTGCTTGGTGCACGCTACTGTCGTTCTGATCCTTCCACGAGAGGAACTCAGATGACTCGTCGTCGCCAAGTGGAGCCCGGTCAGCGTTACAAGTCCGCGGTGGTGGAATACGGCACCGTGCCGAGCCAATGGGGCGTCGTCAGCACCTTTGTGCCGTGGGATGGAGGGCCGACGCATGCGCGGCTAAAGAGCGTGGATGACCGGGATGAGGTCATGACCTTGGCCGCGTCAGTATTGCTGGACCGCGGGCGCTTCGTACCGCTCAACTAGCCAGTAGCGGAGGTCCGCGCGCACGCGAGGACGCTGGCGGCGTTGAGTGCCAAGGCTGCGGGGCGCGCGCTCGGCACCCGCACCGACCAGCGCCAGGTGCTTGACGAAAACTTCGGCGGTTTCGCGCGAAGCCCCCGGTGCCGCCGGGAGACCAGGATCATGCCTGCGTCGGGACCGGCGCGGTCGACGCTGCTGGTTCCGTCCACATTCAAACCGCATCGCCTCCTCGATGTCGGCGCGAAGCGCGCTCCGCGGAGCAGGATCGACGGAATAAGCGTAGCGGCCAAGCAGATCAGCCGCGGCTGGGGTTATAGCCGCCGAACAGCCATAAGCGCTTGACGATCGGCAAGGCGGTCTCGCCAAGGGACTTGAGCCGACTTGGCGCCAACCGACAGCGACCCGGAGGGTTACTGGATCGGCGCACCCAATGGGCAATGGTTCGACATGCACCTTGGGGACGCCCCCGAAGCGGTGATGTAAGTCTCACGTTCAACGACCTCGTCGCGTTTGGGGGGCGAATACAAGATAGAGGGCGGTAGCGCTGTCGTCAGGTGGCTGCGAGGCTCGCGGATATGGGTTCTGGCCTCGCTGGACCAGGGCGAAGGCGGACGAGGACCGATGCCGCCCTCAGTGGTATGAAAAGGCCGCTAGCGCTCCGGCCTCAAATTTCTTGATCGTCAGAATCCAGCGCATCTACAGCATCCGCCAGCACAAGCCGTAGCCCATCCACTCCTTCTTCCACGCACAGCGGCGGCCTTGATTTCGCGGTGCGCGATTTCTTCGTAGCGGTTCAACAAAGGCAGCAAGCCCTACCGCTCCAACTGAGTATCGAGACCGGTCTTCCGAATGTTGGGTCAGCAAATTCGGTGCCAATATTGATCGAATCAGCCGCATCAGTGGCTTAGAGGCATTCAAACCCTACTGATAGAATGTGTAAAGCTTTCTAAAATTTTTGGTTGGGCAGGGTCGCGAATGACGGCCAAAGCGGTGATGCGTGGCTTGCTGATCGACGCGACGGCGGTGACGTCGAAGCGGTCAAGGGCCTTCACCGAGGATCCCGCCTTTGCGCGGCGCACCATCGGCGTCATCTCGCATCAACGACCGGCTGATGCGCGAACTCGGCGCGGAGGTGATGGAGCGTCACCGCATCAGGTGCGACAGCGCGGCGACCTTCCAGGGCCAGGAGCGCGACACTGTGTTCCTGAGCATGGTCGCCTGCCCGGAGACCGCCAACGCGCAGCGGATGCGGATGTTCGAGCAGCGCTTCAACGTCGCGATGTCGCGCGCCCGCGACCGGATGGTGCTGGTCCGCTCGGTGCCCCTGGCGAACACGAGGCTGATAGCCCCTCCTGTATCGTAATCTCTTCCACTCAAATCCGTTTACGTGACAATGCCCACATCACCTCGCGGACGCCTTGGGGAGGGATCCTGGTTCGATGCTGCATCACTGCCCTTGGCCCGCAGGAGCGTTCCGCATATGAGTCGGAGCAGAATTGCGTACGATTTTATACCAGTCAGAATGAAACGGCGTGGGCTGTCATGACAGCAGATGTCTCGGTCAAGTCGGCCACCCGGGTCTTCGAGATCCTGGAGTTTTTCCGTGAAGTTCAGACGCCGCTGCGCTTGAAGGACATCGTCACTCGGTTCAACTATCCACCGTCCTCGGTGGCCGGTCTGCTCAAGACCATGATGGCCAGAGGTTATCTTACCTTCGATTCGCGCCAGAGGAGCTATTTCCCGACCGCCCAGCTGTTCCAGCTGGTGGAGTGGATCCCAACCGTGGAATTCGAAGGCAAGGCGGTTCTGCGCAGCATGAAGAACCTACAGCAGGACACGCGCGAACTGATCGTGCTCGGCACCATCAACGACCCCTATGTCGAGTTCATCGAAAGCCTGCGTTCCACGCATGACGTCCAGGTCTGGACACCTCCGGGAACCAAGCGTCCACTGATCAATGGGGGGATGGGCTGGCTCTTCCTCAGCCGGATGCTCGAGTCCCGCTCGAAGGAAATCGCTGTGATCCACCGACGCAGCATCGCGATGGGTCTCGTTTCGGAGGCGGACGTGCCGCTCGAGCTTCTTCTGTCCCGGTTGAACGAGGTCAAAGGGCGAGACTACGTCTTCACCCAGCCTTCCGATTTCGGCCGGGCGCATCCCGGCCACCCCGGCGGCGGCATGGTGTCCATGCTGGTGCCCTGCCCGCCTGGCCATCGCCCGCTCGCGATCGGTGTCGGTGGCCCGGCAGACCGGCTTGCGGCGCATCTCGACGAGATCGTCGCGCAGATGCGTGCGGAAGTCGCGCTTCTGGCAAATGCGGTCGCGGCCGGGACGCATTAAACGGGACAGGCGCTGTCGGCGCTTTGCGCTCGCTGATCACGGAACTGCACCAAGTCTCGGCGTCGCCGGGAGCGGTCGAGACGATGCCAGCCTCGGCCGGGCGGCCTCAGTCCTTGGAATTTGCGTGGACTGCGCGTATCCTTTTCCATACTGAGAATAATAATTTCATATACTAGAAAATGTGGGAGCGTCGCATGATCCCGGCTTCGTCAGGTACGGGCCTTCCGGTCGCGGTGAACGGCATTGAAATCGAGGTGATCCGACGCGGCGCCGGGCGACCATTGCTATTCCTGCACCCCGGCATTGGGATCGCACCTGAAGCGCCGGTCCTCGACTATCTGGCAGAAGGCGTGGAGGTCATCGCGCCATCGCATCCCGGCTTCGGGCATTCCCAATTGCCGGCGACGATGACGCACATCGACGATCTCGCCTACTTCTACCTCGATTTCCTAGAGACCTTCGATCTGCGCGAGGTCATCGTGGTAGGGGTATCGTTTGGTGCCTGGATCGCAGCGGAAGTTGCCGTGAAGTCGACGGAGCGCATCTCTCGACTGGTGCTGGCCGATGCCGTCGGCGTCAAGATCGGCGATCGCACCAGCCGCGACATCGCCGATATTTTCGCCATGACGGACACTCAGTTTGCCGAAATGGCCTATCACGATCCGAGGGTCGGTCAGCGGGACACCACCGCGCTTTCCGAGGCGGAGCTCCTGACGATGGCGCGCAATCGCGAGGCCACGGCACGCTTCGGCTGGATCCCCTACATGCACGATCCGAAACTGAAGGATCGTCTCCATCGCGTCCGCGTGCCAACTCTCGTTCTGTGGGGAGAGAGCGACCGGATCGTGACACCGAAATACGGGCGGGCGTTCTGCGACGCATTGCCCGATGCCCGGTTCGAGCTCATCGAGCTCGCCGGTCATTTCCCCCACATCGAGCAGCCCGAGACCTTTGCTCGACGTGTCTTGTCGTTCGCCGGCGAAGCCGGCGTTCCCGTAACCGCAGTTAAGCGCGCTTCGGCATGATCGAGAAAGAGCGGAATCGGTTTTCCGACGAGCCCATGCTTGCGCAGAATCCAGGGAGTGGCTCATGAGAGTCTTTCACATGACGGAGCAGTCCTATCCCGATGCTTGGGACAAGCACGAGGGCTCCTTGCGCGTCAGCCTGCCAAACCAGCTCTGCGACCCGAAGACCGCGGCCGATCTCTTTCATCGGTATTACGACGAATGGCTGCTCGCCGACGAGCTCGGCCTCGACATCATGATCAACGAGCACCACGCGACGGCAACTTGCATGTGCTCGACAGCTGCAATACCGCTCGCCATCCTCGCCCGCCAGACCAAGCGGGCGCGGCTGCTGGTGCTCGGCTACCCGATCGCCAACCGTCCCGACCCGCTACGGGCAGCGGAAGAGCTGGCGACGATTGACGTGATCTCGCGCGGCCGCCTGGAGATGGGCTTCGTCCGCGGCGTGCCCTTCGAGATTCCCGTGGCAAACCTCAATCCCGTGACGTTGATGAACCGCTTCTGGGAGGCGCATGACTTTATCCTGAAGGCGCTCACTACGCACGACGCGCCGTTCAACTGGGAAGGTGAATTCTTCCATTACCGCCACGTGAACGTCTGGCCGCGCCCCTATCAGGAGCCGCATCCGCCGGTCTGGATCACTACGTCGAGCCGCAGTAACGCACGCGAGATCGCAAGGCGCGGCCACTCCCTGGCGACGATGGGGACCGGCTACGCCGCAAAGGAAGTCTTCGAGACCTATCGCGAGGTCACTCGCGAGATGGGACGGCTGGAGCCGGACATCGGCCGTTTCGGCTATCTGGGTCTCCTTGCTGTCGGCTCCAGCGAGGCGGAAGCGCGCCGCAGGGGCGAGCTCGTGGCCGGCTATGTTCGGACGCAAAACATTGTGTTTCCGCCCTATGCCAATCCGCCCGGCTTCGTTTCGGTGGAAGACAGTGCCCGGATGATGAAGCTCGGCGGCAAGCGGCCGCCCCGCACCTTTACGCGCGACGGTCGGCCGATCAGCACGATCACGGGCAGCTTGCAGGAACTGATCGACGCCGGGATCATGTTCTGCGGCACGCCCGACCAGGTCCATCGGCAGATCACCGACTTCTCCGACGCCGTCGGCGGGTTTGGCAATCTCTTCGCGATGGGTCAGGCAGCCTGGCTATCGCATGAGGACACGGTCGCGAGCATGACCCTGTTCGCCAAGGAGGTTCTGCCTCGCCTGCAAAGCTATCGCGTCGCGGACTCGGCTGCCGCCTGAAGCTGCTCTGCCAATGAAAAAGCCGGCATGTCGGGTGACGTGTTCCGGAAAAATGATCAGCTCGGCCGACATCGCCATGCCACAACGCGACAGGCCGCCGGCGTGAACAAGGGGGAAATAAATGGACCGCGCCACCGCCAGCCTTGATGTCGGCGCTCTCGTCGACACCACGAAGATCGGGCTTTTCAATATCACGGTCCTCGTCCTCGGCGCTCTGATCTTGTTTGTCGACGGATTCGATACGCTCGTCATCGCCTTCATCACCCCGCAGCTCGCCCGGGCCTGGGATATCCCTCACTCACTTCTCGGCCCGATCTTCTCCTCTGGGCTTGTCGGATTGCTCGTCGGCTATCTCCTCGTGTCGCCGCTCTCTAGTAGGTTCGGCCATAAGCGAACCATCATCGCGAGTGTGCTGCTGTTCGGCGTCTTGACCGCGCTGACGACGCTGGCCCTTGATGTGCCGTTCCTGATCCTCTTCCGCTTTCTGACGGGCATCGGTCTGGGCGGCGCCATCCCGAGCGCAGTGGCGTTGACAGGCGAATATTGTCCGCGATCACGACGGTCGACCTTCATCACCTTCATGTACACCGGCTACAGCCTCGGCCAGGTTTCCGCCGGCCTCGTCTCGGCCTTTCTGCTGAGATCATTCGGTTGGCCTGCGGTCTTGTGGGTCGGAGCGCTGCTGGCGCTGGCACTGGCGGCTGTGTTGATCGTCGCCCTGCCGGAATCGCTGGAATATCTCGTAAACAGGAGCCAGGACCGACCCGGCGCCATCAAGGTCATTCACCGCCTCGCGCCTAACCTGCCGGTTTCCGAAGGCACGGCGCTCGTCGCCGAGGGCGGCCAAGCGATCGCCGTGATGGAGTTGTTCCGCAACGAGCGGGCGGCTGGAACGTTAGCGATTTGGATTGCGCTGTTCATGAACCTGATGGTCCTCTTCGGGCTTCAGAACTGGTTGCCGACGATTTTCGTCGATGTCGGGTTGCCGCAGGAGACGGCAATCACCGCAAGCTCAATCGGCGTGGGCGGCGGCATTTTCGCCGCCCTCGTGCTCGGTCCGCTGATGGACCGTTTCGGGCCCTACAAGATCATGACGTCGCTATTCCTGGTCGGTGCGCTGTTCGTTGCCCTCATCGGGGCCGCGCTGTCGTCGTCGGTCACGATACTGGTCGCGACAACGGTCGCAGCAGGCTTCTGTACCAGTGGGCTGCAGAAAAGCGCGAATGCGCTCGCGATCTATTTCTATCCGACGGCGCTGCGGTCGACGGGGCTCGGATGGGGCCTCGGAATCGGGCGCATCGGCGCCATTATCGGGCCGTTGGCGGTCGGGCTGATCCTGGAGCTGAAATGGCACCCTTCCACCGTCTTTTACGCATCGGTGCTGCCCATGGTCTGCGGCGCCGTCGTGATCTCCCTCATGGGCCGCACCTATGCCGCCGCGGCGGGCGGACGACGCTTCGGCGCTCAGGCTCCCACATTGGAAGGTGAGGTCCAGCAGTCACCAGCGCGCGTCACGGAGACCGACTGATCGATCGGCCGCTACGGCCTCGCCGCCCGATCGTAATCTCTGGTGCTCAAATTCGTTTACGGGACAATGCCCGCGTCCTCCATTCGTTCGAGCTTAGCGTTGGCTAAGAGACGTCACGACATTCTCTTCTAGCAGCCTGTCGGACTCTTCTAGCAGCCTGTCGGACTGGGGTCTGCGTCGGGGGTGTGTGGGCGCGGGTTCGGCCAGTGTCCGTTGATGGATGATGGACCGCGTCTCTGGCGAGGCTGAGAGGCGCGGCATTGCTTGATAGGCGCTACCCTTGGGCCCGGCGGTGTTCCGCGGGGCCTCATTGGGTAGTCGCCAGGACGAACATCCGCTTCATGTTCCAGGCCATGGTGAGGAGGCTCCATTCGCCGCGGACGTTGTCGGGCCCGCGCCGCAAAAACTGTCGGAAACCGAGAACCGATTTGATGATGCCGAAGACCGGCTCCGGGGTGTGTTTGCGCAAGGCATAGAGCTTTTTGCCTTCGGCCGTCTGCAGGGGATGGACCATGGCCTCGACCGGGGTTGGATTGTCCGGCGCCGAGGGGGCCGCGGCGAAGCGCTCGCGCAAGGACGGATGATGCGGCTGCCGGCCCGCGGCGATCAGCGGCTCGATCCCCGCTGCCGTGCAGGCCGCCACATTGGCCGCGCTGAAATAGCCGTTGTCGGCCAACAGGGTTTCCAGCTCGCCGAGATCCTCGGGCAAGGCGGCAAGCTTGCTCGACATCGGCGCGAGTTGCTGCTTGTCGTTGGGCGCCTGGACGATATCCGCCGCGACCACCAGCAGGCTAGCCGCCGCCACCGCGGCCTGTGCGTTGTAGCACTGCTCGAACCCGCCGCCCGCCACCGGCATGATCCGCGATTCCTCGTCGGTCAGAATTCCGCAATCGACGAATCTTAGTTGCATTAAGGAGAGGGCGGGAAGGTGAAATCCGACGTGCAGAAGCAGTCGCCGGAGACAGTGGTGCTATGCATCGACAAAGGTTCGGCCTACTAGCCGCCTTCGCGCTGGCGCTTCCCGCGCACCAAGCCGTGGCAGTGTCCTTGAAGGTCGGCTTCGTTGTCGCCGAATTCGAAGATGACGAGGCCCGCATCTGATGTGGCGGCGACGAAGCGGCGGAGCCGTTCGATCGATACGAATCGTTAGGCGGCCAGTCGCCTTCGTGTTGGGCGAACCGTCTTCGTTGCTTCGCACAGACGGTATGCGAGCAGTGATAAACACGGTAGGACTGGGGTTACCTGATGCATCTTACGACCGAAATTGCGGTGTCGTTCGCCACGCCGCCCGTGCAACATAGAGATTAGTGCAGAGCTACCTCCCCAGTGCTATTATACGGGGGTAAAACCCGCTTAGACCTATAGTGGGACCGGATAGAGGGAAGAAGTATGACGACTATACTGTCGTATAGTCGTCCACGACTCTGCAATGTAGACGCTGGACCTGTCAACGATCCGAACCGACTCGGCCTGTGACTTTCAAACCTCGGGCTGATCACCCACCTCAAGCCACCGCCACCAGACTAAGGAGTTAAAGCGCCCATCTTTGCGGAAACTTCGGTGCCCATTGACACAGGTCCATAGCTCTCCGGCAGGTCGCGCCACGGTGCGCTTGACCGCAGGACCCAGAAGATCCCATTGAGCACCCGCCGGTCGCTCACACGGGGGATCCCGCGCGGGTTGTTCGGGAGCAAGGGCTTGATGATGCGCCACTCATAGTCACCAAATTCATACCGCATGATTCGTGGCTCCAGTTTGGGAGCTTAAATCATGCCTCCGGCGACGCCATCAACAGATAATCGACAGGTCCGGAATTACCCAATCATCTGATATGTCACGGACGTGGCGAAACCGACGTGAATGACCCAAAGGAGCCATCGGAGGCTCGTTACCGAACATCTGCCAGGAGGTGCTCCGCGGACAGTCACAGTGACCCCACGGGGCGGTCGCTCCTGACCATTGCCGTTGCCCTACCAGCCCCTTGTCAAAGAGCGTACGCTGGGTTGGCGAAACGTTTATGGAACGACCACTCCATGACGGAACTTTCCGGATACGTGCTGGAGGCGCTGCGGAAAGGCGGGGAGTTCATCCTCTACCGCGGCCGGCAAGGCGGCAATCCCCTCCCGGTCCTCGTGCTGGCGCCCATCGCTGAACAGCCGGCACCGGCGAGCCTCAGGCAGCTCGAGCACGAATACTCGCTCGCAGCCGACCTTGATCCCGCGTGGGCGGCCCGGCCTCTAGCGCTCACGCGTCACGAAG
>JAQGID010000394.1 GCA_028291405.1 Rhodospirillales bacterium | reverse complement strand
CGACGGTACGGCGACGCCGCGCGAGGCATTCGACCGGCTGCTCGGCGAGCTGCGCCCGAAGCTGCATCGCTATTGCGCCCGCATGACGGGCTCCGTGATCGACGGCGAGGACGTCGTTCAGGAGGCGCTCGTCAAGGCGATCGAGGCCTATGCGGCGGCCGGGCCGATCGCCAATCCGGCGGGCTGGCTGTTCCGCATCGCCCATAACGCCGCGCTGGATCTCTTGCGGCGTCGCGCCCGGCGCGAGGCGACCCATGCCGACGAGGATATGGAGATGATCATTGACCCGATCAGCGTCGCGGATGAGCGTCAGGCTGCCGCTGCCGGCCTGCGAACTTTCATGCACCTGCCGGTCGCGCAGCGCAGCAGCGTCATCCTGATGGACGTGCTCGGCCACACCACCCAGGAAGTCGCCGGCATCATCGACAGCAGCATCCCCGCCGTGAAGGCCGCTCTGCATCGCGGCCGCGCCCGCCTCCGCGAGCTGGCGAACGAGCCGGACAGTGATCCTCGCCCGGTGCTGGCGGCGGCCGAGCAGTTACGCCTTGCCGCCTATGTCGACCGATTCAACGCGCGTGACTTCGACGCGGTCCGCGACATGCTCGCCGAGGAGGTACGGCTGGAACTCGTGAACCGGTTGCGCCTCAGCGGCCGCAAGGAGGTCGGGAATTACTTCCACCGCTACGGCGAGGTGCGGGACTGGCGCTTCGTCGCGGGGCTGGTCGACCGCCGCCCGGCCATCCTCGTCTGCGATCCCGACGATCCCGCCGGCACGCCGAAGTATTTCGTGCTTTTGGAATGGCGCGGCAATGCTGTCGTCGGCATCCGGGACTTTCTCTTCGCGCGCTATGCGATCGACGGCGCCGAGCTGCACATGGTGCGGTGATCGTCGGTCACAACCGAAGCCGATCATCCAGCTCGACCCGCCGGGTGAGCACGATATCGCGGATTTCAGGCCCAGAAGCATCGGGTGGTGTCTGCACAACCGGTTGGCATCGCGCCTAAATTTTAGCCGTGGCGCCCCTCCGGCTTAAAGCCTGTGGAAGCGCTCCTCGGCAACTGAACCAGCGCACGTTCCTTCGCGGTCCTCGGCACGGAATTTGCTTCAACCGAAGCGCGAAGCATTCTCCTCTAAGGACATGAAGGATTTTCGATGACGAGGCGCAGCACCGCAACGCCGGTAGATCGGCGTGGGATACTGAAAATGATCGGCGCGGCGTCAACGGTGGGCTTGGGCTCCGTCCTCACACGTCCGGCACGGGCGCAACCGAGTCTGGACAGGGTTACGCTGAGCCTCGCCTGGCTCATCCAGGGCAGCAGCGCCTATACGCAGGCTGGAAAGGCGCTCGGCATCTTCCGCAAGCACGGCATCGACATCGAAATCTCGCGTGGTTCCGGCTCCGGACCGACCGCGCAGGCGGTCGGCAACGGACAGTTCGATTTCGGCCTGGTCTCTGCACCGCTCATCATTCTGAATGCCTCAAAGGGGCTGCCGATCGCTGCCCTCGGCACGACCCAGTACGATTCGACGATGGGCGTCTGCGTCCTCGATGAATCGTCGATTCGACAGCCGTCCGATCTGCTCGGCAAGAAGGTCGGCGTCGTCGCGGGTTCGGGTGAGCTCGCGTTCTTTTATGACTGGGCCAAGGTCGCAAATTTCGATTCGAGCAAGGTGGACATTGTCTATCTCGATGGCAAAGTTCTCGAGCAGACGCTGATAAACAAACAGATCGAGGCGATGATCGGCTATGGCAGCTCGAGTCTGCCCATATTCATCTCGCAGAAGGTCATGACGCGCTTCATGCCGTACAGCGCTCAGGACCTCGTAATCTACGGCAACGCCCTCGTCGCGCATCAGAAGATGCTGGCCGACAAGCCGGACCTTTGCATGCGGATGTGCAACGCGATGTTCGAATCGCTCGCCTACAATCTGCTCAATCCGAAGGAAGTGCTGGATCTCTTTATCAAGGAAGTGCCTGATATTTCCCTGACTACGAGCGGTCCCGAGTTCGCACGCGCCGGCATGGGTATCGCGCAATACATCGCGATCGACGACGCGGCGAAACAGAACGGCCTGGGTTGGTCCGACACCAAGCGCGTCGACGAAATGATCGGGCGAGTGATGTCGCGCATGGCCGCGCCGGGCAGTACCAAGCCCGATGCGGAAAAGCTCTACACGAACAAATTCGTCGGCGGGATCAAGCTCAGCGCCGACGATTGGAAGAAGGTGGAGACCAATACCGCCGAGTTCGCCGGCTATTTTGCCTCGCGTCGCCGCGGCGCCTGAGAATATCCACCGACGCTGATGATGGTATTCAGGCACAGCGCTGCCACGTCCGGGATGCGCGCATCAGATCAATCGAATTCGTTTCTCGAGGTCACCGCCGTCGGGAAGACCTTTAGTCCCGACCGCAAGCCGGTCGAGGCGATCCGCTCGGTCAACCTCGCGGTGGGGCGAAGCGAGTTCGTAACGCTTCTGGGTCCCAGCGGCTGCGGCAAAAGCACACTGCTTCTCATGATGGCGGGACTCGAGGTGCCGACGTCCGGTGAAATCCGAATCGGCGGCACGAGAGTCACCGGGCCGCGGGCGGACAATGGCATCGTCTTCCAGGACCATACGTTGCTGCCCTGGAAGACAATCATCGACAACGTGCTGCTGCCGATCCGCATTCTCGGCCTGCCGACGGCCAAGTATCGCCAGCGGGCGGAGGAACTCCTCGAACTCGTCGGCCTGCACGAGTTCCGCGACAAGCGGCCAAAGCAGCTGTCGGGTGGCATGAAACAGCGCGCTGCGATATGCCGGGCGCTCGTCCATGATCCGCAACTCCTGCTCATGGACGAGCCGTTCAGCGCCCTCGACGCCATCACGCGCGATGAAATGAACATCATCCTGATGGATATATGGGAGCGCTACCATACGACCGTCGTCTTCGTGACGCACTCCATCCGCGAAGCCGTGCTGCTCTCGGATCGGGTGATCGTGCTCGGCGGTCGGCCGGCCACGATCGCCTACGAGCTCCAGGTGCCGTTCGAGCGGCCGCGGAGCTTCGCCCTAACCGAGACATCGGAGTTCAACCAGCTGAGCGGCGTTCTGCGCAGTAAAATCGAGCAAGGCATTGGTCGCGCGCGAGACGCGCATCCGCCAGCGCTCGCCCGAGGTGCCGAATGAACGAGCCCGGGAGCCTCGTCGGACCGCAATCGGCACGGCGGAGCTTCGCGCCGAAGTTTGCTGTCGCGCTTAAGCACTCACGGCCAATTCTGCTGCCGCTCGCTCTTGCGGGTGTCGCGCTCGCCTTGTGGCAGGTCCTTACCGCGTGGCGGAGAATCCCCACGGTCATCTTGCCGTCGCCAGTCGAAGTGGTGACCCTTCTGCTCAAAATTTACCCAGCGCTGCTCAACCACGGTCTGCAGACGACCGCCGAGATCATGTTCTCGTTCGCGATCGGCGCGTTGGTCGGTGTGGCGCTTGCGGTCGCGGTCGTCTCTTCGCAGTGGGTGAAGGAGGCGCTCTACCCGAACCTCGTCTTCTTCCAGCTGATTCCCAAGATCGCGATGGCGCCGCTTTTCGTCGTGTGGTTCGGCATCGGCAGTGGCGCGCGGCTTGCCTTCGCCGTTTTCATCACCTTCTTTCCCATCTTCATTGCCGCGGCCGATGGCCTGCTGAACGTCGATCCGGACTTGGTGCGCCTATGCCGGGGGCTCACCGCCTCGAAGTGGCAGATCTTCGCAATCATCCGGTTTCCTTATGCCGTGCCGGCGATCTTCAGCGGCATGAAGATCGGCATCACTATGGCGGTGATCGGCGTCATCGTTGGCGAGTTCATCGTCGCTCAGAAAGGGCTGGGCTACCTCGTGCTGTTTGCTGCCTCGCAGGCCGACACGCCGCTGATCTTCGCTTCGATCGCAGTCCTGTGTGCCATCGGCCTCGGCCTGTTCGGCGTAGTGGCGCTCGCCGAGCGCATAGCGCTCAAGTGGTACGGCGCCTGACCGCGCTCCTCGGAGAAAGTCATGCTGGTAACGAAGCAACCCGTCCTACGCCGGTTCTGGTATCCGGTGATTCCGCTGGAACTGCTCAATGACGGCCCCAAGCCGTTCACACTCCTCGGCGAGAATATCGTCGTGTGGCTGGACTCGCAGGGCGAGCCTGCAGCCGTGCTCGACCGCTGCTGTCATCGAACCGCGAAGCTCTCGCGTGGCTACGTCAAGAACGATTGCATCGTGTGCAGCTATCATGGGTGGGAGTACGACCGCGATGGCAAGCTCACGCGCATCCCGCAGGCGCCTCATTCCGCTGGGACGCCGAAGTGGTCGGTTCCTGGGTTTCACTGCAAGGCACGGTATGGCTATGCATGGGTTGCGCTCGATGAGCCGCTCCAGGACATCCCCGATGTCGAGGGCGCCGAGGAACCGGGCTCGCGTCTGATCCAGGAATTCTATGAAGTTTGGAATGCAGCGTCGTTCCGCTACATCGAGAATGTGCTCGATTTCGCGCACTTTCCCTATCTGCACATGCAGACCTTTCACGATGGCGCCGACGTCAATGCGGTTCACGAAAAGATCGACCATCACGAATGGGGCTTCACCAGCGTGTCTTTCGTTCCGGTGGCGGGGGCGGACAAGATGCAGCAGAGCCTTGGCCTCGCCGGCAGCGCCACGGTCCGACCGACGACGCGCAACTACTACGTCCCGTTCGCACGCACGCTTATCTTCACGGGACCGGATGAAAATCGGCACGTCATTCATTCGACGGCGACGCCGATCGACGATCAGCACATGATGTTCGTCCAGTTCTGTGTGCGCCGCGACACCGAGGAACAGGCGCCGGCTGCCGAGCTGATCGCTTGGGACCGCAAGATCACGCTCGAGGATCGGGCTATGGTCGAGGCGACGGATTATGACGTCGCCCTCGACGCAAGCGACTCGGCGGAGATGCACACGATGACCGACCGCGCCGGCCTGCTCGCCAGGCGCAAGCTCCTTGAGCTCCTGACGAGTCATGGTGAAATCGAGTCGCGGCGAACGCCGCGCACCGCGCCGGACGCGCTGGCCAAGAGCACCCGCTAAGATCGCGTCGCCAAGGAGCTCGGCGACGCGACGCTCACGACGATCGAGGCTCAGAACACCGAGCCGATGACCCGGCTGACCCAGCCCTTCGACGCCGTCGCAGAATTCTGCGACGGAATGTTGGTCAGCAGAGCGTAGCTGTCGGAGTACCACTCGCTGCCGGGATAGTTGTAGCCGAGCACCGCGGCGGTAGTCTTCGCCTCGTCGACGAGGCCGAGGGCGAGATAGCTCTCCGTCAGGCGATGCAGCGCCTCGGGCACGTGCGTCGTCGTCTGGTAGTTGTCGACGACGCGGCGGAAGCGGTTGATGGCGGCGAGGTAATTGCCCTGGCGCTCGTAGTAGCGGCCGATCTCCATCTCCTTGCCGGCGAGATGGTCGCGCGTCAAATCGAGCTTGAGCCGCGCGTCGCGCGCGTATTTGCTCTCGGGAAACCGCTTCGTCACCTCGTCGAGCGCCTTCAGCGCCTGCTCGGTCGTCTTCTGGTCGCGGCCGACGTCGGTGATCTGGACGTAGTAGCACAGCGCCTTGAGGTAATAGGCGTAGGCAGTGTCGCGATTGCCCGGGTGGAGTTGGATGAAGCGGTCGAGATTGACGACGGCCTCATCGTACTTCGAGGCCTGGTAGAGCGAATAGGCGCTCATCAGCTGCGCTTTAGTCGCCCAGACGGAATAGGGATGCTGGCGGTCGACCTCGTCGAAGTCTTTCGCGGCCTTCTGATAGTCCGAATCGAGCACCTTATCCATCGCCGAGTTGTAGATCTCCTCGGCGGGGCGTTCGATATAGGTGGTATCGGCATCCTTGTCGGCGCAGGCGGCGGCGAGAAGCCCGAGGCCGAGAACGGCGGCGAGCCGGAAGCGTGACGCGTATCTACCCATGTGCTCGTGGTGTCCCGCATGGCGGCCCGGCCATTCCGGACGGGCTAAAGCGCGGCGATCATACCATTCCGCGGGATGGCGGGACCAGGAAAAGCCGTGGTCTTCTCAGGCGCGGGCAAGGCGCCGCTCGTTCCAGACCGGTGCATCGAGCGTCTCGCCGCGCGACAGCGTCGTTTCGCACCAGGCGGAGGAATCGGCGAACAGCGCCTCGAGCAGCTGGCGGTTCAACGCATGGCCTGAGCGCACGCCGCGGAAATGGCCGATGAAGGGCGCCCCGGCGAGATAGAGATCGCCCAGCGAATCGAGCAGCTTGTGGCGGACGAACTCGTCGGAATAGCGCAGCCCGCCCTCGTTGAGGATGGTATCGCCGCTGACCACGACCGCGTTGTCGAGCGAGCCGCCGCGCGCGAGGCCGGCAGCGCGCATGCGGTCGACGTCGTGCAGGAAACCGAAGGTGCGGGCCCGGCTGATCTCGGACTTGAAGGTGTCGCTGTCGAAGACGACGCTGATGTCCTGGCGGCTGACGACCCGGCTCGCGAAATCGATCTCGAAGCTCATCGAGAAGCAATCGTCGGGCATCAGCGAGACCGATTTCTCGCCGTCGGCGACGCTGACGGTCTTGAGGATCCGGATGGTGCGGCGGGGCGCGTCCTGCTCGACGATGCCGGCGCATTCGATGAGAAAGAGGAAGGGCGCGGCGCTGCCGTCCATGATCGGCACCTCAGGCCCGTCGAGCTCGACGACGACGTTGTCGATCTCGGCGCCGGCGAAGGCCGCCATGAGATGCTCGATCGTCGAGATCGTGATGCCCTCGCAGTTGTGGATCCGCGTGCATAGCGCCGAATCGACCGCATTGCGCCAATTCGCCGCGATCACCGCGCCGGCGCCCTGCGGGTCGGTGCGGCGGAAGACGACGCCGTTGCCGGCGGGCGCCGGATGCAGAACCATCGCGATCTTCGCGCCGGAGTGGAGGCCGACGCCGCGGCAATGGATCGGGTTCTTGATGGTGCGTTGCAGCACGATATTCATTGTCGACCTTGCTCAGTCGTTGGGGCCTGTAACATCAGGCCTTTGCGGTAGCGTATGGTTAGCGGCCGGCGCGCCAGATCACAAATCACTCTTTATTACACTTTGTTACAGCTTAAGACAAAATTTATCTGAGTGATATCAAAGGGATATGAGAAAACCCACCCCGCTTTTCGCGGGGTGGGCCGGGTCTCCTCGATGGTGGCTTCGGGCGGTGCCGATTGCGACGCACAAGGCGCTTCTCAATTTGCCTGGCGGCGCAGGAAGGCCGGAATGTCCAGGAGGTCCTCCTCGCTCTTCGAGCCGACGAGCCGATCGCTCGGATCGAGCGTGCCGAGCCGCGGCTGCTGCGCCGGCGCGGCAGCGGGCCGATGGGTGTGGTCGGCATCGGCGGCCATACTGCGCGAGCGGCCAACGCCGGTGACCCGCTCGAACAGGCTGGGGCCGCGCGGCTTTTGCTTCGGCGCCGTCGCGCGGCCGCCGTCCATCGCGGCGTAGGGGTCGGGCGCGATCGCCGGGGTGGTCATCGCCGGACGGGCGACCGCCGGCTCGATCGCGCGCGGCACCATGAAGGCGCCGTCGCGGACCGCGGCGCTTTCGGCCTGTGCCGCGACCGCCGGCGGCGGCTCGCTGGCCTCGGTGCCGGCGAGCGACGCAGCGGCGACCATACCCGACGGATATGCGGCCGCCGCGGGCGGCGCCTGCGGCGCGACGAGCGGCGGCGTGGCGACGGCATCGCGGTCGCGGTCGGCGACCAAGCTGACGATCGGCCGCGGCTGCACCGACTGCTGCGCGTCGATGCCGGTGGCGACGACCGAGATCCGCATCTTGCCGGCGAGCTTCTCGTCGAAGGTCGAGCCGAAGATGATATTGGCCTCGGGGTCGACCTCCTCGCGGATGCGATTGGCCGCCTCGTCGACCTCGAACAGCGTCATGTCCGGGCCGCCGGTGATGTTGATGAGGACGCCGCGGGCGCCACGCATCGAGACGTCCTCGAGCAGCGGGTTGTTGATCGCCGCCTCGGCGGCGTCTATCGCGCGGCGGTCGCCTTCCGCCTCGCCGGTGCCCATCATCGCCTTGCCCATCTCGCCCATGACGGCGCGGATGTCCGCGAAGTCGAGGTTGATGAGGCCGGGCATGATCATCAGATCGGTGACGCCGCGGACGCCAGACTGAAGCACGTCGTCGGCCATCTTGAAGGCGTCGGCGAAGGTGGTGCGCTCGTTGGCGATGCGGAAGAGGTTCTGGTTCGGAATGATGATCAGCGTGTCGACGAATTTCTGCAGCTCGAGGATGCCGGCGTCGGCGAGACGCATGCGCTGCGAGCCTTCGAAATGGAACGGCTTGGTGATGACGCCGACCGTCAATATGCCGGCCTCGCGAGCGGCGCGGGCGATGACCGGCGCGGCGCCGGTGCCGGTGCCGCCGCCCATGCCGGCGGTGATGAACACCATGTTCGAGCCGCCGAGCGCCGCCATGATCTCGTCGAGTGCCTCTTCGGCGGCGGCGCGGCCGACGTCCGGCCGCGAGCCGGCGCCGAGGCCGCGCGTCACGCCGACGCCGAGCTGGATGCGCCGCTCGGCCAGCGACTGCGCCATCGCCTGCGCATCGGTGTTGCAGATCAGGAACTCGCAGCCGACGAGGTTCGAGCGGATCATGTTGTTGACGGCGTTCCCGCCGGCGCCACCAACGCCGACGACGCTGATCCGCGGCTTCAGCTCATGCTCGTCCCGGGGAATGCTCAGATTGATCGACATCTCGTGACCTCCTACGCTCTGACTCTCTTGTGAGGCGATTCGCGGTATTTCAAAAGTTCTCTTTTAACCAAGATCCGACGCGGCCGAAGATTCCGCCCGCTTGGCCACTGAGGGCACGCGCCTGGCGCGGCGTCTCGGCGCGCTCGGACATGGCGAAATGCAGCAGGCCGACGCAGGTCGAGAAGGCCGGACCGCCGGTCGCCTCGGCGAGGCCGGCGACGCGCAGCGGCCGTCCGACGCGGATCTGCTTGTCCAGCAAGAGACCGGCGAGCTCACGCGCGCCGGGCAGCTGGCAGGCGCCGCCGGTGAGGACGACGCGACGGCCCGCGACCTTGTCGTAGCCGCTCGCTTCGAGGCGATTGCGGACCATCTCGAAGGTCTCCTCTAGGCGCGGCGCGATGATGCCGACGAGCAGCGATTTCGGAACGTGATTGGCCTGCCCGTCCTCCTCCTCGCCGACCTGCGGCACGGCGATCGTCTCCCGCTCGTCCGAGGATGAGGCGATGGCGCTGCCGTAGAGCGTCTTCATGCGCTCGGCATGGACCAGCGGCGTCGACAGCCCGCGCGCGATGTCGTTGGTGACGTGGCCGCCGCCGACCGGGATGGTGTCGGCGAAGATCAGATTGCCGTCGAAGAAGACGCCGATCGTCGTCGTGCCGGCGCCCATGTCGATGATCGTGACGCCGAGGTCGGTCTCGTCCTCGACCAGCGCGGCGAGGCCGGCGGCATAGGGGCTGACGACGAGGCCGCCGATCTCGAGGTGGCAGCGGCCGATCGCGGCGGTGATGTTGCGCAGCGTCGCCGGCTTCGCCGCGACGATGTGCATGTTGACGCCGAGCTTCTTGCCGAACATGCCGCGCGGATCGCGGATGCCGCGGCTGCCGTCGATCGAGAAGCCGACCGGGATCGAATGGATGACCTCGCGATCCGGCGCCTCTTTCAGGTGATAGCCCTGCTCGAGCACGCGGCGCATGTCCGGGTCGCCGATTTCGTGACCGGCGACGCCGATCTCGACGTTGATGATGCGCGAGGCGGGGAAGCTTCCCGAGAGGTTGACGACGACCTCGGAGATCGTCTCGCCGGCCATCTGCTCTGCGGCGTGGACGGCGTTCAGCGCCGAGGCGCTCGCCGCCTCGAGATCGACGATGACGCCGTTGCGCACGCCGCGTGAGATCTGGTGGCCGATGCCGATGATCTTCGGTCCCTGCGGCGTCGCGCGGGCGATGAAGCAGCAGACCTTGCCGGTGCCGATGTCGACGGCGGCGATCAGGCCGCCGCGCGGCTTGGGCCCCGCCTTGCGCGGGCGCTGTCGCGGCCGGGCGACGTCGGGACTCATCGACTTGGTGTTTTCAAGCGTATCCATACTCATGTGCTTTTCGCCGCCGGGCGGCCTTTCTTGACAGGTTCTTTCGCGGGTTCCGGAACGGTACGCACCACCAGCCGGTCGGGCAGGCGCATGTCGATGACCTCGATGTTGCGCGCCAGAACCTGGCTGTCGCGCTCGAGCGCGGCGAGCTGCTTCCAGGCGGCGGCGGGATTCTCCTCGGGCAGCTCGACGTCGATGCCGTTGTCGAGATGCAGCTTCCAGCGCCGGCCGCCGACGCGCACCGCTGCAACGACGCGCTTGGCGATCGTTGGCTCGCCGGCCACCAGCTCGAGCAACGCCGCCGCGTTCTGCGGCGCGTCGTCGCCGACCAGCACGACGAGGCCGGGGAAGCGGTCGAGCCCCTGATCGGTGATGACGGTGCCGTCGCGATCGACCAGCGCGAGCTTGCCCTGCCGCTGCCAGAAGGCGAAGGGCGTGCGCTCGACGATGGTGACGTGGATCGTTTCGGGGAGCTGCCGCGCGACCGCGGCCGAGCGGACCCACGGCAGAGTCTCGAGCTGCGCCTTCACTTGGCTCGGGCTGACGGCGAAGATCGGCGTGCCGCGCCCCGCACCGACGGCGCGCAGGATCGCGGCCTTGGCGGTCATCGCACGGCCGTCGACATCGATGTCGGCGACGACCAGTCCGAGCCTGGCGCTGAGGCTGATGCCGTCGTCGGCGAGGCGCGATCCCCAAACTTCCAGCCGGCCGCTGTGCTGTGCCCACAGCCCGAGACTGCCGATCACGAGTACGGCGCCGGCGCCGGCCAGTGCCTTGCCGCGCCAGCCGCGCAGATCGATGCGTCGGCGCGGGCGCCGCGTCGGCGCGGTCTTGCCTGCCGTCTTTGCGCCCGTCTTGCCGCGGCCGGTCAGGAATCGCATGCGGCGTTCTCCACCATCCAGGAAACCAGCTCGGCGAAGTCGATGCCGGCGTGGCGGGCGATGTCGGGAACCAGCGACGTCGGCGTCATGCCGGGCTGCGTATTGACCTCCAGCAGGACGAGGCGGCCGGGCTCGCCGGCGGTGTCGTCGTAGCGCAGATCGGCGCGGCTGACGCCGCGGCAGCCGAGTGCGCGATGCGCGCGCAGCCCGATGTCGAGCGCCGCCGCATAGGCCTCGGGATGGATCGGCGCGGGCACCAGATGCTGCGAGCCGCCAGCGGCGTATTTAGCCGTGTAGTCGTAGAAGCCGCCGTTCGTCGTGATCTCGCAGACGCCGAGGGCGCGGTCGTCCATCACCGCGACGGTGATCTCGCGGCCAGGGACGAAGCGCTCGACCAGCGCCTCGGCGAAGGGCCAGCGCGCCGCCTCCTCGCGCCATGAATTGTCGTTCGGCCGGACGATGCGAACGCCGACGCTCGAGCCTTCGTTCGGCGGCTTGACGACGAAGGGCGCCGGCATCGGGTCGCCGGCGGTGAGCGCCTCGCGCGTCACCACCATGCCGTCGGCGAGCGGCAGCCCGGCCTTCGCGAAGACCGCCTTTGCCATCGGCTTGTCCATTGCGACGGCGGAGGCGAGGACGCCGGAATGTGTATAGGGAATCTGCAGGAAGTCGAGCACCGCCTGGACCGTGCCGTCCTCGCCGCCGCGCCCGTGCAGCGCATTGAAGACGGCGTCCGGCGCCGGCGCCAGCGCCTGCATCAGCGCCTTGAGGTCGCGCGTCACGTCAATTTGGCGAACGTCGTAGCCGCGCCGCGCCAGCGCCGCGGCGCATTCGCTGCCGCTGACCAGCGAAACCTCGCGCTCGGCGGACCAGCCGCCTTTCAGCACCGCGACGCGCTTCATGGCGCGACCTCGCCGATGCCGGGCAGAGCGACGCCGACCCGCTTGATCTCCCATTCGAGGGTGATGCCGCTCGCGGCGAAGACGCGGCGCCGCACCTCCTCGCCGAGGCCTTCGAGATCGGCGGCGCTGGCATTTCCCGTATTGATCAGGAAGTTCGTGTGCTTCTCGGAGACCTGCGCACCGCCGCGGACGAGTCCACGGCAGCCGGCGCGGTCGATCAGCTCCCACGCCTTGTGGCCCGGCGGGTTGGCGAAGGTCGAGCCGCCGGTGCGCGCGCGGATCGGCTGGCTTGCCTCGCGCGCGGCATGGATCTCGGCCATGCGGCCGTCGATTGCCGCCGGGTCGTCGGGGCCGGCGGCGAGCTCGGCGGCGAGGAAGATCCATT
>JAQGID010000358.1 GCA_028291405.1 Rhodospirillales bacterium | reverse complement strand
TAGCCGGGATCGTCCGCGGCACGCGCCGGCGCTCCGCCGCCGAGCATCACGGCGAGCATCGCCGCAGCAGCCGTGCCGGCGGGGAGAAGCCCCCGGACCCAATTCCGCATCCCGCTCTCCCTGAATTCCGCCAATGGTTCACCGGCCGTATTGCGCGGCCGCCAGCATCTTACGGAGGCCGCGAGTCCTGGCAAGATGGAAAGCACGGTGTTCAGACGAGGCGCCGCGCCCGCTCCGTCGCCGCGACGAGCTGGGCGCGGATGCCGGGCTCCATCGCCGAATGCCCGGCGTCCGGCACGACGATGTACTCCGCCTCCGGCCAGGCGCGCGCCAGCTCGTCGGCCGTAAAGATCGGGCAGACCATGTCGTAGCGGCCCTGGACGATCGTCGCCGGCACGTTGCGGATACGGTCGATGCGGGCGACGATGTCCTGCGCCGGCGCGATGATCTGGTTCACGAAATAGTGCGCCTCGATCCGCGCCAGCCCAAGCGCCATGCGCTCCTCGCCGAAGGCCGCGACGGTGTCGGCGCTGGGTAGCAGCGTCGAGCAGGCCCCTTCGTAGATGCTCCAGCTCCGTGCCGCCGGCATGTGCACGGTCGGATTTGGATCGATGAGCCGGCGGTAATAGGCGGTCAGGAGATCGCCGCGCTCGGCTTCGGGAATGCCGGCGGCGAAGGCGCGCCAAGCCTCCGGGAAGACGTTGCGGATGCCGTAGAGGAACCAGTTTACCTCCTCCTGGCGGCACAGGAAGATGCCGCGCAGGATCAGGGCGCGACAGCGCTCCGGGTAGGCCTCGGCATAGCGCAGCGCGAGCGTCGAGCCCCACGAGCCGCCGAAGACGACCCAGCGCTCGATCGCGAAATGGCGGCGCAGCGTCTCGATATCCTCGACGAGATGCTGAGTCGTGTTGTCAACGAGCTCGCCGAGCGGCGACGAACGGCCGGCGCCGCGCTGGTCGAAAATGATGATGCGATAGACCGAGGGATCGAAGAACCGGCGATGCGTCGGCGTCGCCCCCGCCCCCGGCCCGCCGTGCAGGAAGACGACGGGCAGGCCGCGCGGATTCCCCGACTGCTCCCAATAGAGCGTATGGCGATCGTCGACCGCGATCGTACCGGTCGCATAGGGCTCGATCGGGGGAAACAGATCGCGGCGACTCATCAAGGCTCCGGCACAGCGCGGCGTTGCGTCGCGGACAGTCTAGAGTGCGAAGGCGGGAACGCAACCCCGCCGCCCGCGGAAAGGCATATCGCGCCGTCAGGCGGCCAGCGCCTCGTCGACGGCGGCACAGATCTCGTCGAGCGAGAAGGGCTTGGCGACGACGCGGTGGATCAGCGCGTCGAGATTGTGGGCGCGCTGCCGCTCGGCGGAGAAGCCGGTCATCAGCAGGATGCGCATTGCGGGAAAATCCTTGCTTGCCTTGAGCGCCAGGGCGATGCCGTCCAGACCCGGCATCACGATGTCGGTCAGCAGCAACTCGTACGGACCGGCCGCCAGCGAATCGAGCGCCGCCAGCCCGTCGGGCACCGCGACGACCTCGTGGCCGGCATGCGCGAGGGCGCGCGTCACGAAGGCGCTCACCGCCCGATCATCCTCGGCGACCAGGATTTTCGCCATGATCCGACCCCTCCCGCCCGGTTGCATCACTCGGACGCCGCGAAGCCTATCACGGCCCTGACCGCCGCGGCACTCGGCTGCGGGATCGCGGTGTGATATACGGCGGTGCCGCCCGGCGGCAGCCGCGTCTCCGCCGCTGCGAAATCCCAGCTCTCGAGGTCCTTGCCGTTGCTGTCGCGCAGCGTCGCGGTCAGTCGGGGAACGTCGCGGACGATCGCCGAAACATTGGCGACCTCGCCGTCGATGATGAGCGCGGCGACGCCGTTCTCTGTGCCGCGCTTCGTCACGGGCTTGCGGATGACGAGGCCGACATACGGCGAGCTCGGCGGCAGGCCGATCATGGCGAAAACCTGCATCGAGCCGGGCCACGCCGCCATCACCTGGTCGCGCGCGATGAGGCCGGCGACGCTCGCCGCGACGACCACCGCGAGCAGGGTGATGCCGGCGATCGCCGCCCAGGGCCGACGCGGCTTGATCACCGCCGGCAGCTGCACCCGGTGGCCGCCTTCCGTCGAATCCTCACCGAAGCCGTCGTCGAAGGTCATCGGCGGGGGAAGCTCGAGCGTCTGCGGGAAATCCTCGGGCGGCGTCTGATGCCAGGTCTCGGCGCAGTTGGCACAACGTACCGTGCGCCCGGCAGTGCCGAGCGCCCGCGGGTCAACGAGATACCGGGTGGAACAGGCCGGACAGGTTACAATCATGGGAGATGCGATTCGAGGTGCGCCCCTTATAGGTCGTGGCTTGCAACGAGGCAAGAATAGGCGCAGACCGGCTTCGGCCGCCGCTGCGCGCCGCGCCGCGTCGTCGTGGCTGCGCTGGACGAGATTGGCCGCACCGTGCGATCTTCCGCCGCCGCGGGCGAGCACGAAAGGGACGTCGGACACCTTGATTCGCTTCGAGAATGTCGGGATGCGCTACGGCGCCGGACGCGAGGTTCTGCGCGACATCACGATGCGGTTGGCGCCAGGCGGCTTCTACTTCCTGACCGGTCCCAGCGGCGCCGGAAAATCGAGCCTGCTCAAGCTGATCTACCTTGCGGAGCGGCCGTCGCGCGGCCTCATCTCGCTGTTCGGCAGCGACCTCGCGACGATGCCGCGCGAAGAGTTGCCGGCGCTGCGGCGGCGAATCGGCGTCGTCTTCCAGGATTTCCGCCTGCTGCCGCATCTCTCGGCGCTCGACAACGTCGCCCTGCCGCTACGCGTCGCCGGCTATCGCGGCGAGAGCATCCGGGCCAATGTCGCCGAGCTGCTGCGCTGGGTCGGGCTCGCCGACCATCTCGACGCCAAGCCGGCGACGCTGTCCGGCGGCCAGCAGCAGCGCGTCGCCATCGCCCGCGCCGTCGTCAGCAAGCCCAGCCTGCTGATCGCCGACGAGCCGACCGGCAACGTCGACGACCTGATCGCAGCACGGCTCCTGCGCCTCTTCGAGGAGCTAAACCGGCAGGGGACGACGATCCTCATCGCGACGCACAGCCAAAGCCTCGTCGCGCGCTTTCCCCATACCGGCCTGCATCTCGAGAACGGCGAGCTGACGGTGATTCAGCGGCGTCGCGAGGTGCCGGCGTGACGGTGACTCGTCCGACGCCGGCACGTCAGCGACCGGGCCGGCCGCTCGACCCGCTGCTCGAGCGCGACGGGTCCGGCCGGTTCCTGCCTTGGATGATCGCGCTGATGGTCTATCTCGCGGCGATCGCCCTCGCCGGCATGGTCGCCCTGCACGGCGCGGTGTCACGCTGGGACAGCGCCCTCGTCGGCACGCTGACCGTGCAGTTGCCGACCGAGTCGGCGGGCGCGCTGGAGAAGGTCCTGATCCAGCTGCGCGCGACCCCGGGCGTGCGCAGCGCGACGCCGCTCGACGACGCCGCCAATGCGGCGCTGCTCAAGCCCTGGCTGGGCGATGCCGTCGCGGTGGACGAGCTGGCGCTGCCCCGCCTCGTCGACGTCCGCGTCGATCCGGCGATCCCGGTCGACCGCGGCGCGCTGGAGGAGCGGCTGAAGTCCGTCGCCCCGGGCGCCCGGGTCGAGGACAACCGCCGCTGGCTCGACCGCGTGTTCGATACCGTCCTGGCGGTCGAGATCGTCGCCGGCGCCATCGTCGCGCTGATCGCCATCGCGACGATCATCAGCATCGTCTTCGCGACGCGCACCGGGCTCGCGATCCATCACGGGACGGTCGAGGTGCTGCATCTCATCGGCGCCCACGACGGCTACATCGCCGATCAGTTCCAATGGCAGGCGCTGCGACTCGGCTTGCGCGGCGGCGTCATCGGCCTCGTCCCGGCGGTGCTGACCCTGCTCGCGCTCGGCGCGATCGCCGGCCCCGCCAGCTTCGGAGCCGGCGTCGACGCGCTGCCGCGATTCGCGCTCGGCCCGTTCGGCTGGCTGCTGCTTCTGTTGCTGCCGCCTGCGGCCGGATTGACCGCTCTGGCGACGGCGCGGATCACCGTGCTGCGCGGCCTCGCCCGGATGCCATGAGCGATCCGCCGCCCGCCCCGCGGCCACGCTTGCGACGACTTCTCCGGCTGGTGTTGCTGGCCCTTGCCGGAGGCGCCGGCGTGTGGCTCGCCGGGCTCGTGTGGTTCGCCGACTCGATTCCCGACCAGGTCGCCGACCCCGAGACCGTCACCGACGCGATCGTCGTGCTCACCGGCGGCAGCCAACGGCTCAATTCCGGGCTCGAGCTGCTCGCCGCCGGCAAGGCCAAGAAGCTCTTCGTCTCCGGCGTCCACCAGGGCGTCGAGCTCGCCGAGCTGCTGCGCGTCCAGCACCATCCGGAGGATTGGATCACCTGCTGCATCACCCTGGGCCACGCCGCCGACAACACGCTGGGCAACGCCCTCGAGACCGCCGCCTGGATGAAGCAGGAGAAATTCCGCTCGCTCCGGCTGGTCACCGCCGGCTATCACATGCGACGCAGCCTCCTCGAGTTCCGCCGCGCCATGCCGGAGATCCAGATCATCGCCCATCCCGTCTTCCCCGAGCAGGTCAAGCAGGCCTATTGGTGGGCTTGGCCCGGCACCGCGGCGCTGATCGTCGGCGAATACCACAAATACGTCGGCGCCGTGCTGCGCGACGCGCTGCTCGGTCGCGGCGATGCGCGAGTCGATGCCGGCCGATGAGGCTGCTCCGCGCGATTCTCTTCAATATCGCCTTCTACCTATGGACGGGCGTCATCGGGATCGTTGGGCTGCCGGTGCTGCTGGCACCGCGCCGCGTCGTCATGCGCTTCGGCCGCATGTGGTCGGCGGTGACGCTCGAGCTGCTCGAGCTCACGGTCGGGCTGACCCACGAGCTGCGCGGCGTCGCGAACCTGCCGGCGGGCGGCGGCATCATCGCGATGAAGCACCAATCGGCGTGGGACACGCTGGTTCTCCCGGTGCTCTTCGACGACGTCGCGGTGGTGATCAAGAAGGAGCTGACGCAGCTGCCCTTGTACGGCTGGTACGTCCAGCGGGCCGGCAGCATTCCGGTCGACCGCAAGGGCGGCGCCGCATCGCTGAAACGGATGGTCGCGCGCGCCGCCGCCGCTTCCGTCGAGGGCCGCCTCATCGCGATCTTTCCCGAAGGGACGCGGGCGGCGGTCGACGAGCATCTGCCCTATCATCCCGGCGTCGCCGCGCTCTACGGCCAGCTCGACCTGCCGCTGATCCCGGTCGCCGTCAACTCCGGGCTCTATTGGGGGCGGCGCAGCTTCATGAAGCGGCGCGGCCAAATCATCGTCGAGATCCTGCCGCCGCTTCCG
Organism: Rhodospirillales bacterium; assembly: GCA_028291405.1. Classification (GTDB taxonomy): domain Bacteria; phylum Pseudomonadota; class Alphaproteobacteria; order ATCC43930; family CGMCC-115725; genus URHD0088. The sequence goes on along the minus strand of JAQGID010000358.1, from coordinate 1,523 downwards.
CCGGGCATCCCACGGCGCAAGGTGATGGCCGAGCTCGAGGGCCGGATCGAGGCGGCGACAGCGCGTCTCGTCGCCGAAGGTCGCGCGCGCGATGCGGCGGCATTGCGATAATCCGGCGTGTGACAGTGCTGACCAGTGCGGTGGCGGCGCTTTGATTATTCAATAGAAATTTAACACTGGCTTGTAATGATGGCGGTACGGCAGCCCGTTGCTCTCGGGTTCCTGCGCGTGACGTTGGTTGATTTTCCCCTGACTTGTGCTCTGCCCGAAGAGAGAACGGCCGACCGCCATGCCAACCGAGATCCGACACCTGTTGTTTACGCCGGAAGAGGTGACGACGGCCTTGCGGAACTATTGCAACCGCGGCGGCCGCCCGTTTCCATCCCACGTCAAAGGCTATGTCATCGAGGGCGGCCCCGCCCAGCCGTCGGTGACGATCACCGCGACCGCCTCGGATGGCCGTGACACCAGCCTCAGCTTCGGCGGCGAGAAGCTGGTCGCCCCGCTGCTGCTGTTCTGCAACGGCAAGAAGATCCCCTTGCCGCTGCGCGGCACCAAAGAGCTCACCATCCTGAACCAGCTGCTGACGCTGGTCGTCAAGCTGGCCTGAGGCGTGGCTCGCGGGCCGAACGCGGCCCTGTGCGCAACTCAATCCTCAGAGCGTGAAATCCGGGGATAACTCGCGCCGAGCGGCGGCAGCCCTCGTACGCCGGCGCGACGAGTTCCAGAGGGAGCTGTGGGAAACAAATAGGGAACAAATCCTTGACCTAGAGCGCCTTTGGTATTAAATTCAGAGCGCGCTGTTGCGACCTCGTTCGGCGCGCCAACCGGAGTCCAGCGAAACATGCCGAGCGTCGCCTCGATCTCGCAGCAGATCTGGGACATGAAATACCGCCTCAAGGCGCCGAACGGCGACGTCGTCGACAAGACGATCGAGGACAGCTGGGCGCGCATTGCCGGCGCCCTCGCCGCGCCGGAGGCGGACCGCGACCTCTGGACCGCCCGGTTCCGCGAGGCGCTTGAGGATTTCCGCTTCCTGCCGGCCGGCCGCGTCGTCGCCGGTGCCGGCTCCGGGCGCAACGTCACGCTGTTCAACTGCTTCGTCATGGGCGAGATCCCCGACGACATCTCGGGGATCTTCGAGCATCTCCGCGAGGCGGCGCTGACGATGCAGCAGGGCGGCGGCATCGGCTATGATTTCTCGACGCTGCGGCCCAAGGGCGCGCCGGTCAAGGGCGTCGGCGCGGACGCCTCGGGGCCGTTGTCGTTCATGGACGTCTGGGATTCGATGTGCCGCACCATCATGAGCGCCGGCTCGCGTCGCGGCGCGATGATGGCGACGATGCGCTGCGAGCATCCCGAGATCGAGGCCTTCTTCGAGGCCTAGCGCGATCCCGGCCGGCTGCGCTTGTTCAACCTCTCGGTGCTCGTCACCGACCCCTTCATTGCGGCGATCAAGGAAGACGCGCCCTGGGAGCTGAAATTCGCCGGCACGACCTACAAGGTGCTGCCGGCGCGCGAGC
>JAQGID010000341.1 GCA_028291405.1 Rhodospirillales bacterium | reverse complement strand
GATTTGTAATCAGTAGGTCGTCGGTTCAAATCCGACAGCCGGCACCAGTCTTATCAAGAGCTTAGTACCGAAGCCGGCTCTGGCCAGCCCTTAGATCTCGCTGGCGGCATCACGGCGGCATCACGAGAATGCCCTTCAGATCGACACCGGTTGCCGAATGGTTGCTGGCGCTTCGAATCGCCGAATTGGCAAATCCTCTGACACGACGGACGCCGCTGCTGAGGCACTTCAACAAATTAAGGAAATACAACATGAAATCCGCGAGCGGTCACGGGCTGAGAGGCTTGCGCGCGACCGTCGCTGATCCAAGCGCCCGCGCTCCACATCCCGGTCGCCCTCGATGATCATCGTCAACGCTAGGTGCCCATCTATGCGCCGACTCGGTAGTGCGGCACTTGGATCGTGAGCGCGAGGCGGCTTGGCGCGCCGGCGCCGACCCCGGCCGGTGCGAGGACCGCTCGGGATCGGCTGATCGGCGTTACCTGTCGCGGCCGAACAGGCCCGGCAGCACGTCGGTGTCCTCTTGCGTGACGGCCTTGAGTTCGCCGGGGCTGATCCCCAACGCCCGAAGAATGGTCGGCGCGACCTGACGCGTTTCGACGTCGGCGCCGTTGATCGAGGCCGACAAGGCGGGATTCGAGATCAGCAGCCCGACGTTGCGGTCGTCATCCGCGAAGCCGCCATGCTCGGCGAGCTTCGATCCGCCGGTGTAGATGAGGCCCGGCGTCGTGATGGCGATGAAGTCCGGGGTCTTGTTGTCCTTGAACGGGTCCTGGTAGAGCGAGGTCAACTCGTCGCGATCGAGGATCTTGACGATGCCGAGCGGTCCCTTCTGGGTCTCGAGGTATTGCCTCGCCGCAGCATAGCTTCTGGCCTGCGCGCTCTTCTTCAGCCAGATCAGGGCGACGTCGTCGGTCTGAAAGAAGTCGACGTCCGGAACAGCGCCGTACGCGCCGTCATCGACCGCCTGGCGGCGCGCGTGATCGATCGGCGACTGGCCATGCTTGGCGGTGATGATGATCAGCGTGCTGCGGTCGAGATGCTTGGCGCTCAATGCCGCGACCATCCGGCCGATGGCGCCGTCAGCATAATCGAGCCCGGAAGCAAGACCGTTGTTCGGCACGCGTCCGGCGGCATCCGCGTAGCCGCCGATCAGACCCGCGTCCGCCGGGTCGTTCGGATTGCCCTTGGCGAGCTTCTGACCGACGCTGACGGCTTGGAAGTTCATCCCGAAGATCACCGGTACCGGCCGCGTCATCGAGCCGGTGCTGTCCTTGCCCGCGATCTCGTTGAGGATCGACTGGACCTTCATCTCGTCATTGCGCTGAACGCTGTGGAAACCGGTCGTCGTATCGGCGCCGGTGATCGCGTCGTGCGAGTTGACCTCCGGTGTGAACAGATCGACGACGCCCTTGCCCGAGGGGCCGTTGACCAGATCATACGCCGGATGCTTGTCCGACCAGGCGGTATGGCCGCCGTGACTGCGGATCACCTCGAACACCGTGTTGACCCGCAGGATATCGTGCGGATAGACCGGCACGCAGGCGCCGCCCTTCAGCGTCAGCGGCAATTGCCTTGCATCGATCTGGGTAAGCGGTTGGCCGAGCGTCCCGCCGCCGTCCGTCCGGGTCACGTCCTTGTCGTCGAACTCGTCGAAATGCGTCATCGTGCCGATCGTCCCGGTGCAGTTGGAGCCCGGCGCGAAAAGCTTGCGGTCGTAGGAGACATCATAGAAGACGCCGGTCGATTTCGGCGTCCCGCCGGTCACGAGAGCGAGCAACCCGGGAAACGAATCCGACGGCGCCGAGGTCAACGCCTCGCCGTAGACGACGCCATGCCCGGCCAGCCCGGCGAGTGCGCTACCCGGATGGGCTTCGATGTAATTCTGCAGATCGACGGCATGGAGGCCATCGATGCTGATCAGCAGGACGTGGCGGAGCTGATCGGGTGCTTCCTCAGCCAGGCTGGGGTGCGATGCGAGCGTGCCGAAGCATGCGGCAGCAGCCAAGACGGTTCCGGCGGCGAGCCCCTTGAACATTCTCGACATAATCGCAGTCCTCCCGATACGGCTTTCGAGACCCGCAGCTATAGGGGTGCTTCGAGTCCGCCCCGTGACGATTTCTTAGCAGATTGATGATCTCGCGGGTCGCGATGGCCCGGCATGGCCGATCAAAGCCTGTTGGTCGGGGCCGGCTTCGGGCGAAGCCGTCAGCGTACTGCTGACATTGATCGCGCCTGGCGTCGCCTATGCCGGTCCCAGCGTGTCGCGGGACTGCGATCCCGAAAGACCTATCAGCGACGATCTGTAGGTTTCCAGAGAAATTGAACCGGCGGGCTTCTCGCTCGGCGCGACCGCTTTCCGATACCGGAGTTCACCCGCTCCCTTCGTCGCCGAGGAGGCTCCTCCCCCAGGTTCGGAAGTGGCGTCATTTTCCACTCTTCTCGCCCCTCGGTGGCTCGATGCGCGGACCGAGCCTAGCGGAGTCCGGTGGATCCCCGTGCTCGATCTTCTCGGCGTCGTCTGCGCCGAAGCGCCATGTCCCACCGTTCCCGAACACGGAAGCCCATCCCTCGGCATCTATCGTGATGATGGTCCAACGGACATTCGGGCCCTCGGTACGCCACCAGTAGAAGCCAGGCGCGGGTGTCATCCCGACGTGCTCAGGAGGCTCAGAGGTTGAGCCGGCGTGGCGATGAAGGTCTCTTGACATCGACCTCGGTCCTGCTCCGATCTGACGAAAAATGTCGGCGATCCGGTCCAGCAAGTTGCGATCGCCGGCTCGAAAAGAAAATGCCGCCGCAAGATACCTAACTAGCGCCCGAAACGCAGATCGCACCATGAATATGATCGCTCGCATCGCCATTCGAAAGGCGCCCAAACTGGCGGGCAGTCTGCAGTGCACTCGTCGGATCAGTTAAAGCGGGCGCCGTCGCGAAGACAACCGAGAGGACGGGTTACATGGTCGAAACTCTACCTTGAGTTCCAGCGATGAGTCACCGGTCAAATTTCCCGTAGCTGGCACACCAACCGTCACGTTAGAGCAGCGACGCGTTAGCGGAGCGCTGCGGTACGATTTGTAATCAGTCGGTCGACAGTCGGCCAACTTCCCGGCCACAATGCTCATCTCTCCGAACCCAGGATTCCCGCCGTCCGACCGCACTCGTTCGCCCGCTCGACCAACCGGAGAGGAGCGACGGAGCGCGAGCAAGATCACTCGGTTTCGATCAGGACACGTGCAAGGATCCGCATGAGGTCGTCGGCGGCATTCTGCATTCTCCTCCGTTCCGCGGGAGTTCCGCCGTTCGCAATCTGGCGCAGCGCGTCTTCGAACCGGCTCATCGACGCTGCGGCGTCGATGAGGAATTCTGGCTCGAACGAGCACGAGTGCTCATCCCGTACTCATCGTCCACGATTGCCTCCAAATGCAAAGTTCAACCGTTGCCCCATAGGACTTCGCCCGACAGCGCTGGTAGGTTGAGTTACGAGTTTGGCGTCGCGCCCGGGTATAAACTTGAAACGTCAAGCATCGACTCGCCTGAATCGTCACCGATATTAGGAGCGATTTTTCGCCTTATACGTTCATATCGGTCAACTTTATCGAGTGACCGTATGTTCAGGAACGCCTATCTTCTCGACCGGGCTGCCGATTTGCGCGCGGCGTCGGAGAAAATGGACGACCCGCTGGCAAGGGTCGTTCTCGCCGCTCTCATCGACGCGCTGGAAGAGGCGGCGATCGAGGACCTCCAACGCTCCGAACGAACGCCCTGCAGGCCATAGCGGGCCTGCCAATCTCGGGATTTGCGGCGTGAGGCTCTCGATCGCTCCACTCCGGACTGGCATCATCGCCCGCCTTGGTCGTTAAGCCTGCATGAGAGACTTCATTGCGATGCCGCGCCGGATAGCGCTGACCGTCCCGACGTTCTGGAGCAGGGAGGGCGCCGGCACCGCCGCAAGGATCGCCCGATTGCGCCGCCTCGCCTGGATCGTCGATGCGCTCGGGCGCATTCCCGGCACGCGCTTACGCTTCGGCCTCAACAGCGTGATCGGCCTGGCGCCGGCTGCGGGCGATGCCGTGCTCGTCCTGATCTCGCTCTACATCGTCTGGGAAGCAAGGCAGCTCGGGCTGCCGCGCCACAAGCTGACCCGGATGATCGGGAACGTCGCGGTCGAGGGGTTGCTCGGTGTCGTTCCCTTGCTCGGCGACCTGCTCGACGTCGCCTGGAAGGCGAACCTGCGCAACATCGCCATCATCGAGGCGCATTTCGCGGTTTAGGCGCCGCGACGAGCCCTTCGCCTAGAGCCCGACGCGGCGGGCTGCCGCGTGCAGGACATCGCCGACGCGATGCAACAGGCCGCCGGCGCCGCGTTCCTCGAGCAACGCGTCCAGCCGGTCGGTGGCGAGCTTCGCCTGGCTCCAGCCGTCTTCGAGCGCCTCATGCGCACGCGCCATCAGCGCACCGCGCCGCCCCGGATGCTGGATCAGGCTTTGGAAATGGTGACTCATGCCGAACAG
>JAQGID010000324.1 GCA_028291405.1 Rhodospirillales bacterium | reverse complement strand
AGGAAATCGGCCCACAGGAATTCGCTGAACGGCGCCGTATCCTTGGCGTAGCCGCCAGCCTGCCGCAGCTCGCCGGCCAACGAGCGGAACGGGTCGTCGACCAGCTCCGCGATCGATTTCGGAATATCGCCATAGGCCTGCCGCCGCCCGTGATCGTCGAACGGGTGCATCCAGCCGTGATCGTCGAGGAAGAACCAGAAGGCATCGGGCGCGAGCCGCGTCAAATCGGCCACGATGTTGACGAGCAAATCCTCGATCCCCTCGTCATGGAGCGCGCGCACGAGGTGATGATGGTCGATCACATAGTGCCGGTGTTTGGGGCCGAGGATCACGGGAATCATGTGGCTGCCGAGAAACTCGCCGCCCTTGCCGCCCTTCTTGGCGCGCCACGCCCGGCGCTTGGCCTCGACCTCGCGCATTCCGACGGTGATCTGCGTGGGGCGCAGATCGGCGACGGCAACCGAGTGGAGAAGTGGTTCGCGGAGGGACATCGTCGGATTCCTCAGGGGTTCGCGGCTTGACACAACCGTATCTCTCCGGCGGCGCCGTTGCGAGCGACGCCGGGGAATTCGGAGAGGGTCAGTGCCGCGCCGCCTCCGGCGAGGCGATGTGCTCGCGGCGGATGCCGATGCCGACGATGCGGGCCGGGATGCGCTGCAGCAGCGGCACGCGATCGAGGAGGCGCAGCAGCAGCGGCGGCTCGCTCACCGGCGCGCCGGGGTCGAGCAGCAGCCGGCCGATGATCCGCGTCTGGATGGTGCGCTGGACCGCCTGGATGAACCGGGTCGGCAGCATGCGACGGGCCTGGACGCGGGCGAGCAGATCGTCGACCGCATCGCCGGCGGCGAGCGGCGCCGCGAGGATATTGGCGGCCGCCACCGCGTCCTGGATCGCGAGGTTGATTCCGACGCCGCCGATCGGCGACATCGTATGCGCGGCATCGCCGATTGCCAGCAGGCCGGGACGGTGCCAGCGCGTCAGCCGGTCGAGCGCGACCGAGAGCAGCTTGACGTCGTCCCAGCTTGCCACCGCGGCGATCGCATCGCCGAGCATCGGCGCCACCGCGAGGATCTCGCGCCGGAACGCCGCGATGCCGCGGGCGCGGATCGCATCGGCGCTGCCCTTGGCGAAGACGAAGGCGCATTGCCAGTAGTCGCCGCGGTCGATGAGGGCGACGATGCAGCCGCGGGCGAAGATGCCGGTCGTGCGGTTCTCGGCGTCGCGCTGCTTGGGCAGGCGGAACCAGAAGACGTCCATCGGCGCGCCGAGATCCCGGAGGGGCAGCGCGGCGGAGCCGCGCAGCACCGAATGGCGCCCGTCGGCGGCGATCACCAGCCTTGCCGTCAACCGCCCTCCGGTCACGGTCGTGACGCCGACGACGCGCCCGCGCTCGACCAGCGCGCCGGTCGCCTCGCAATTCATGCGCAGCGCGAACGTCGGATAGGCGCCTGCCGCCTCGCTGACGAAATCGAGGAATTCCCATTGCGGCATCAGCGCGATGAAGCCGCGCGCCGTCGGCAGATGCGAGAAATCGGCGACCGTGAAGCGCCGCCCGGCGACCAGGGCGGTCAGCGTCCTCGCCTCGTCATGCTTGCGCGCGAGCAGACCATCGAGCAGGCCGAGCTCGGCGAAGAGGTCGAGCGTCGCCGGATGCACGGTGTCGCCGCGAAAGTCGCGCAGGAAGTCGCCGTGCTTCTCCACGACCAACGTCCTGACCCCGGCGCGCGCAAAGAGCAGCCCCGCCATCATCCCCGCGGGACCGCCGCCGACGATCAGCAGATCGGCGTCGTTCATCGCCCTCTCGCGAGATCACGCAAGCTGCGTCGCCACCCTCCTGGCTCAACGGCTCAGCCGCAAGGCACCGCGGCGATCGTCGACGGCCGCGTCACGCCGTGATCGCGAGCGCCAGCTGGCCGTAGGAATAAGGCTTCATAAGAAAATGGTTACAAACGGCGGCCAGCCGCGCCGGATCGGGAGCGTAGCCCGAGACGCAGACGACGCGCGTCGTCGGCCACGAGATTCTGATGATCTCGGCCAGCCCGAGCCCGTCCATCGCCCCTGGCATCATGACATCGGTCACGACGAGGTCGACAGCGCCGGCGCCAAGCATCCGCAAGGCTTCCTGCGCATGCGCCGCTTGGACCGAATCGTAGCCCAGCTCGTGCAACATCTCGGCCGTGATATCGCGGACATCCTTCTCATCGTCCACGACCAGCGCCGACAGCACGGTTCGGCGCGTCATTCCCCGGCGAACCCCGGCGCCGATTGCCCGGCGGCTTCGCTGGCGCCGAACAGCTCGCCGATCGCCTCGAGCAGCACATCGATGTCGACCGGCTTTTGAAAGACCTTCCCGGGAAAGTCGCCGCCCTGCGCCACGACGTCGTGATAGCCGGTCATGAACATGACCGGCGCGCCGGGCTGCCGAATCCGAGCCATCCGCGCCAGGGCGAGGCCATGCGGCTTGCCCGGCGGCATGACGATGTCGGTCAGCAGCAGATCGATCTCGTGCGCCGAAATCTCCTCCAGTGCCGCCATCGTGTCCTCGGCGGCGACGACGCGATAGCCGGCGTCGGTCAGGTTTCGGTCGATGGCGTGGCGGAGCGTCGCGTCATCCTCGACAAGCAGGATTGTCTTCATTCGTGTCGCCCTCTACGGCGCATCAGCGCCACGCCGCAGCGCAGGGCTTTTGAGTTCCGGTAGTTCGGCCTCGGCGCATGGGCTCGGCCATCCCGTTCCATAGACGTCAAGGTGCGCGCGAAAGTTCCCCGCCGCGCTCGTCTTACGCGACCAGCGGCGATCAGCCGAGACGCTCGATCTCGTCCGGCCGGGAGACCGTCACGTCGAGGTCCGTCACCAGCCCGTCGTGCAGGGAATAGACCCAGCCGTGGACGCAGAGGTCCTGGCCGCGCGCCCAGGCGTCCTGCACGAAGACGTCGGAGGCGACGTTGCGCACCTGACGGATGACGTTGAGCTCGCAGAGGCGGTCGAGGCGGGCCCGGCGATCCGGGATCGCCTCGAGCGCGGCGCGGTGATCGCGGAAGGTCTCGCGGATCGGATGCAGCCAATGGTCGACGAGACCGCGGCGCTTGCCGTCGATCGCCGCGCTGATGCCGCCGCAGCCGTAGTGCCCGACCACTAGGACGTGCTTCACCGCCAGGACGTCGACGGCGAATTGCAGCACCGAGAGGTAGTTGGCGTCCTGCGGCGGCGCGAGGTTGGCGACGTTGCGATGGACGAAGAGCTCGCCAGGGTCGAGGTCGACGATCTCGTTGGCCGGTACCCGGCTGTCGGAGCAGCCGATCCACAAATATTCCGGCGCCTGCTGGCCTTCGAGCCGGCGAAAAAAGCCGGCGTCGGCGGCGATCATGCGCTGCGCCCAGGCGCGGTTGTTGGCTTTCAGATGATCCAGCATGGCTGCACCCATAGCGCCGATCGCCGCGGGGGACAAGATGGCGACAAGATCAGGCCGGGGGATCGGGAGCGTCTCCGTTCGAATTGTCACAGCGCGTCATCGCCGCATTCGGTAAAGCGACACAAAGCCAACGGAGGTTAATGAGAAGGCGTCGCCAAGCTCTATCGTCACCCGCTCGGAGGAGCGGACGATGTGCACAATCCTTCTGGTCGAGGGCGACGAGGCTTTTCAGTTTGCGACAGCCAAGAGCTTGAGAAGCCGCGGACACGAGGTCGTTTCGGTTCATTCGTCGCTGAAGGCGCTCGACGTCTTGGAATCGGAAAGCAAAATCGATCTCATTCTGGCGGATCTCATTCTGACGCGTGGCGAGCCGAACGGTATCAGTCTCGCGCGCATGGCGCTGATGAAACGTCCCGGGATCAAGACCGTGCTGATGACCCGACACCGGGACATCGCAAGCGACGAGGCTGTGATGCCCGCCAAGTTGCTTTATAAGCCGCTCGATCTCGACAAGCTCGCGGACACGATCGCACAGATGGTTCCCGCCTGACATGAACCCTGCGGTTAGGGCCGAAGGCGCTCCACTTCGCCATAGAGTCGCCCTAAAATGTCATAGGGCAAACGGCCCATCGATTAACCCGCGGCATTGTGGTCCAGCGCGGCGCCGTGTCGATATGGGCGCAATGAGACCCGGGAACTTCTACGTCGAAAAGGCCGCACAATGCCGTCGCCTCGCAAAAGAGGCAACCGACGACCATGCGCGGGAGGCTCTCATCGCTCTGGCCGAGGAGTTCGAGCTGCGGGCCCTCGAGATCGCGGCGACTGAGAGCGGCAGCCAACAATCCGGATTGTAGCGCAGGCGGACTCCGGTGTCAGGAGCGGGAGCCGCTCTCGACGTTGAGCGGGACGCGGCGGCGGCTTCGCTTAAGAGAACGCGTCTACGCCCGTCGCGGCACGGCGCGATCGAGAGCTTCGGTGATCGCATCCGTCAGATCCGCCGCCTTAAACGGCTTCACGACAACGGGAAAGCGCCTCCGCGCGGCACGGTCCAGCATCATCGGACTGCCGGAGACCAGCACGAGCGGCATCTGCCGTCGCGTCAACTCATCGGTGAGAAAGACGTAATCCTCGCCGCGCATATGCGGCTCGAGGACGACGAGGTCGACGGGGTCCGCCGATTCGAGAAGATCGCACATGGATGGTCCGCTCGCGGCGCTCGTCACCCGATAGCCCGCATCGTGGAGGACGCACTCGAGGATTTCCCGGACGCCCTCATCGTCGTCGACGACGAGCACATGCCGCGTCGCAGCCATTCGGGCCTCCAGCCAAGATTCACCTGCAGCGAATCTGGGTGGTGCGGCCGGCCATACCAACTTTAAATGGCGAAAATCATCTTTTGCTCACAGAACCGGTGACAGTTCCGGGATACCGCTAAGACCGGTCCGCGCTCCGAAAAACCGACGCCCGCGCGATGCAATCAGCCATGTCACGCAGCGAAGCTCAGGCGCGCCAGGCGCGACGCTGCCGACGATGGTACGAGATTCGCACCCCGTAGCCGGCGAAAAAAGAACCGCCCATCGGCGCAATTTATATCAACAGTTGCAGCATCGTCACCCCCCAAAACCGGCGGTGAAGTTCGCACTAATCCGTGACGGTTTTCCGCCGCGATGCCGCGGCTGCCGATCACCGCATCCTGGCGAGCTTTGCGAAGCAGGCGCCTATTCGGGTCGCGGCAGCCGCAAACGATATCGCCGGGCGGAGTTCCACCCGGCGATGCGTCACCTCGATACTTGGCGCAGCGGCTCTAGCAGGCGGCGCCGCCCGAGGAATTCGCCTGGCCGCCCCTACCGGACGCCGCGCTGCTGCCGGCGGCGCCCTGGGGCGCGCCGGACGTCGCGCCGGAACAGCCGGATGGCCCGACGCCGTGCGACAGGCCGGAGCTGCCCGAGGTGCCGGGCCCGGTGCCCGGCGTCGTCCCCATGGTCGAGGGCGCGTTGGTACTCGAGCCGCTGGTTCCCATGGAGTCGGAGCCCATGCCGCCCGAGCGCATGCTGCCCGAGGTCGTGCCGGTCGACATGCCGGACGTTCCCATGCCCGACGCCCCACCACCGGCGCCGGCACTGCCGCCGGCACCACCACCGGTGCCGCCGCCCGCGCCCTGCGCAAATGCTGCGCCGCACGCCAGAGAAAACACCGCTGCCGACGCCAATAGAACTCGTCTCATTCTAAGAACTCCCGAGCTGATGATCCGCGCCCGAGCAATCTCGTCGTGACGCTCACCAAGGAAACTGCGGCTGGCCTCGGCGAGTTCCAGCGCGATTCGAATATCACGCGAAGGCGATGGCGGCGATGTTGCAAGGCTGCGGTGAACTATGAATTCTTGTTCGACAAGCGCTTTGCGGTGACGCATGCTGATGCGGCATAACAAGACGATTGGGAGGACGGATGTGCTGACCGCCGAGGAAAACGAGCTGCTGACCCGCATCGGTCCCGCCACGCGAATGGGCGCGCTGCTGCGCCGCTATTGGCATCCGGTCGCCGGCAGCGCCGAGATGGAGGACCGCTGGACGATGAAGGTCCGGCTCCTCGGCGAGGATCTCGTGCTGTTCAAGGACCGTACCGGCAAGCTCGGCCTCATCGAAGAATCCTGTCCGCATCGCCGCGTCTCGCTGGCGCTCGGTATCCCGACCGAGACCGGCATCCGCTGCGCCTATCACGGCTGGGAGTTCGACGGCAGCGGCCGCTGCACCGACCAGCCGAGCGAGCCCGAGCGCAATGCGCTGCGCAACAAGGTGATCACCACGGCCTATCCGGTCGAGGAGATGGGCGGGCTGATCTGGGCCTATCTCGGTCCGGCGCCGGCGCCGCTGCTGCCGCGCTTTGACGGCTTCGTCGTGCCGGGATCGATCCGCATGGTCGGCAAGGTCGTCGTGCCGTGCAACTGGGTGCAGATCATGGAGAACTCGGTCGATCCGGTGCATACCGAATGGCTGCACGGCAAGCTGCTGGAGTTCGTCCACGAGAAGGACAACGTCAAGTTCGCCCTGTCGCGGCATCATGTGAAGATCGCGTTCGACGAGTTCGAGTTCGGCATCGTCAAGCGCCGCCTGATGGAGGGCCAGCCCGAGGATTGCGACGACTGGACGGTCGGCCACCCGATCCTCTTCCCGACGATGCTGGCGGTCGGCAGCGGCGGCGGGCTGTGGCAGCACTATGCCTTCCAGATCCGCGTGCCGATCGACGACACCAACACGATGCACTACTGGTACCACGCCTATGTCCCGCCGGAGGGCGCCGCCGTGCCGCAGCATCTGCTGGACCGCGCGCCGGTCTACGAGCCGCCGATCCGCGACGCGCAGGGCAACTATCGCGTCGACTACGTCGACGTCCAGGACATCGCCGCCTGGGTGACGCAGGGTGCGATCGCCGACCGCTCGAAGGAGCGGCTCGGCGCCACCGACCAGGGCGTCCAGATGTACCGGCGCATGCTGCGCCGCGAGCTCGACAAGGTCGAGCAGGGGCAGGATCCGATCGGCGTGATCCGCGACCCGGCCCGCAACGAGTTCATCGCGCTGCCGCTCGAGAAGAACAAGGACATGTTCTCCGACGGGTTCAAGACGATCACGCGGCGCAACGTCACCAGCTTCGCGCCGATCGCCGAGGAGCTGCTCGAGGTCTTCGCGCAGGAGCCGCCGGCGAGCAAAAAGCGCCGCGAGACGGTGCCCGCGGAATAGGCTCGGCGAGACGCCGAACGAGACAAGGCACTGGGCGCGGCAAGACGCCCGCAGGGGAGGAGACGACGATGAAGACCGCCACAGCGCTGGCTGCGCTGCTCGCCATCGCGCTGGCGGCGCCGGCCGCCGCCGCCGATTACGAGCTGCCCGTCATCCTGCCGATCACCGGCCCCGCCTCCTTCGTCGGCAGCGGCACGCGCGACGTGCTGCAGATCATGGAGGAGCGCGTCAACCAGACCGGCGGGGTCGACGGGAAGAGGCTGCGCTTCGTCTTCCGCGACGACCAGACCAAGCCGCAGGTCGCGGTGCAGCTGACCAACGAGGCGCTCGCCGGCAAGCCGTCGGTCATCCTCGGCTCGACGATCACCGCGATGTGCAACGCCCAGGCGCCGCTCGTCGCCGAAGGGCCGCTGCTCTATTGCTACTCGCCGGGAATCCACCCGGCGCCCGGCGGCTTCGTCTATTCCGCGACGATCTCGACGACCGACCTCGCCGAGGCGCTGATCCGCTTCTTCCGGCTCAAGGGCTGGACGCGCATCGCGGTGATGACGAGCACGGATTCGAGCGGCCAGGACGCCGACCGCGGCATCGACGCCAAGCTGCTTCTGCCGGAGAACAAGGGCGTCACGGTCGTTGCGCGCGAGCATTTCACGCCCGGCGACGTCTCGGTCGCCGCGCAGATCGCCAATGTCGCAGCGGCGAAGCCGCAGGCGATCATCGCCTGGACGACGGGCAGCGCGATCGCGACGATCTTCAAGGCGATGATCCAGGCCGGGCTCGACCTGCCGGTCGGCACGACCAACGGCAACCAGACGATCCCGCAGATGCTGCAATACGCCGATTTCGCGCCGAAGGAGCTCTATATCCCCGGCGGCCCCTTCCCCGAGCACGACGGAATCTTCGCGCTCGACAAACGCGTCGAGGCGGCGCAGCAGGCGTTCTATCAGGCGATGAAGGCGCGCAACCTGCCGATCGACAACGTCGCGGCGACCTCGTGGGACGCGACCTCGATCGTCGTCGACGCGCTGCGCAAGCTCGGTACCGCGGCGACGCCGGCGCAGCTGCGCGCCCATATCGACGGGCTCTCCGATTATGCCGGGATCTGGGGCGTCTATAATTTCAAGAACGACCCGCAGCGCGGGCTCGATGCCGCCAACGCGATCGTGACGCGCTGGTCGCCGCAGGAGAAGCGCTTCGTCTGGGCGAGCGAGCCGGGCGGCAAGCCGCTGGCGGCGAGATGATGCGCGCAACGCTGTTGTTCCTCGCTGCCCTCGCCGCGGCAGGCGGCGCGGCGGCGGAACCGCATTACTCGCCCGGCGCCGACGACCACGAGATCAAGCTCGGCCAGACGCTGCCCTATAGCGGGCCGCTCTCGGCCTATAGCGTCATCGGCAAGGCCGAGCTCGCCTATTTCCGGATGATCAACGAACAGGGCGGGATCAACGGGCGGAAGATCACGCTGATCTCGCTCGACGACGGGTATTCGCCGCCGAAGACGGTCGAGGCGACGCGGCGGCTGGTCGAGCAGGAGGGCGTCTTCGCGATCGTCGGGACGATGGGCACCTCGCCGAACAGCGCCATCCAGAAATACCTCAACGCGCGGAAGATTCCGCAGGTCTTCATCGGCAGCGGCGCCAGCCGGTGGGCCGATCCCGCGCATTTCCCATGGACGATCGGCGGGCTGCCTACCTATCGCGTCGAGGGCGGCGTCTACGCGAAGTACATCCTCGAGCATCTGCCGGACGCCAGGATCGGCATCCTCTACCAGGACGACGACACCGGGCGCGACTTCCTGGCCGGGATCCACGGCGTGCTGGGCGACAAGGCTTCGCGCATGATCGTCAAGGAGGCGCCGTTCCAGGTGACCGATCCGACGATCGATTCGCAGATCGTCTCGCTGCAGGGCGCCGGGGCCGACGTCTTCATCGACATCGCGCCGCAGAAGCAGGCGGCGCAGTCGATCCGCAAGGCCTATGACATCGGCTGGCGGCCGACGACCTTCCTGGTCTCGATCTCGTCCTCGGTCGCCGCCGTGCTGCGGCCGGCCGGCGTCGAGAAGGCGGTCGGCGCGATCAGCGTCCAGTACATCAAGGACCCGACCGACGAGACGTGGCGCGACGATCCCGGATACCTCGCCTGGCGCGACTGGATGACGAAGTACAATCCGGACGGCCAAGTCGAGGATTACCTGAACGTCTCCGGCTATACGACGGCGCAGCTCGTCGTCCAGGTGCTCAAGCAATGCGGCGACGAGCTGACGCGCGAGAACTTCATGCGGCAGGTGGCGAACCTGCGCCACCTCAGCCTGCCGATGCTGCAGCCGGGGATCGAGATCAACACCAGCTCGACCGAATACGTCGTCTATCGCCAGCTGCGGCTGCAGAAATTCGACGGGACGCGCTGGGTCCGCTTCGGCGAGATCATCACCGAGTGATCGAAGGAGACGAACGTGAAGACGTCGCGATATCGGTGCCGAGAGATCAGCAAAAGTGCAATCAGTTGCCGAGCACCTCGACGCCGGCGTCCTTAGCGGCGCCGATCAATGCGGCGTCACGCGTTGCGAGAGGCTGGTTGCGGCGGATTGCCAGCTCGAGGTAGGCCGCATCATAGGGGCGTTAGACTATGGCTTTTCGAGAGGTGCCGGATCGGGCCCCAGGCATTGCGGTCCGTCTCGGAATCGACGGCGATCGGAAGTCGGTCGAGACGCAGCAGGCTTCGGTCGGCATAGAACTCGTCGCAACGCTGCCGGCGGACGGCGTTGCGCAGGAGGTTGGCGATCTCGATCCGCCATAGCGACGGGACCCAGGCGCCGTCGGCCGCAACGCGCCGCAGGACCATCTGCGCCGTCTCGCTGCGTTCGTCCGTAAAAAGCCACGCGACGGTCATCGACGCATCGAGCACCAGGCTCACCCGCGCCGGCCGTCGTCGATCAGCTCCCGGACCGTGACGTCGCCGAGGGAATGGCCGAGACTCTCGCCGATGATTTCCTCGGCGGCCGCCAGCGCGTCGGCGCGGGCGTGCGCGGCGGGACGACGGATCACGATATCCCCGTCATGCACCTCGACCTCGACCCGCTCACCGTCGCGAAGTCCTGTCGTCGCGGCAATGTCGAAGGGGACGCGAACTGCGAGGTTCTTGCCCCACCTCCCAACTGTGACCCGCGACATCGGCGTCTCCATCGAACGTCAGGATATCCTGGCATATCCCGACGAATTTTGCACCCGCAACCTGGACGCCGCGCGAGGTTGGATTATTCCGGATGCTCTTCCTTCCAGGCGTCCTTGACCTGCCGGATGACGTCGAACGGTACGTTCTGGATGATTCCGTCGCGCTTCTCGACCTTCTGGATGACGATGTCCTGGATGATGTCGCGCTCCTTGGGGTCGATCGTGAAGGAGCCGCGCGGGCTGTCGACCTGCATGCCCTTGTAGAGCCCGATCGCCTCGTCGCCGCTGACCTTGGGGCCGAACTTGGCGACGGCGCGATAGATCAGCTCCATCGCGTCATAGGTGGCGCAGGTCGCGATGTCCGGGAAGAAATCGGGCTGGTCGGGAAAGTCCTTCTTCCAGGATTCCCACAGCGCCTTGTTGATCGGGTTGTCGGCGTGCTCGGGATAGTTGGTCGTCGAGATGATGCCGAGCGCCGGCTCGCCGATCCGCGTCAGGTCGCCCTGCTGAACGCCGAGCGCGCCGAGATAGCCGATGTCGGCGGGCTTGAGCCGCTCGGACCAGGTCCGCATCATCAGCAGCGAGTTGGCGCCGCCGGTGCCGAAGCCGAACATCGCCTGCGGCTTGTCCTGAAGGACGCGCTGGTAGTAGGGCGAGAAGTCGATGATGTCGACCGGCACCTTGATGAGGTTGAGGATCTTGCCGCCGCCCGCCGTATACGATTTGTTGAAGGCGTCGAAGGAATCGGTCCCCGAGACGTAGTCCGCGACGACGGCGTCGACCGTCTTGTAGCCGTGCTTGGCGGCCCATTCGCCGAGCGGCCCGGCCTGCTGCGCCAGGCTGAAGCTGACGCGGACGAAATAAGGCGACTTGCGTGGGATGAAGCCGGTCGCCGCATTGGCGAGGATCGTCGGGATCTTGGCCTGGGTGATCAGATCGGCGACGGCCAGCGCGTTCGGGCTGAAGGTGAAGCCGGTCAGGAAGCGCACCTTCTCGCGCAGCACCAGCTCCTCGGCGAGTTGCTTGGCGCGGCCCGGGTTGGGGCCGCCGTCGTCGCGCAGCAGAATCTCGATCTCGTTGCCGTCGACGCTCTTGCCGTGCTGCTCCTGGTAGATGCGGACGCCGGCCATCATCTGGGCGCCCCAGGTCCCGAACGGGCCGGAGGCCGAGGTGATCATGCCGACCTTGACGGTCTCGGCGGCGGCGCTGCCCGCCAGGCCCAGCAGCAGCACCACGGAAACGCATGCCAGCATCGGACGCTTCATCGTGATCCTCCCTGCGCGGTCGGCGATCTCGCCCGCGTCGTTGCTTATTGCGGATGCTCTTCCTTCCAGGCGTCCTTCACATTCTTGATCACGTCGAACGGGACGTTGACCAGGACGCCGTCACGCTTCTCGACCTTCTGGATGATGATGTCCTGGATGATGTCGCGCTCCTTGGCGTCGATGGTGAACGAGCCGCGCGGGCTGTCGACCTGCATCCCCTTGTAGAAGTCGACAGCCTGATCGCCGGTCACACCGGGACCGAACTTGGCGACCGCGCGATAGACCAGCTCCATCGCGTCATAGGCCGAGACCGTCGCAATGTCGGGGAAGAAGTTCGGCTGGTCCGGAAAATCCTTTTTCCACTGCTCCCACAAGGCCTTGTTCAAGGCATTGTCGGCATGCTCGGGATAGTGGGTGGTCGAGATGACGCCGAGTGCCGAATCGCCGATCGTCGCCATGTCGCCCTGATAGACGCCCAAGGCACCGAGGAAGGGAATGCCGGCCGGCTTCAGCCGCTCTCCCCAGGTCTTCATCAGGAGCAGCGAGTTGGCGCCGCCGGTGCCGAAGCCGAACATCGCCTTCGGCTTATCCTGCAGGACGCGCTGGAAATACGGCGAGAAGTCGATGACGTCGACCGGAACCTTGATGAGGTTGAAGATCTCGCCGCCGCCCGCCTTGAACGCCTTGGCGAAGGCCTCGCCCGACTCGTCGCCGGCGACGTAGTCCGCGACCACGGAATCGACCGGCGTGTAGCCGTTCTTCGCCGCCCAGGTGCCGAGCGGCGCCGCTTCCTGCGCGAGGCTGAAGCTGACCCGCACGAAGTACGGCGATTTGCGCGTGATGACGCCGGCCGCCGCATTGGTGATGATGGTCGGGATCTTGGCCTTGGTGACGAGATCGGCGGTCGCGAGCACGTTGGGGCTGAAGACGAAACCGGCGAGGAATTTCACCTTCTCGCGCAGCACGAGCTCCTCGGCGAGCTGCTTGGCGCGGCCCGGATTGACGCCGCCGTCGTCGCGCAGCACGACCTCGATGTCGTTGCCGTTTACGCTTTTGCCGTGCTGCTCCTGATAGATGCGGATGCCGGCCATCGTCTGGGCGCCCCAGGTCCCGAACGGACCCGATGCCGACATGATCAAGCCGACCTTGACGGTCTCGGCAGCAGCGGCGCTCGCCAGGCCCAAAAGCAGCACCGAACCGCAAGCCAGCATCAATCGCTTCATCGTGATCCTCCCCTCGGCGCCTACGCTTGCTGCGATCGCGCTCGGCGGCGATTATGCGGGCGGGACCGGCCCGCTCGCAAGGCCTCGCGCGGCGCCGCTCAACGCGGCAGCTGGCTCGGATCGATCAGCGCGCAGTTGGTGCGGCCGGACATGACGCAATCCTGCACGTCGTTCGCCGTGCCGATGCGCTTCATCAGCGCCAGGGCGATGACCGCGAGCAAGAGGATGACCGCCAGCCCGGCGAGGCTGCTGGTGATACGGTCGTCCTCGTCGTCGTCGCGCTTGATCATGGCAAGCTCCGTGATCAAACTTGCGCTTATTCCCCAAGCCGCCCGCAAGCCGTCGCGGCCTTGTTACGAACTTATTCGCCGGCAGCGACGCCGACCTCGGCGCGCCGGTGCCGGCGCCGCCGCAGCCAGATGCCCGCCCGGTCGAGATAGAGATAGATCACCGGCGTCGTGAACAACGTCAGCACCTGCGAGACGAGCAGCCCGCCGACGATGGCGATGCCCATCGGCCGGCGCAGCTCCGACCCCGCCCCTTGGCCGAGCGCCAGCGGCAGGCCGGCGAGCAGCGCCGACATCGTCGTCATCATGATCGGACGAAAGCGCAGAAGGCAAGCCTGATGGATCGACTCGAGCGGGCTCTTGCCCTCGTTGCGCTCCGCCTCGAGGGCGAAGTCGATCATCATGATGGCGTTCTTCTTGACGATGCCGATCAGCAGGATGACGCCGATCAGCGCGATGATGCTCAGGTCGTAGCGGAAGACCATCAGCATGATCAGCGCGCCGACGCCGGCCGAGGGCAGCGCCGAGAGGATGGTGATCGGATGGATGTAGCTCTCGTAGAGCATGCCGAGGACGATGTAGACGACGAGGATCGCGACGGCGACGAGCAGCGGCGTCGAGGATAGCGACGACTGGAAAGCCTGCGCCGTGCCTTGGAAGGTGCCGTCGAGCGTCTCGGGCGCGCGCATCTGCGCCTGCATCGCCTGGATGCTGTCGACCGCCTGGCCCAGCGAGGTGCCGGGCGTCAGGTTGAAGGACAGGGTGACCGAGGGGAACTGCCCCTGGTGGTTGACGGTGAGCGGCTCGACCTTGGTGGCGAATTTCGCGACCGCGCTCAGCGGCACCTGCGCCCCGGAGGCGCTGCGGATGTACAGCTGCGTCAGCGCCGAGCGGTCCGCCTGGAACTGCGGCTTGACCTCGAGCACGACCTTGTACTGGTTCGTCGCGGTGTAAATCGTCGCCACCTGGCGCTGGCCGAAGGCGTCGTAGAGCGTCTGGTCGATCAGCGATAGCGATAGACCGAGCCGGTAGGCGGCGTCGCGGTCGATGTTGATCGCGATATGCGGCGAGGCGATCTGCTGATCGGTCGCGACGTCCTGGAGCTGCGGCAGCTTCTGCATGCCGGCCTCGATGATCGGCGCCCAGTGGTTCAGCTCGTCCGAATTGGTGTCGCTGAGCGTGTACTGGTACTGGTCCTGCGACAGCCTGCCGCCGACGGTAACGTCCTGCCCCGCCTGCATGAAGAATTTGGCGCCTTGCACCGCGGCGACCTTGGGCCGCAGCCGCTGGATGACCTGCTGCGCTGAGACGTCGCGCTCGCTGAACGGCTTCAGCTGGATCATCGTGCGCGCGGTGCTCTCGCTGGGATTCCCGCCGGTGGCGCCGGCGAAGCCGACAACGCTCGCCACCGCCGGATCCGCAAGGATGATCTTCGAGAATTGACGCTCGATCGCCGCCATCTGGGCGAAGGAGCTGTCCTCGCGAGTCTGCGCCTGGCCGAAGATGAAGCCGGTGTCCTGGTCGGGGAAGAAGCCCTTGGGGATCTGCACGTAAAGATAGCCGGTGACGACGATCAGCCCGAGCGTCACGAGCAGCGTCAGGAACTGGTGGCGGAAGACGATTCCGAGGCCGCGGTCGTAGCCGCGCACGACCCAGGCGAAGAACCGCTCACCGGCGAGATCGAAGCGCGAGCGCTCGTCGGGATTCTCGTGCTTGAGGAAGCGCGCGCACATCACCGGCGTCAGCGTCAGCGAGACGAAGGCCGAGATCAGCACCGCCACCGTCACGGTCATCGCGAACTCGCGGAAGAGGCGGCCGACGATGCCCGACATGAAGAGCAGCGGGATGAAGACGGCGATGAGCGAGAAGGTGATCGAGATGATGGTGAAGCCGATCTGCCCGGCGCCCTTGATCGCCGCGTCGAACGGGCTGTCGCCCTGCTCGATGTAGCGGACGATGTTCTCGATCATGACGATCGCGTCGTCGACGACGAAGCCGACCGCGATCGTCAGCCCCATCAGCGACAGATTGTCGAGGCTGTAGCCCAGCATGTACATGACGCCGAAGGTGCCGACGAGCGACAGCGGCACGGTCGCGGCCGGGATGAGCGTCGCCCACAGCTTGCGCAGGAAGAGGAAGATCACCATGACGACGAGGCCGATCGTCAGCAGCAGCGTCATCTCGACGTCGCTGACCGAGGCGCGCACCGTGTCCGAGCGATCGGACACGAGATCGACATGCACGGTCGGCGGGATCGATTCCTGCAGCCGCGGCATCATCGCCTTGACCTGATCGACGATCGCAATGGTGTTGGCGTCGGGCTGCCGCTGGATCATCAGCAGCTCGGCGCGCTGGCCGTTGAACCAGGCGCCGGTGCGCGGCGATGTCGAGGAATCGATGACGTCGGCGACGTCCTTGACCCGCACCGGCGCCCCGCTGCGATAGGCGACGATGACCTTGCCGTAGGATTGGGCGTCGAGCAGCTGATCGTTGGTATCGAGCGGGATCGACTGCTTGGCGCTCTCGAGATTGCCCTTCGCCTGGTCGAGCGTCGCACCGCTCAGCGCGTTGTGGACGTCCTCGAGGCCGATGCCGTGCGCCGCCAAGGCGGTTGGATCGACCTGAACATGCGCCGCATAGGTCTGCTGGCCGGCGACGATGACCTGCGAGACGCCGGTCACGGTCGAGAGCTTCTGCGCCAGGATCGTCGAGGCGTAGTCGTCGACCCGGTAGATCGGCAGCGCGTCGGAATGGACCGCGTAGATCAGGATCGGTCGGTCGGCCGGGTTGGTCTTACGGTAGGTCGGCGGGTTCGGCAGATCCTTGGGGAGCAAGCCGCCGGCGGCATTGATCGCAGTCTGCACATCCTGGGCGGCGCCGTCGATCGAGCGGGCGAGATCGAATTGCAATGTGATGCTGGTGGAGCCGAGGCCGCTCGTCGAGGTCATCGAGGAGAGGCCGGCGATCGCGGCGAATTGCTGCTCGAGCGGCGTCGCGACCGACGAGGCCATCGTGTCCGGGCTCGCGCCGGGCAGCTGGGCGGTGACGGTGATGGTCGGGAAATCGACGTTCGGCAAGGCCGCGACCGGCAGCAGCTTATAGGTCGCCGCCCCGAAGACGAGGATGCCGAGCATGAGCAGCGAGGTCGCGATCGGGCGCCGGACGAAGGTCTCGGAAATGTTCACTGCAACGCGTCTCCCGCAGGTCTCTCGAAAAATTCAGCCGGCGGCAGCGCCGGCCTCGCGACGAACCGCAGGGCGGGTCAGGAGCTCGGCGCCGAGCCGGGCGCGGCGGGATTGACCCTGGCGCCGTCGGTCAGGCGATACTGGCCGTCGACGACGACCGTCTCGCCGGCGGCGATGCCCTTGGTGATGACTGCCGTCCCGTCGTTGCTAGATGCCATCTCGACGACCCGCCGCTCGACCGTATTGTCGGGCTTGATGACATAGGCATAGGCACCGTTCGGGCCCTGCATCACGGTCTGCGCCGGCACGGTGATCGCATTCTTGCTGTGCGACGTGATCAGCCGGACGTTGACGAACTCGCCCGGCCAGAGCTTCTCGTCGGCATTGTCGAACGTCGCCTTGAGATGGATCGTGCCGGTGGTGCCGTCGATCTGGTTGTCGATCAGGGTGAGCTGCCCGGTCGCGAGCGGCGTCGCCGCATCCTGGCCCTCGACGACGACGGCAAGCTTGCCGTCCGCCTCGCTGCTGCGGATGTCGATGAGCGAGGCTTGCGGCACGGTGAAGCTGACGAAGATCGGCTTGAGCTGCGCGATCGTGACGAGGGCGGCGCCATTGCCCGCCTGCACGAGATTGCCGACGTCGACCAGCCGGGCGCCGGTGCGGCCGTCGATCGGCGAGCGAATATTGGCATAGTCGAGATTGAGCTGCGCCGTATCGATCGCCGCCTGATCCGCCGCGACCGTCCCCTGCAGCTGGCCGACCGTCGCCTTCTGATCGTCGTAGCTCTGGCCCGTCTGATAGCCCTGCGGCAAGAGCTTGGCGTAGCGGGCGAGATCGCGTTGCGCGCCGGCGAGCTGGGCCTCGTCCTTCGCCTTGTTGCCCTGCGCTTGCTCGAGCATCGCCTGGAACGGCCGCGGGTCGATCTGGAACAACGCATCGCCCGCCTTGACCTCCTGCCCCTCGGCAAAGGAGACCTTGACGATCGGCCCGTCGACGCGGGACTTGACCGTGACGCTGTTGAAGGCCTGCACCGTCCCCAGCCCCATCAGGAAGACCGGAACGTCCTTCGCCTCCGCCCGTCCCGCGGTCACCGGAATCGCGGCCGAGGCGCCGGGCGGCGCCGCATGGGCCGGCGGTGACGGGCTGGTGACGTACCAGAGCCCGAGGCAACTGCCGAGACCCACCAAGCCGAGCGCAAGGGCGCCAATCTTCCTCATCGAGCCGATTCTCCGCGATCTTTTGTTATTCCGCACCGCTGGCCCGTTCACGCGAACGGCTCCGGATGAGATTCAACTCACCGGCCCCTCGGGCGGTTGCGATATCTGACATACGCGTCCAATCGCCAGCTCATCCCTGTCGGCACAGTCGCCGCCGATCAAATTCCGGTGACCCGGCTGGCGCGGTACGGGCGTCGCACGTGGTCCGATGCCGGGAACCCCGGGAAACAGTCCAGGCCCGGAGCAAGGGGTTTACTAAGGGTGTGGAAGGATTTTAGAGAAATCTGTCCCGATTACTTGTCTTAGGCAGCGGTCCCGCGTGTCACGTCGCTCGGGTCAGAACCCGCGGCGAATGTCGTCGCCGCGTCGCCAGAATGAAAGTCGATGCACAGGTGCCTGCGTTCTGAACCGTTGAGATTTCGCCTCGGCTTTCACGTAAAGGTTGGGGCGGTGCCCCGTGGAAACACAGTCGGGCCGTGCTATTGTAACCGGCGAAATGGGGGCCAGCGCCATGCCGGGTGCCGCGCGGCGCCTCGCCGCGATTCTCGCAGCCGATGTCGTCGGCTACAGCCGACTTACCGGCGCCGATGAGGAAGGGACGCTAACGCGCCTGCGCGCGTTGCGCAGCGAGTTCCTCGACCCGGCGATATCTGAGCATCGCGGCCGCGTCGTCAAGCGTACGGGCGATGGCATCCTGATCGAATTCGCCTCCGTCGTCGACGCGGTGCGCTGCGCGCTAGCGGTGCAGTCCGGCATGGCGGATCGCAACCACGCCGAATCTCCAGAGCGGCGCATTGATTTCCGCGTCGGCATCCATCTCGGCGACGTCGTCGTTGAGGAGGACGGCGATCTCATGGGCGACGGCGTGAACGTCGCCGCCCGACTAGAAGGCATCGCCCAGCCGGGCGGCGTCCTCATCTCGGAAGACGCCTGGCACCAGGTGCGGGGCAAGATTGGCGCGCAGTTCTCGGAACTCGGCGAGAAACGCCTCAAGAACATCGCCCGCCCGGTGCGCACGCTGGCCGTCGAGATCGACGATGGCCGGGCGTCGCGGGGCGGCCGCGCGCTGCGCCGGGTGGCGCTCGCGGCCGGGATGGTCGCGATCCTCCTGCTTGCCGGTGCGGCTTGGTATTTCCGCGGAAATATGGCCGCTAGCCTGACACCGAATCGGGAGCACCCACCGCTGCCGTCCCAGCGCTTGTCACTCGTCGTCCTGCCCCTCGCCAATGTCGGTGGCGATGCGGCACAGGACTATCTCGCAGACGTGCTCA
Organism: Rhodospirillales bacterium; assembly: GCA_028291405.1. Classification (GTDB taxonomy): domain Bacteria; phylum Pseudomonadota; class Alphaproteobacteria; order ATCC43930; family CGMCC-115725; genus URHD0088. The sequence goes on along the minus strand of JAQGID010000324.1, from coordinate 7,497 downwards.
CAGCCGAATTGACGGCCTCTCTCGCGCGGATCCCAGACAGCTTCGTCATCGCGCGCCGCACGGCCTTCTCTTACAAGGGCAAGGCGATCGATGCGAAGGTGATTGGAAAGGAACTGGGCGTTCGTTACCTGCTGGAAGGCAGCGTACAGCCCACGAGCAGCCGGGTGAGGGTCAACGCGCAACTTATCGAGGCTGAAACCAGCGCGGGTCTCTGGGCGGATCAATTTGATGCCGACCGCGCCGATCTGCTCCAAATGCAGGACGAGATCGTGACGCGGCTCGCGCGAACCCTGCATGTCCAGTTAACCGCAGGCGAGGCCGCTCGGCTCGAACGCACCCATGGGGCAATTGCCGGTGCGGACGACCTCGCAATGCGGTGCTGGGCGACAGCACTCCGGCTTGGCGATTACGTGATCAACGCGGACGCGATAGCGCTTTGCGAAAGCGCCCTCGCCGCAGACAGTCGGAACGTGCGCGCAATGGTTATCCTGGCGAATTGGCTCGTCACACAATACGTAAGTGCCCAGTTAACTGAGGGTGACGCGGATCTTCGGCGAGCCGGTGAACTGGCGTCGCGTGCATTGGCCATCGCTCCGGAAGATTCCCAAGCCCATCTTGCGAACGCCAGCGTGCTGGCGGTGCAAAAACGAATCCCCGAGGCGATCGTCGAAGAGGAACGCTCACTCGAGTTGGACCCGAGCAATGTTGACGCTTATTTGCGGTTGTCCTCCGCGGGCCTTCAGTTAGGCGACCCAGACAAGGCGCTCGATTGGGCCAACAAGGCGCTTCGTCTCAGCCCGCGCGATTCCGAGATCGCGCAGATCTACTTCGCGAAGGGCGTGGCCTACTTCTTGGCAGGGAAGGACGATCTTGCAGTCGAATGGATCCGTCGAGCAGTGTTGGTTAACCCGAATTGGCCGCTGCGGCAGGTCTACTTGATCGGAGCGCTGGCGCTAAGCGGACACGAAGCGGAAGCTCGCGACGAGTTCACGCGCTACCTGGCGATGACTAACAACCGGACTGCGACGATCGCCCGCATGAAGATGCGGACGATCAGCGACAACCCGCGCTACATTGCCTTTCGCGAGCGGCTCTATGAGGGCCTGCGTCGCGCCGGGATGCCGGAAGAATGAGTACCGACCGGCGCCCTCGCAGCGATCATCGGCGCCATCATCTTTGCTAAAGCCGATAGATTGTCGGCAATGCGGAAGGCCGCGGGCCATCGCTCCTGGAGATTTCTCCGGCACGGCGGACTTCCTGAAGCTGAGGGAGCGCTTAGTCCGTTCGCCTATGGTTCTCTTTGTTCAACACCTTAAGTAAACCCCTTGGGCCCGGTTGGGGGTACTGTTACAAATCGAACCGGCACGCTACCGACGTGACCGCTCCAAATACCGGAACTCACCGCTCCGTTCGGCTCGCCCAACGGCGACCGCTGCTTGGGTCTCGGCGAGATCGGCCAAGCGGTCGTAGAGATCCGCGATCTTCATAAGCTGCGTCTTGGCCTCGTCATCCTTCGCAGCCGCGACAGCCCTTATGCGGGCGGCTTCATCGCGGTAATTCCGAGGCTCGGTCATCGGTAAACGTCCGGCTCTTGCTTGCAAAGCCCGGACAATAGAAGTGCACCACTCTCCACGACTTAACGAAATGAGCAGATTTCCGGCTATTTCGGGCTAAGTGGTGTTCCGATGTAGCCCAGGCGGTTCAGATCAGCCTGTCAGACCCGTCCGACGTTGCCGGCAGGACCGAATCGGCTTCATCGGCGCCAAGGACCGGCACGGGGCTGGGAGCGCCGCGGTCCTCGATGCTTTGGGCGAGCACCAGATATCGCTGCGCGATCTGGTAGAGTTCGCGGGAAATCCCGCGGTTCCGGGCATCGGACGCCAACCTGATAAAATCGGCTGCCTTCAGCCGCAATGCAGCTGGGCCGCCTTCCGTCACGATTCTCCGTATTCGCCAAGCCATGCCGTGGGAACGGCAATAACATGGGTTGGTTTGCGAATTCACGCATACCGCTAATTTTGCCTGAGGTCATCGCCTTAGGATGTGACTGCCGACGCAAAGATCGAGATGTGCGTTGCGCAGAACGATCAAGCCCGGCTAATTATTAGATTTTCCTCGCTCAGAGCTTGTGTCTGACGATTTGCACAACTTCCGAGCATGCCTTCGAGCCATTCTTCACGACGAAGTCGGAAGGTCACGGGACCGGTCTCGGGCTGAGCCAGGTCTTCGGTTTCGTGACGCAATCGCGCGGCCATGTGCGCATCGAGAGCGTGGTCGGCAAGGGCACGACGGTCCGCCTCGATCTCCCGAAGGCGACGGAGGCCGCCGCTCCGCCGGTCGTCGCGGCGGAGGGCGAGGCGCCGCGCGGCGCCGGCGAGACGATCCTCATCGTCGAGGACGACGCGGACGTGCGGGCCGCAGTCGCCGCGATGGTGAGCGACCTCGGCTATGGCGTGATCGAGGCGGACGGCCCGGAGCAGGCGCTTTGCATCCTCGCGGAGCAGCCGGTGGCGCTGGTCTTCAGCGACGTCGTCATGCCGGGGCCGATCACCAGCCGTCAGCTCGCCGAGCGCGCCCGTGCGCTGCAGCCCCGCGCGAAAGTGCTGTTCACCTCGGGCTACACGCAAAACCGGTCGACCACGACGGACAGCTGGACGAGGGCATCGAGCTGATCGTCAAACCCTATGGGCAGGACGAGCTCGCCCGCCGCCTGCGGAGCGTCCTGGGCGCGGGCGAACCGTCGAGCTGACTTAGCCGATCGCCCCAGGGGGCGGCACCTCCGGCATCGCTTCCGTCGCCGCCGGTTGTCTGCTAGAACCCCGGGGTCATTGGGGAGTAGCCACCCGCACCGTCAGCGGGGCTTGCGTCAACAGACTTGGCTTCGGCCATGGCGCCGGCGATCCAGAGCATTCGGCGAGACCTTTGGCATCGAACTCCGTACCCAGCCGGGCGGGAGGTCGATGTCATTGGTTCCCGCGCCCGGCTCGGTGGTCGACGCAGCGTCATGGCGCTTACCCTCATCCTCTTCTTCGGCTCCGCGGTCGCGATCTACATCTGCTGCGAGTTCTTCGTGAACGGGGTCGAATGGGTCGGCCACCGGCTGCGCATCACCGAGACCGCGACGGGGACGATCCTCGCGGCCTTCGGCACCGCCCTGCCCGAGAGCGTCGTGACCTTCGTCGCCGTCGCCTTCGGCAACACCGACGCCGAGCGCGAGATCGGCGTCGGCGCCGCGCTCGGCGGTCCGCTGGCGCTGTCGACGCTGGCCTATTCGGTGGTCGGGCTGACCCTGCTCGGCTCGACGCGGCTGCACGTCCGCAAGAAGGCGGCGCTCGAGGTCGATTGCCTGCGCCTCAGCCGCGACCAGGCCTGGTTCCTCTCGATCTTCCTCTGCAAGCTGGCGCTCGGCGTCGTCGCGTTCCCGGGCAAGAGCCTGTTCGGCTTCGTCTTCTTGGCGGCCTATGGGATCTACGTCTGGACGGAGCTGCGGCGCGAGGGCGAGGCGCATGAGAGCGTCGCGCTCGAGCGCCTCAAGATCCGCCCGCACGATGACGATCCGAGCCTCTTCTGGGCGTCGCTGCAGACCGGCGCGGCGCTGATCGTGATCTTCGTCGCCTCGCGCGTCTTCGTCGGCCAGCTCGACGCGATCGGCCCGTGGCTCGGCCTGCCGCCGCAGCTCGTGGCGCTGCTGCTCAGCCCGGTCGCCACCGAGATGCCGGAGACGATGAACGCGATCATCTGGGTGCGCCAGGGCAAGGAGCGCATGGCGCTCGCCAACATCAGCGGCGCGATGATGATCCAGGCGACGATCCCGACCGCCTGCGGCCTGTTCGGCACGCCCTGGCTGTTCGACCGTTCGCTGATCCTCGCCGGCGGCGTCACCGCCGTCGCCGTGGTCGCGCTGTTCCTGATGTTCCGCGGCGGAAGGGTGACGGGCAAGCAGCTGTCGTGGTCGAGTGTGCTATACCTACTTTTCGCCGGGCTGCTGCTGCTGCGGTGACGAACCCTTCGGATCTGGCTAGACCCGCGCTGCAGATACCGCTCTCTTTCCGAGACGCGGCGGACCGCGGCTTCCGGTCTCGCGAGAACGTCAAGCGAGCCGGTGCCGCGAGTGGCTTGCTAGGCCTTGATGTTCAGGAGGCCGGCGCTGCCGTGCGACCCTTTGCCTGGGCTCGCAGTCTTTGCCGGCGATGGCTCGGCGTGCGGCTTGGCGGCGGCATGCACGGCCGCCGGCGCAGCGTGTGCCGGTGTCTTGGAGACGCTTGAAACGGACATGAGAACAGGTCCTTTCGGTGAATATACCGGCGCACGATTCGCGCGCCGCATCGGCTGACCGAACCCGGCGCCGATGCCTCACCCTGGTCACGATGGCTTTAAGGATTCGTAAAGAACTCCATGGATGGCGCAGCGCCTGGGATCGCGCGGTGCGGCAGGGCGCTTTATTTCGGCATGCTGCCCATGTCGTGCATCATGCCGCCCATGTCGTGACCCGCCATGCCACTCATCGCGCCCGGCCGTCCGACCGCGACCTGCACCTGCTTGGCGCCGGCTTTTTCGAAGGTCAGCGTCACCGGGAAGCTGGTGCCCTGCTTCAACGGCTCCTTCAGCCCTGTTAGCATGAGGTGGTAGGCGCCCGGCTTGAAGGTGACCGACTGGCCGGGCGGGATCGCGAGCGCGGGGACCGGCCGCATCTTCATGATGCCGTTCTCCTCCTTGTCCTCGTGCAGCTCGGTCTTGGCGGCGACCGGCGAGCTCGCGCCGACCAGCCGGTCGGGCGCGGTGCCGGAATTGGTGACCGTCAGATAGGCGGCGCCGTTCGGCGCCTTGCCCGGGGTCGCGCGCGCCCAGGCGTCCCCCAGCGTGATCGCGCTGTCCTCGGCGCGTGCCGCGGCGCCGGAGAGCGTCGCCAGGGCGAGGATGGCGAGGACGATCGCTCGGGACTTGGTCATGCGGCTTCTCCAGGGTGCTCGACGATTCGGCGGAGGTTACTCGCCCTCGGCACGCCGCGGTAGCTCGACGGGCAGTGGATCGCGGCGGTGCGGCGCATGGCCGCTGAGCTCGGCGCCGGCATCGGGGGCGAGGTCGGCGAAAAACCAGCCCGACAGCGCCGTTGTGAAGGCGATCAGCAGCAGCGACGGCCAGAAATCGACGGCGGCGAGCATCGTCGCGCCGCGCCACCACAGCGTCAGATGCAGCAGCATCGCGCCGAAGGCGACGCCGGCGCAGACCGCAAGCTGCTGGCAGGTCGCCGAAAGCGTCGTCGCCCGGCTCATCCGCGCCATCGTCACGTCGGCGAAGGCGAGCGTCTGGATCGCGGTGAACTGCAGCGAGCGGAAGACGCCGCCGACCAGCAGCAGGAGGAAGATGAGGACGGCCGGCGTCGCCGGGGTGAAGGCGGCGTAGCCGAGATAGAAGGCGGCGCAGATCAGCGCATTGGAGATCATCACGTTGCGGAAGCCGAAAACCCGCAGCAGCGGCCGCGCCGTCGTCTTCATGAACATCGCGCCGGCGGCGCTGGCGAAGCTGAGGATGCCCGAGGCGAAGGCGGTCATGCCGAAGCCGACCTGGAACATCAGCGGCAGCAGGAAGGGCATCGCCCCGACGCCGGCGCGGAAGAGGAAGCCGGCGCCGACGGTGATCGAGAAGGTCGGCAGGCGGAACAGCATGACGTCGAGGATCGGCTCCGGGTGGCGTGCGGCATGCAGCAGGTAGACGATTGCGAGACCGATACCGATCGCGAGGGCGCCGAGGGCGACGAGCAGCGGCACGCCGTCGTGGCCGAGCGTGACGAAGCCGAGCATCAGCCCGGCGAGGGCAAGGCCGCTGAGCACCAGCCCAACGAGGTCGAGCCGCGGCACGCTCGCCTCCTTCTGGTTCTCGATCATCGTCGTGACGAGGATGAGGCCGAGGATGGCGATCGGGACGTTGACGAAGAAGATCCAGCGCCACGACCAATAGGTCACGAGGAAGCCGCCGACCAGCGGCCCCAGCACCGGACCGAGCATCGCCGGCACGGTGAGATAGGACATCGCCCGCAGCATCTCGGATTTCTGGACGTTGCGCAGCAGCACGAGGCGGCCGACCGGCACCATCATCGCGCCGCCGATGCCCTGAATGATGCGAGCGCCGGTCAGCTCGGCCAAAGAGTTGCTGAGGCCGCAGAGCAGCGAGCCCAGCGCGAAGACCGCGATTGCCGCCCGGAAGATCGTGCGCGAGCCGATGCGATCGGCGACCCAGCCGCTCGCCGGGATGAAGATCGCGACGCTGAGCAGGTAAGCGGTGATCGCGAGGCTGAGCTGCACCGGATCGGTGCCGAAGCTTTTGGCGATCTGCGGCAGCGCGGTGGCAAGCACCGTGCCGTCGAAATTCTCCATGAAGAGCGCGCAGGCGACGATCAGGGCGATGACCTGCGGCCGCTCGATCCGGAAGAAACCCATCAGACGGAAGACCTCGCTCGCGCGCGGTGCGACGCCGGTTGGCGACGCACTGCGCGGGGAGAGTCAGTCTAGCGGGTTTTCCACACCGGCCGCGTGCAATTTCGGCAGGTCAAACGTGCTCGCGCGGCGCGTGGCTGGCGCAGGAGGCGCGGGCGGAGAGGTAGCGGTCGTACAGCAGGCAGATCCCGTCCTCCGCCACGACCGAGCCGTAGCCGGAGCTGAGGCTCGTCATCCCCTTGAACACCGTCTCGAGATAGGCGGCGTCGTTGCGGAAATGCTTGCAGGAGCCGCACATCGCCCGGTCCTCCGCCAATGTCGTGCTCCCTTACCGGACCAGGTTGGCCCAATATGACGCGAAGACGATCACCGAGAGGACGAAGCCGAGCGCGACGTTGACGACGACGCCGGCGCTGAAGGCGAGGAACGGCTTCGAGCCGGCGCCAGCGAGCTCGCGGAAACGCGTCGTCAATCCGATGCTGAGGAAGCAGAAGATGAACGCCCAGGTCCGCAGGTCCTTGATCGGCGCGACCAGCGCCGGGTTTACGATCTTGTTGTAATCGGCGTAGCTGTAGCTCGAGGCGACCCAGGTGACGAGCGCCGAGGCGATGAGAAAGCCGAGGACGAATTTCGGGAAGCGCCACCAGATCTCCGCGGCTTCCGGCTTGCGGCCGGTCTCCTGCGCCTCCCAGCGCGTCGTCGCGACGATCGCCAGCACGAAGGCCCAGATGCCGATCCAGACGTCGCGGCCGACCACCTTCATGAGGGTGAAGGCGAAGACCGCCTGGTCGGAGGTCCCGGCGATGCCCTCGTGGCCGGCGAGGTCGCCATAGGCCTGCGCCGCGGCGAGGCCGGCTGCGTCGGCGAACTCCGAGGTGCCGATCCAGGCGCCGGCGACGCCGGCCGGCAGGTGCAGCGCGCGCGACGCCAGCGGCAGGGCGAAGATCATGACGATCGCCCAGACGATGACGGTGGTGATCGCGATCGGCGCATGCTCCTTCTTGGCGCCGACCGCGCCGGCGATGGCGATCGCCGCCGAGACGCCACAGACCGCGCCGCCGGC
>JAQGID010000310.1 GCA_028291405.1 Rhodospirillales bacterium | reverse complement strand
TAGATCGAGCCGAGCGTCAGTCCGTTGATGAGTTGCTGAAGAAAATATGCCATTCCGTGTCGGCGCACCTTACGCATGCGGCCGACGGGCTGCAAGACGAACGCGATCAATGCCTTGATCGTCGGCGGGCCGATCGCCGGGATCAGTCGGCTGCGATCTCCCGCCATGAGGGAAACGTGGCCGCCTGACCGCACCACGCCCCGTCGGCGTCGACGAGCTGCCAGACGAGGCCGTCCTCGATCGTGAATCGCCGCCCGGACTTCGCGATCCGCAGGCCGCGATAGCCGGACATGAAGCCGTTGCGGGCGACCGCCTCCAAGAGGCGCTGCCGCTCTTCCCGATTGGCAGCCTCGGCCGAGAGGCGCGAGGGCAGCGCGATGAACTCGTCCCAGGAATACTCGAAACAGGCCTGGGCGGTCTTGTTGGCGTAGACGAAGCGGGGATCGGAATCGGTATTGTGCGCCACGACGGCAAAGGGAGCCTCGTTGTACAGCCAGACCGGCCCCCGTCCGGTGCCGGCGAGCGGCGCCCCGACAATTCGGGCATAGCTTCCCGTGAGCAGCGCGAAGAAGTCGGGATCGACGGAGAGATCGGTGGATGGGTATGCGGAATCGATGGTCATGGCCCCCATCATGATGCGCCTTGCTGCCGCGGTCAGCCGGTTTCGTGCAGCCGCTCACTGCGTGTCAGCAGATAGGTCAATTTCCGCAGCGCCAGGCCGCGCAGCGCCGCGGGATCGCCGGCGGCGCGGCCGACGACGGACGCCTCGATCCCGGTCGCGCCGTCGATCGCCGACACCTTGAGAAGGTTGCCGAGCCGCACGGTCTCGAAGAGGATCTCGCGACCGGTCATCGCAGCCCCTCGAAAATCAGCGAGCCATCGCGGCGGCGATTGTGCCAGACTCCGCGCCCGGAACCCGGTGGGTGGTGGGCGACAAAGGATTCGGGACGATGGCGCAGGATACGGCAGTGGCGGCGAAACGACCGCGGGCGGACTTCGATTGGCAGGACCCGCTCCTGATCGAGGAGGAACTCACCGAAGAGGAGCGCATGCTGCGCGACGCGGCCCGCGCCTATTGCCAGGGCAAGCTGCTGCCGCGCATCCGCGACGCCAACCGCCACGAGCACTTCGACCGCGAGATCATGACCGAGATGGGCGAGCTCGGCCTGCTCGGCTCGACGATCGAGGGCTACGGCTGCGCCGGCGCCGGCTACGTCTCCTACGGGCTCATCGCCCGCGAGGTCGAGCGCGTCGACAGCGCCTACCGCTCGACCCTCAGCGTCCAGTCGAGCCTCGTCATGGGGCCGATCTACGAGTGGGGCAGCGAGGCGCAGCGCCAGAAGTACCTGCCCAAGCTCGCGACCGGCGAATGGATCGGCTGCTTCGGCCTGACCGAGCCCGACTACGGCTCGGACCCCGGCGGCATGGTGACCCGCGCCAAATCGATCGACGGCGGCTACGTTCTCAACGGCGCCAAGATGTGGATCTCGAACAGCCCGATCGCTGAGGTGTTCGTCGTCTGGGCCAAGCTCGACGGCGACAAGGCGGAGGCGATCCGCGGCTTCATCCTCGAGAAGGGCATGAAGGGCCTCTCGGCGCCGAAGATCGAGGGCAAGTTCTCGCTGCGCGCCTCGGCGACCGGCGAGGTCGTGATGGACGACGTCTTCGTGCCCGCGGAGAACATGCTGCCCAACGTCAGCGGCCTCAAGGGCCCGTTCTCCTGCCTCAACAACGCGCGCTACGGCATCGCCTGGGGCACGATGGGCGCCGCCGAATTCTGCTGGCATGCGGCGCGCAGCTACACGATGGAGCGCAAGCAGTTCGGCAAGCCGCTCGCCGCCAACCAGCTGATCCAGAAAAAGCTGGTCGACATGCAGACCGAGATCACGCTGGGCCTCGGCGCCTGCCTGCGGCTCGGCCGTCTCAAGGACGCGGGCCGTGCCACGCCGGAGATGATCTCGCTGCTCAAGCGCAACAACTGCGGCAAGGCGCTCGACATCGCGAGGGTCGCCCGCGACATGCACGGCGGCAACGGCATCTCGGACGAATACGGCGTCATCCGCCACGTCATGAACCTCGAGGCGGTGAACACCTACGAGGGGACGCACGACATCCACGCGCTGATCCTCGGCCGGGCGCAGACCGGCATCTCCGCGTTTTGAACGGGAAACGGCCCGCCGTCGCGTGACGGCCGGCCGTTTCATCGTGGAAGACAGACTCAGGCGGCGGGGGTAAAGGCGACGCGGCGCTGCACGAGGTCGCTGGCGCGCGTCCAGAACCGCTCGAGGCGCTTCAGCGCGGCGCAGGAGGACTGCAGCTCTTCCGCCTTGAGCGGCGTCTGGGTCAGCATCTCGAGGTGCCGCTCGTGCATCTGGCTGAGGCTGTCGCGCAGCGCCAGACCCTTCGGCGAGAGGCGGACGTAGATCGTGCGGCGATCGTGCTCGGAGCGCTCCTGGATCAGATAGTCGTTCTCGACCATCTTCTTGACGTTGTAGGAGACGTTCGAGCCGAGATAGCAGCCGCGCAGCGTCAGCTCGCCGACCGTCATCTGCACGTCGCCGATGTTATAGAGGATCAACCCCTGGATATTGTTGATGTCCTGAATGCCGAGGCCATCGAGCTCAAGCTTGACGATCTCGAGAAAGTGGCGGTGCAGTCGTTCGATCAAACCGATCGTCTCGAGATATTCGGCCTTCATGGCGCGCCTCAGCATCAGGGTCAAGATCAGACAAATCTGACACAGGGGCGTTAAGATTTCCCTTAAACGGCGAGATATCCCGGCGCCGGGCGCCGCTTACGGAAAGGTCAGCTCGTCGGCACCGAGCGGCTGGAAATAGCCGTCGATCGTCGCCTCGGTCACCTCGGCGAGGCGCGGCGGCTGCCAGAGCGGCGTGGCGTCCTTGTCGATCAGCAGGGCGCGCACGCCCTCGAAGAAATCCGGCCGATCGAGGCAGCGCAGCGCGATCCGGTAGTCGAGGCGCAGCACCTCCTCGATCGACAGCCCCTCCCCGAGCGCGAGCTGACGCCGCGTGATCGCGAGGCTGGTCGGCGAGGCCTTGGTCAGCGTCTCGAGCGTCGCGCGCGCCCAATCGCTCGGTTCCCCCGCCAGGGAATCGAGGATCGCCGCGACTGTCGCCTGCCCGAAGCAGCGGTCGATCGCCGGGCGGAGGGCGGCAAGCGGCGCCGGACCGGGCTCGGCGGTGAATTCCGCGATCGCACGGTCGACCAGGGCACCCGCCCCGCCGTCCGCCCAGTTCAGTGCCGCGATCCGCTCGGTGAGCGCGCCGAGCCGCTCGCTCGGCACGAAATGCGTCGCCAGCCCCGCGTAAAGCGCGTCGGCGGCGCCGATCCGCGCGCCGGCCAGCGCGAGATAGAGGCCGATACGGCCGGGGCAGCGGTTGAAGAAGGCGTTGGCACCGATGTCGGGAAAGAGGCCGATCGCCGTCTCCGGCATGGCAAAGAGCAGCTTTTCGGTGGCGATGCGATGCGAGCCGTGCACCGAAATTCCGGCGCCGCCGCCCATGGTGATGCCGTCGAGCAAGGATATCCAAGGCTTGGCGAACCGCGCGATGTGCCGGTTGAGCCGGTACTCGTCGCGAAAGAAGGCGCTGCCGAAGGCCATCGCCTCGCCGGTCTTCCGCGCCTCGACGATCGCCCGGACGTCGCCGCCGGCGCAGAAGGCCCGCCCGCCGGCGCCGCGGATCAGCACGGCGCGCACCGCGGGGTCGGCCGCCCAGCCGGGAAGCTCAGCGTCGAGGACGCAGCACATCACCGGCGACAGCGCATTGAGCGCCTTCGCGCGGTTGAGGGTGACGACGACCAGGCCGCCGCGGCGCTCCGCCAGGATCTCGTCGTTCGGTGTCAGCAGCATGCGGCGAGAATAAGGACGGCGTGCGACGCCCGCAACGCGCCCCGTGCTCGTGCCGGCGAGCATGGCTGGGGTGCCCGGATTGTAAGCGGCCGGCCGCGTGCTTATGATCCCCGGGGGCAAAACGACCCGATTCGCAGCGGTGATATCGTGACGGCAAAGAATTTTTCCTCGCTCGGTGCCTATCCGAGAGTGCGGATGCGGCGCAACCGGCGCGACGATTGGTCGCGACGCCTGGTCGCCGAGCATGTGCTGACCCCGGCCGACTTCATCTGGCCGGTCTTCGTCAAGGACGACCCTGGCCCCGATCGCGAGGCGATCGAATCGATGCCGGGCGTCGACCGGCTGACGATCGCCGCGCTGCTCGACGAGGCCGGCCACGCCGCCGCGCTCGGGATCCCGATGATCGCCATCTTTCCGGTCGTGCCGGCCTCGCTGAGGACCGAGGACGGCGACGAGGCGGTCAATCCCGAGAGCCTGGTCTGCCGCGCCGTCACCGCCGTCAAGCGCGCCCATCCGCGGCTCGGCATCCTGTGCGACGTCGCGCTCGACCCCTTCACCACCCATGGCCACGACGGCGTTCTCCGCCAGGGCTATGTCGAGAATGACGAGACCATCGAGATCCTGATCCGCCAGGCGCTGGTCCAGGCCGAGGCGGGCTGCGACGTCATCGCGCCCTCGGACATGATGGACGGCCGGGTCGGCGCGATCCGCGACGCGCTCGACGAATCCGGCTTCGGCCACGTCCGTATCATGGCCTATGCCGCGAAATACGCCTCCGGCTTCTACGGGCCGTTCCGCGACGCGCTGGGCTCGAAGACGGCGCTCGGCCGCTCCGACAAGCGGACCTACCAGATGGACCCGGCCAATACCGACGAGGCGCTGCGCGAGGTCGCGCTCGACCTCGCGGAGGGCGCCGACATGGTGATGGTCAAGCCGGGCATGCCCTATCTCGACATCGTGCGGCGCGTGAAGGAGCGCTTCGGCGTTCCGACCTTCGCCTATCAGGTCAGCGGCGAATACGCCATGCTGCAAGGCGCCGTCGAGCGCGGCTGGCTCGACGACCGCGTCGTCCTGGAAAGCCTGATCGCTTTCAAGCGCGCCGGCGCCGACGGAGTCCTGACCTATTACGCGATCCATGCGGCCGAACGGCTGAAGGCCGAGTGACGCGGTAGCGGCTCCACGAGGCTCCCGGTGAACCGGACGGTTCGAGCGAGATGACCGAGATCGAGCAATTCCTGGCCGCGCTTGGCCTGTCTCAATATGCCGGCGTCTTCGCCGACAACGCACTCGATCTCGACGTGCTGCCCGACCTCAGCGATGCCGATCTCGAGAAACTGGGCGTGCTGCTCGGCCATCGCAAGAAGATGCTGCGCGCCATCGCGGCGCTGAGCGGCCCGGCGACGGAGCCCGCCCAGGAAGCGCCGATTCCGTCCGCGCCGAGCGAGGCGGAACGGCGGCAGATCACGGTGTTGTTCAGCGACCTCGCCGGCTCGACCCAGCTGTCGCAGCGCCTCGATCCCGAGGAGATGCGCGAGGTCCTCGGCGCCTATCAGGCGCTCGTCGCGGACTGCGTCGCGGCGGACGGCGGAACCCTGGCGAAATACCTCGGCGACGGCGTCCTGGCATATTTCGGCTGGCCGGCGGCGCATGACGACGACGCGGCGCGCGGCGTCCGGGCGGGCTGCGCCATCGTCGCGGGGATCGCCGCCCTCAACCGGCGTTTCGCCGGCGAGCTCGGGGGCAATCTCGCCATCCGCGTCGGCATTCATACCGGGCTCGTGGTCGTCGGTGAGATGGGTCGCGGCGCGGCTCGCGAGAGCAACGCCATCGTCGGCGAGACGCCGAACCTTGCGGCCCGGCTCCAGACGCTCGCGGCCCCCGACACTGTGGCGATCAGCGCCGCCACGTGGCGCCTCGTTCAACGCCTCTTCGCCTGCCGGCCGCTCGGGCGCCTCGATGCGAAAGGCGTCGCCGCCGGGCTGGAGACTTACGAGGTGCTGGGCGAGGTAGCGCCCGACGAGACGATCGACGGCGTCCGCGGCCAGGGTCCGCTGGTCGGCCGCGAGCAGGAGATCGGCCTGCTGCTCGACCGTTGGAGCCTCGCGCGCGAGGGACATGGCCAAGCCGTTCTGGTCAGCGGCGAGGCAGGCATCGGCAAGTCGCGGCTGCTGCAGGCGTTCCGCGATCGCACGGTCGACGACGGCGCCGCGCTGCTGGTGATGCGCTGCTCGCCACAGCACTGCAACGCTCCGCTCCATCCGGTCATATCGCTGCTCGGCCGCCGCGTCGGCAACGCCTCGGGCGACAGCGAGGAGCTTCGCCGGGAACGGCTGGAGGCTCATCTCGCCTCGCTCGGCGGCTTGCAGACGGAAACGCCGGGACGGCTGGCCGAGCTGCTCGGGCTGCCGAGCAAGGGTGCGAAACTGGCCGAAGCGCCCAATGACGAGGAGCGCCGCCGGCGCGTTCTCGGCGCCCTCGTCGACTGGCTGATCGCAACGGCGGCGCTGCAACCGGTCGCCCTCGTCGTCGAGGACGCACACTGGGCCGACGCTTCGACCCTGGAGCTGCTCGGCTTGCTGCTCGGACAGCTCGCGACGATGCGTCTCCTCGCGGTGATCAGTTCGCGACCGGAGTTCGTGGCACCGTGGCCGCCGGCAAGCCATATCGCCGCGATCACGCTCGGCCGGCTACGGCAAGAGCAGGTCGCCGCGGTGATCCGTCATACCGCCGGCGGCAAGGCGCTGCCCGAGAGCGTCCTCCAGCAATTGCTCGCCAAGACCGATGGCGTGCCGCTCTTCGCGGAGGAGCTGACCCGGATGGTGATCGGCTCCGATCTCGTGGTCGAGCGCGGCGAAACCTATCAGCTCGTGCCACGGGCCGCTGCCATGGCGATCCCCAGCACCCTGCAGGATTCGCTGACGGCACGGCTCGACCGGCTGTCGGGTGCCAGGCGGCTGGCGCAGCTCGCCGCGACGATCGGCCGCGAGTTCGGCTACGAGCTGCTGGCGCTCGTCGCCGGACTCAGCCCCGAGGATCTCGACCGCGACCTCGCCGCCTTGTGCCGCAATGATATCCTGCATCAGCGCGGCCTGCCGCCGCACGCGACCTACAGCTTCAAGCACGCGCTGATCCAGGAGGCCGCCTATGCCAGCCTGCTGAAATCGACGCGGCAGATCTCGCACGCGCGGATTGCGGAGATCTACGAAACGCATTTTCCGCAAGTCGCGGAGACGAGCCCGGAACTGTTGGCGCAGCATTATGCCCTCGCCGGGCTGTCGGAGCGCGCAATCGACTACTACCGTCGTGCCAGCGATCTCGCCTACCGTCGTTCCGGTTTCCAGGAGGCAGCCGCGCATTGCCGGGCGGCGCTCGAGCTTCTGCCGCGCATCGAGAGCGGCGCGGAGCGCGCGGCCGCCGAGATCGACCTGCGCCTGATGCTGGGCTTGCGCACGGCGATCGCCGTCGGCACCCTGACGCCCGAGGTCGAGGAGCTGTATTCCCGCGCCCACGTCCTGGCGCAGGAAATCCGCGACGACAAGCGGTTGTTCGCCGCCACCTGGGGCCTCTGGTTCAACGCGCTTCTTGGGGCCCAGCTCGTCAAGGCGGCGCCGCTCGCCGACGAGCTGAGCAGTCTCGGGAAACGGCTCGGCGACGCGGATCTGCAGCTCGAGGCCTATCATTCGCGTTGGGCGACGCGGTTCCTGATCGGCGATTTCGCGAGCGTGCGCGCGGACGCGAGCGAGGGCATCGCCCGCTATGACCCGCAACGCCATGCCGTGCATCGCTTCAGCTATGGCGGTCACGACACCTGCGTCTGTGCTCATGGATTCGGCGGGCTCGCCGCCGCGATTGCCGGTCAGTCGGACGAGGCCGCCGCCGAGATCGCGCACGGCATGGCGATTGCCGAGGCGCTCGGCGAGCCAATCTGCATGGCGCACGCCTGGATGTTCGCGGTCATGACCCAGCAGATGCGCGGCGATCTCGACGCCTGCATCCACCTCGGCGAGACGATCTTCGACTTCAACAAGCGATTCGAATCAGTGCAGTACAACGGTGCCGGCATCATCATCGGCGGCTGGGCCCGCGTCGAGACCGGCGACCTCGCGGGCGGCAGCGCACTCGTCCTTGACGCGGTGGAGCGCACGCTCCGCGGCAGCCTGACCGGCACCTTCTCGAGCCTGATCGCTTCGCTGGTCGCCGATGTCGAAGCTAAGACCGGCGCGATCGACAAGGCGCTGGCCCGGCTGCGGCAGAACCTCGAGTTCACGCGGGAACGCGGGCAGCGCTTCTTCGAGGCCGAGCAGCTGCGGCGGATCGGCGAGCTCACCCTGCGGCAGTCTGCCGCCGCCGTCGACGAAGCCGAGCAGCATCTGCGCGCTGCCGTCGCCGTCGCCCGGCGACAGTCGGCAGGCGCCTTCGAGCTGCGCGCTGCGCTGAGGCTCGCCCAGTTGCTCGCCGAGCGCGGCCGCCGTACCGAGGCAGCCGCGGCGCTCTCGCCTGCCGTCGCGCTCTTCGCCACCGCCGGCAACCCGCCCTTCCTCGGAGATGCACGCGCTCTCCTGACGCAGCTCGACTGAGCGCGGCGGCCGCGGTGAACCGCACGCAGCAGCGGAGCTGGAGCTGGCATCTGGCGCCGCCGCCCGAGCAGGTCTGGCCGATCCTCGCCGACACCGCGCGGATGAACGAGGCCGGGCGGCTGTTGCCCAAGCACGTCATCGAAGACGTCCTGCAGCCCGACGGGCGCGTCGTCCATCTCGCGCGCGGCAGCTTAGGTCCCCTCGCCCTCGAATGGGAGGACCGGCCCTATGAATGGGTCAAGGACCGCAGCTATCGCCATCTCCGCATCTTCCGGCGGGGACCGCTGCGCCGCTTCGGGCAAATCTGCACGCTGCGCCAGGCGGGCGACGGGACGGTGATGGACTTCACGCTGCAGGTCGAAGCGAAGGGGATTCTCGGCGCGCTCTTCTTCCGCCTCGTCGCACTGGAGATCGGCGGCAGCGCGATCCTCCGGCTCATCAAGCGCGCCGAAACCTTCGTCGCGGGTGACCGCGAGACACCCTACGACTACGCGCCCCCAGCACTGCCGCAGGGAGCCGCCGAGCGCGTCGCGATCCTCGTCGCCGCAATCGGTGCGGGCGCCTACGGCCACGGCTTGGCGCAGCGTCTCGGCACGCATCTGCTGACGGCGCAGGAGGTCGATCTCACGCACATGCGGCCACTCAAGCTGGCGCGCGACTGGGATGAAGAGCCACGCCTGGTCGTCGAGCTCTTCTTCGAGGCGGCGCGGCAAGGGCTGCTGAAGCTGAGCTGGGACCTCCTCTGCCCGCGCTGCCGCGGCGCCAAGCGATCGGTGGCGACCCTCGACCAGTTGCCGCGCGAGGCGCATTGCTCATCCTGCAACATCACCTTCGATGCGGAATTCGCCCGCAACGTCGAGCTGAGCTTCCAGCCGTCGCCGGCGATCCGTCCGATCGGCATCGGCGAATACTGTCTCAACGGCCCCTATGCGACGCCGCACGTCGTGGTCCAGCAGATCCTCGATCTCGGCGAAACACGCAGCGTCGCTGCACGGCTGCCGCCAGGACCCTATCGGCTACGGACGCTGGAGCCCGGCGAGCAGATCGACATCGAGCACGACGGCGGCGACTTTCCGACGATCGTCGTCGGGAGCGGCCCCGACGGGACGCCGTCGGTCGCCGTCGCCGCGCCGGCCGGAGACGGCAAGATCCGCATAGTCAACCGCGCGACGCGCGATTTCGGCATCGTCATCGAGAGCCGCGAATGGGTGCGCGACGCGCTCACGGCGCACCGGGCGACGACGATGCAGGCGTTCCGCGACCTGCTGCCCGGTCACGCGCTGCGGCCGGACGAGGACATCGCGATCGACAACGTGACGCTGATGTTCACCGACCTCAAGGGCTCGACCGCGCTCTATGAGCGCATCGGCGACGGACCGGCCTATCGCCTCGTACGCGATCATTTCGCCTTTCTCGCCGGGGTGGTGCGGCGTCACGACGGCACGCTGGTCAAAACCATCGGCGACGCCGTGATGGCCGCCTTCAGCGACCCGGCCGACGCCGTCGCCGCCGCGCTCGACGTCCAGCACGAGGTGCTCGACTTCAACGCCCGTGCCGGCGAGGAGGCGATCACGATCAAGCTCGGCCTGCACGGCGGCCCATGCATCGCCGTCACGATGAACGACCGGCTCGATTATTTCGGATCGATCGTCAATACCGCGGCGCGGCTGCAAGGCGAGAGTCGCGGCGGCGACATCGTCCTCTCGGAAAGCCTGGCGCGCGATGCGGCGGTGGCGACGCTGCTCGCCGGCCGCGCGGCGCGAAGCGAGTTGGCGCCACTCAAGGGCTTGGCGCAACCGGTCGCGTTTCGGCGCCTCTTTGCGGTACCGCCGGCGGCGCAATCGCGCGAAAGTGGCGAGGGGATGATCGCTGGATGACGGTGGAAGGTCAGCCGCGCGACAGGCGGGAGCCGCAGACGTCGCGGACGGCGCTGGTCAAGTGAGCGAAGAGGTACGGCTTGGCGAGCATCTTGCCGGGGATGGCGCGCTCGCGCCGGCGATCGTCGAGCGTCGCCCGGCCGGAGGTATACAGCACCCGAACGCGCGGCAAGAGCCGCACGGCCCTCCCGGCAAGGACGAAGCCGTTCTCGCCCGGCATTTCGATGTCGGTGAAGAGGACCTCGACGCCGGGGTTCTTGCCGAGCAGGGAGATTGCGGTCGACGCGTCCTCTGCCTCGAGCACGGTAAATCCGTCGTCCCTCAGAACGTCGGCCGCCATGGTCCGAATGTCGGGGTCGTCATCGACAACGAGCACAAGCACAGACATGACACGCTCCCAATCAATACCTCCAACACAAACAGCGCCAAATCGAAATAAACTCCCAATTTTAGTATTTATCGTAACGGCCTGAACTCATGGAGTTCGTCAATTTTCTTTAAAAAATGATTAAAAATTTGCGATGAGTATCTAGCCCTTACGGGGGAATTTTTGGCCTCGCGGTGGTGCAGCCGAGGTGCACGCGGCAAGGTTGGTCGCCGGCGCCGCTTTGCGCTATGACCGGTGCCGAGGTCATCCATGAACCCTATACCGACCATCGCCGCCACCATCGGCGAGACGCAGACGTTGCGCCGCCACATCGCCGAGACCTTGCGTCTCGCCATTCCGCTCGCCGGCGCCCAGCTGGCGCAGATGGCGATGGCGGTGACCGACACCGTGCTGCTCGGCTCCCTGGGCGGCGATGCCCTCGCCGCCGGCGGGCTCGGCGCCAATCTCTATTTCACCACGACCATCCTGTTCCAGGGCGTCCTGACCTCGGTCGGCGTGCTGGTCGCGCATGCCCGCGGCGCCGGCCACCCCGAGCGGATTCCCGGCATCTACCGGACGGGACAGCTGCTCGCGGTGGCGCTTGCGGTCCTCGCCTTCGCGCTGCTCAGCTGCGCGGCGCCGATCCTGCGGGCGCTCGGCGAACCGCCGGCGCTGAGCGACGCCGTCGGCCGGTATGAGGATGTGCTGCGCTGGGGTGTCCCAGCGAGCCTGATGGGGCTGGGCGTGATGCGCAGCTTCCTGCCGGCGATCAATCATCCGCGGATCATCTTCTACGTGACGCTGAGCGCCGTCGGCATCAACGGTCTCCTCAACTACGGGCTGATCCACGGCGCCTGGGGACTGCCGGCGCTCGGCTATCTCGGCTCGGCGACCGCGACGGCGATCACCGTCTGGGGCACCGGCGTGGCGCTGACCGCGGCGCCCTACGTCAATCCGCGGCTGCGCGGCTTCGTCCGCGGCAGCCGGGTCAGCGGCGCCGTGCTGCGCGAGATGCTGCGGCTCGGCTGGCCGACCGCGATCACCTTCGGCGTCGAGCTCGGCGTCTTCCTCGCGACCGGCCTCGTCATGGGTCTGCTCGGCACTGCCGCGCTGGCGGCGCATCAGATGGCGCTCAACATCGCGGCGACGACCTTCATGGTGCCGCTCGCCATCTCGCAGGCGGCGAACGTCCGCGTCGGATTGTGGATGGGCGCCCGCCGGCTGCCCGAGGCGCGTCGCGCCGGCTTCGTCGCGATCGGCATCGCCGCGAGCTTCATGACGGTGACGGCGATTGCGCTGATCACCCTGCCCCGTACCATCGTCGGGCTCTATCTCGACGTCCTCGACCCGCGCAATGCCGAGACGGTGCGGCTCGCCGTCGTTCTCCTCGGGCTCGCCGGCATCTTCCAGATCGTCGACGGGATCCAAGTGGTCGCGTCGGGCTGCCTGCGCAGCCTCAAGGACACGCGCATCCCGATGCTGATCGCCACCTTCGGCTATTGGGGCATCGGCTTCGCCGCCGGCTACGTGCTGGCGTTCCGCCTCGGCGTCGGCGCGCCCGGGCTGTGGATCGGCCTGGCGATCGGCCTCGCCACCGTCTCGACGCTGCTCACCCTGCGCTTCCACCGGCGGACGCGGCCGGGCGGCACGGCCTGATCAACGGGCGCTGCCGCGGCGATGGATCTGGGCGGCGACCTCGTCCTGCGCGATGCGCTGCTTGCGTTCGGCGGTGAGGCGCTCGCGGGTGTTGCGGTTGGCGGCGGTGATCTCGTAGCGCTTGACCTCGCGAAAGCTCTCGGCCAGCGCCTCGCGGGCCGTCAGGATCTGGGTCTCGGCATCGTCGATCGAGGCGGCCAGCTTTTGGCGGCGGTCGATGATGTCGCAGGCATAGCGGCCATAGGCATGGCCGGCATCGCGCGAGGCGGCCGCGACCTGCTGCTCGCTGGTCAGCTCCTGCTCGAGGCGCAGCGATTCGCCGCGCAGCCGCTCGACGAGGCGTTCCAGCTCGGCAAGCTGTCGGCGGCGCTCGTCGAGCTTGTATTTGTTGACGCGGATCAGGCTGTCGAGCGCGCTCACGATGATTCCTTATGGTTAGGCAACGCCGAGAATCTGCGCCAGATCGGCGTAGCCGCTCGCCAGATCGGCACGGTCGCCTTTCTTCTGGCCGAGAAACCTCTCGAGCGCCGGATTATAGGCGATGGCCTCGTCGACCTTGGGATCGCTGCCCGTGCGATAGGCGCCGAGCCGGATCAGCTCGGCCATGTCCTCGTAGACCGCGAGATGGGCGCGCGCCGCCGCGACGAGCGCATTCTCTTCATCGCTGTTGCAGCCCGGCATGGTGCGCGAGATCGAGCGCAGGATGTTGATCGCGGGATAGCGGCCGCGCTCGGCGATCGACCGGTCGAGGACGATGTGGCCATCGAGGATGCCGCGGACGGCATCGGCGATCGGCTCGTTGTGATCGTCGCCGTCGACCAGCACGGTGAAGAGGCCGGTGATGCTGCCAGCGCCGCAGCCGGGACCGGCGCGTTCGAGAAGGCGCGGCAGCTCGGCGAAGACGGTCGAGGTATAGCCCTTGCTGGCGGGCGGCTCGCCGGCCGCGAGCCCGATCTCCCGCTGCGCCATGGCGAAGCGGGTGACGCTGTCCATCAGGCAGAGCACGTCGCGGTCGAGGTCGCGGAAAAATTCGGAGACGGCAAGGGTGAGATACGCCGCCTGACGGCGCAGCAGCGGCGATTCGTCGGAGGTCGCGACGACGACGCAGGCGCGCGCCAGCCCTTCCGGCCCGAGATCGTCCTCGATGAATTCCTGGACCTCGCGACCGCGCTCGCCGATCAGGCCGATGACGGTGACGTCCGCCTCGGTGTAGCGCGCCATCATCGAAAGCAGCACGGATTTGCCGACACCGGATCCGGCGAAAATGCCCATGCGCTGGCCGCGGCAGCAGCTGAGGAACGTATTGATGGCGCGCACGCCGAGATCGACCTTGCCCTTGACGCGCCGACGGGTATGCGCCGGCGGCGGCGGGCTGCGCAGCTTGTAGGCGACATTGCCGCGCGGCAGCGGGCCCTTGCCGTCGATCGGCTCGCCGAGCGCGTTGACGACGCGGCCGAGCCAGCCGATATGCGGATAGACGACTGGCGCCGAGTTGGCGATCTCGGCCTTGCAGCCGAGGCCGATCCCGTCGATCGCGTCGAAGGGCATCGCCAGCGCACGGTTATTGCGAAAGCCGACGACCTCGCAGGGGACCCGGGTGCCATAGCGGCCGACGACGTCGCAGCGGCCGCCGACGGCGAGGCTCTCCGGTACGCCGCCGACCTCGAGCAGCATGCCAAGGACAGCGGTCACCCTCCCATAGCGACGATGGTCAGGGATCTGTGCCAGATCGCCGATGAGGTCGGGCAGGTTCAATTTCGCTCCGGAGGTCTTGCGTTCAGCTTCGGCTTGACAGCCGATCATCAACGGTTCCACTTAATGTTGAGTTAAGTGAAGGATGCAAAATCCTAAGCAGGATCAAAGCGCCGATCTCGCCATTTAGAGCAGCCCATTAGCAACCTTAAAGGCTTGCTTCGCAGGGAAAATTCTCCCGCCGCGCGGAAAGTGCAGGAATTTACCTAAATATCGCCGCAAGGATTAATTGGTTGTTAACCGGGTGTGGTAATACTCGTTAATATGCCCGGACGGACCTGAGCTGGCGGGCCCTGTCGGCAGACTTCGGAGGTTAACATGCGCGTACTTCTCGTCGAGGATGATGCCGCGACGGCAGCCAGCATCGAGCTCATGCTCCGCTCGGAAGGGTTCATCTGCGACACGACCGATCTCGGCGAGGACGGCCTCGAGATCGGCAAGCTCTACGACTACGACATCATCATTCTCGATCTCATGCTGCCCGACATCGACGGCTACGAGGTGCTGCGCCGGCTGCGTGCGGCGCGCGTGCGCACGCCGATCCTGATCCTCTCGGGCCTCGGCGAGCTCGACCACAAGATCAAGGGCCTCGGCTTCGGCGCCGACGACTTCCTCACCAAGCCGTTTGACCGGCGTGAGCTGATCGCCCGCATCCAGGCGATCGTCCGTCGCGCCAAGGGGCATTCGGAGTCGCTGATCCGCACCGGCAAGCTGATCGTCAACCTCGACAGCCGGGTCGTCGAGGTCGACGGCCAGCCGCTCCACCTCACCGGCAAGGAATACGGCATCCTCGAGCTGCTCAGCCTGCGCAAGGGCACGACGCTCACCAAGGAGATGTTCCTCAACCATCTCTATGGCGGCATGGACGAGCCCGAGCTGAAGATCATCGACGTCTTCGTCTGCAAGCTGCGCAAGAAGCTCTCGACCGCGACCAACGGCGACAACTACATCGAGACCGTCTGGGGCCGCGGCTACGTCCTGCGCGATCCGCCGGGCAGCGAGCAGCCGGCACGCCAGGTGGCGCACGCCTCCTGATCGACGGCCGGGTCTGTACAATAAGGGCGCGCCGGCGAGCGCGCCATTTTTCGTTCCGATGAGATCCGCCTTTGTCTCAGCCGGCCGCCGCTCGTGCCGGCACCGCCGCCGGCGTGGCTTGGACGTAGATGCCGCGATGCTCCGGCAAGGGCTGCAGCTTGTCGGTGATGCCCAGCACGGTCTCGGCGCCGCCGAGGTAGAGATGGCCGTCGGGCGCTAGCTGGCGGCTCATCCCGTCGAGGACCTTTGCCTTGGTCGGCTGATCGAAATAGATCAGCACGTTGCGGCAGAAGATCACGTCGAAGCGGCCGAGCGAGCCGAGGTCCTCGAGCAGGTTGAACGGCCGGAACGCGACCATGCTGCGGATCGCGGCGTCGATCTGCCAGCGATCGCCTTCCTGCTTGAAGTATTTGACGAGCAGCTGGATCGGCAGGCCGCGTTGGACCTCGAACTGGGAATACTGGCCGGCGCGCGCCTTGTCGAGGATCTCGGTCGAGAGGTCGGTGGCGATGATCTCGACCTTCCAGCCCGACAGCTGCAGCTTGTGCTCGTTGAGGATCATCGCCAGCGAATAGGGCTCCTGCCCGCTCGAGCAGGCGGCGCTCCAGATGCGGATGGATTTCGCCGCCGCCCGCTTCTTCAGAAGATGCGGCAGGACGAGCGACTTGAACTGGTCGAACGGCTTGATGTCGCGGAAGAAGAAGGATTCGTTCGTCGTCATCGCCTCGACGATGTCGCGGATCAGCTTGGGATCGGGCTTGCTGCGCAGCAGCGCGGAGAGCTCGTCGACGGACTTCTGCGCCCATTTGCGTGCGACGGGCAGCAGGCGGCTCTCGAGCAGATAGCCCTTGTCGGGCGTCAGGACGAGGCCCGACCGCTCGCGGACGAGACTGCTCAGCTGGTTGAAGACATCGGTGTTCATGTCACGGGCCGCATGGCAAGCCGGCTGATGTAGGGCCCGAGCTCGGGAAGCGGCAGCACCGCGCTGCAAATGCCGGCATTGGCAACCGCTCCGGGCATGCCCCAGACGACGCTGGTCGCCTCGTCCTGCGCGATCACGGCGCCGCCGGCGGCAGTGACCGCCTCGCCGCCGGCGAGGCCGTCGTGACCCATCCCGGTGAGAATGACGGTCAGCAGACGGCGTCCGTAGATCTTGGCGAGGCTGCGCAACATGGGGTCGACCGATGGGCGGCAGAAGTTTTCCGGGGGTGCCGAGCTGAGGCGGATCATCTTCTGCTGATTCGGCTGCGTCTCGATCAGCATGTGGAAGCTGCCGGGGGCGACATAGACGCGGCCGGGCTGGACGGTCTCGCCCTCCACCCCCTCCGCCGCCGGCCAGCCGGCGACACGGTTGATGTGCTCGGCGAGAATGGTCGTGAAGGTCGCCGGCATGTGCTGCGTCACGAAGATCGGCGCATTGACCCGTCCGCGGATCGCCGAGAGGACGTTGAACAAGGCTTGCGGTCCGCCTGTCGAGGAGCCGATGGCGAGCGCCTCGAAGGGTTCGGCACTGCTTTGCCGCAGGACGATGCGCCGCGCCTCGGCGGGAACCGGGCGGCCTGGCGCGGCGGATCCAGCCGGTTGCGCCGCCGAGTAGCTCCCACCCGCCGGCCTGGCCGGTTGGGCCAGCCCGGAGGAGTTTCGCCGCGCCCGGGCCAGCGCCTTGACCTTGGCGATCAGCTCGCGCTTGAAATCCTCGGCCGAGGTCAGCGCCGTCGAGCCCGGCTTCGTCATGTAGTCGGCGGCGCCGGCGGCGAGCGCCTGCAGCGAGATGTCGGCGTTGCGGCGCGTCAGGGTCGAGGCCATGATGACCTTGACCCCGGGCCGCGCCGCGATGATCTTCGGCAGCGCCGTCAGCCCGTCCATGACCGGCATCTCGATGTCGAGGATGACGACCTCGATGTCATGCTGCTTTACCGCGTTGACCGCCAGGCTGCCGTCGCGGACCGAGGCGACGACCTGGATCTGCGGATCGTTCTCGAGCGAACGGATCAGCAGGCCGCGAATGACCGCGCTGTCGTCGACGACCATGACACGAAACGGCGCAGTGTCGCGGCGGAGCGACTCGCCCGCTGCGCCACTCGGCCCGGAGGCCGGTGTCGCGCCGGTCATAGCAGCCCTACTTGCTGGAACTTCGATTGGATGATTTCGGTGTCGAAGGGCTTCATGATGTATTCGTTCGCCCCGGACGCGACAGCCTCCTGAATGTGCCCGAGGTCGTTCTCGGTCGTGCAGAAGACGACGATCGGCGCGCCGCCGCCGTTCATCTTGCGCAGCTCCCGCAGGAACTCGATGCCGTCCATCACCGGCATGTTCCAGTCGAGCAGAATCGCATCCGGCATGTGGCGCTTGCAGGCTTCCATGGCGATCTGGCCATCGCCCGCCTCTTCGATGGCGAACTGCAGCTCCTCAAGGATGCGGCGAGCGACCTTTCGCACCACCCGAGAGTCATCGACGATCAAACACGACTTCATGGCCGATGTACCTTCGGGACGAATTACGCGTCAAGAATCACGCCGCCTCGGCGCGCGTCGACATATCCAGCAGGCGGGCGACATCGAGCACGATCAGCAGCTTGCCGTCGAGCCGATAGATGCCGGCCGCGATCTCGCGCCAACGCGCATCGAGCGTCGCCGGATTGCGCTCGAAGCTCGCCTCGGTCACGCTGAGCACCTCGCCGACCGAATCGACCATCAGGCTGTAGAGCTCGCCGCCGTGATCGACGACGACGCTCATCCTTCCGGTCGCGTCGCCGGCGTCGGGCAGGCCGAGCCGGATACGGATGTCGATCGCCGTGACGATGCGGCCACGCAGGTTGAGCGAGCCGGCGATCTCCGGCGGCGCCAGCGGCACCCGCGTGATGCGTTGCGGGCCGAGCACGTCGCGCACCTGCAGCACCGGGATGCCAAACAGCTGCCCGGCGATGACGACGGTCACGAAGTCGTTGTCGAGGCTGGGGCTTCCCGACTTCGCGCCGCGCGGGTCGGCGGAGTTCATGTCGATGCTCATGCGGCGCTCTTCTGCAGGCTGAGGGTTTCGGAGAGGCTGGTCAGCAAGGCTTCGCGATCGAACTTGGCGACGTAGTCGCTGAAGCCGACCTCGCGGCCGCGATCGAGATCCGACGGAGTCGTATGCGACGACAGCGCGACGATCGGCGTCTTCTGCCAGCGGGTCGTACCGTCACGCACGGTCTTGGCGAACTGGAAGCCGTTCATCCCCGGCATCTCGATGTCGCTGATGATGATGTCGAAATCGACCCCGGCCTCACAGAGCCCGAGAGCGCGGTCCGCCGAGTCGACGGTGGTGACGTCGTAGCCCGCCACCGTCAGAAGCGGTGCCAGCAGGTTGCGGAAGAACGGCGAGTCGTCGACGACGAGGATCCGCTTGCTCGGCTCGGTCCCGCCGAAATCGGCCTCGTCGCGCGAGAACCAATTGGCGAAGGCCAGCGTCAGGAAGTAGCCGACGTCGATGACGTCGGTCGCCTTGCCGGCGATGATCGAGCTTCCGATGTAGCCCGGCCGGTCGGCAACCAGCTCGATCGCGAGATGCTCCTCGACGATGTCGAGGATCTCGTCGACGACCAGGCCCATCGTGTAGTCGCGGTCGGCGAAGACGAGGACCGGCTTGCGTCCCTCGGAGCCGATCTCGTAGCCTGGCTCGATGGTGACGAGCGGCATGATCTTGCCGCGGTATTGGACGACCGGCTTGCCGTTCGACAGCTCGATCGTCTTGAGATCGACCTCCTCGAGCCGGGCGACGAGCGCCAGCGGCACTGCCTTCGGCCCGTCGCCGCCGGCGCGGAACAACAGCAGGCTGGAGCGCTCGGAACCGCGCGCCACCGGACCGGCTGCGACCTCGTGGCCGCGGCTCTGCTCGACCGAGGTCGCGCCGCTCGCTGCCGCGATACCGTTCGGATCGAGGATCATGATGACGCTGCCGTCGCCGAGGATCGTGTTGCCGGAGAACATCGCGATGTGGCGCAGGATCGGCGCCACCGGCTTGACGACGATCTCCTCGGTATCGAAGACATGGTCGACGATGATCCCGAAATTGTAGGTGCCGACCTGGGTGACGACGATGAAGGTCTCGCGGACGTCCGCCTTCGGCTGGCCGAGCTGCAGCAATTCCTGCAGCGAGACGAGCGGCAGCAGCCGGTCGCGCAGCCGCAGGAAGGGCGCGTTGTGGACGCGCTCGATGCGGTTCTCGGAATCGGCGGCGGCGCGGACCAGCTCGACGACGCAGAGCTGCGGGATCGCGAAACGCTCGCCGGCGGATTCGACGATCAGCGCCGAGACGATCGCCAGGGTGAGCGGGATCTTGATCATGAAGGAGGAGCCTTTGCCCTCCTGCGACTTCAGCTCGACCGTGCCGCCGATGCGCTCGATGTTGGTGCGCACGACGTCCATGCCGACGCCGCGGCCGGAGACGCTGGTCACCTGGCTCGCGGTCGAGAATCCGGCCTTGAAGATGAACTGCTGGATCTGCGCTTCCGTCATGCCGGCGAGCTCGGCCTCGGTCGCGAGGTTGCTCGACAGGATCTTCTTCTTGATCTTCTCGAGCGACAGGCCGCGGCCGTCGTCGGCGATCTCGATGACGATGTGGCCGCCTTCATGATAGGCGTTGAGCGTGATCGTGCCGAGCTCGGGCTTGCCCGAGCGCACGCGGTCGGCGGGCTGCTCGATGCCATGGTCGGCGGAGTTGCGGACCATGTGGGTCAGCGGGTCCTTGATCATCTCGAGAACCTGGCGGTCGAGCTCGGTCTCGGCGCCGATCATGCGCAGCTCGAGCTTCTTGCCGAGCTCGAGTCCGAGGTCGCGGACGATGCGCGGCAGCTTCGCCCAGGCATTGCCGATCGGCTGCATGCGCGTCTTCATGACGCCTTCCTGCAGCTCGGTCGTGACGTGCGACAGATGCTGCAACGGCGTCGTGAACTCGCTGTCCTTCTGGCTGCGCAGGATCTGCAGCAGCTGATTGCGGGTCAGCACGAGCTCGCTGACCATCGTCATCAGGTTTTCGAGCAGGTCGACGTTGACGCGGATGCTCTGTCCCGCGACAGCCGAGTCCTTGCCGGCGTCGGGCTGGCGCGCCAATGCCGATGCGTCGACGACCTCGGCAGCGGCTTCCTCGTGATGCTCGGCCTTGGGGCGCGCGACTTCCGCGACGGGGGCGGGCGGCGCGACGACGACCGGTGCTTCGGCGACAGGTGCGGCGACCGGCGCTGCTGCGACCGGCTCGGCGGCAGGTGCTTCGGCCGGGCTCGGCTGCGGCGCGGCGGCCATCATCGCGGCAATCTCCGCGGTCATGCTGGCGGCGGCTTCCGCCGCTGTTCCGTTACCGCCGTTCGCCAGCTTGTTGAGCCGGGCGATGAGCGCGCTGTCGTCGCCGGCGGGCTCGGCTTCCGTCGCCTCGAGCTGCGCCATGATCATCTTGACGCAATCGAGCGAGGCGAGAATGAGGCTGATCGCCTCCGGCGTCACGGTGAGCTCGTTGTCGCGGACTTTGCCGAGGACGTTCTCGGCGGCATGCGCCACCGATTCGAGACGCGGCAAGCCGAGAAAACCGCAGGTGCCCTTGATCGTGTGAACGAGCCGGAAGATGTTCCCCAAGAGGGCTGGATCGTTCGGGTTCTGCTCGAGCTTCACCAGCTCGAGATCGAGAAACGACAGGCTCTCCGTCGTCTCGGTCAGAAATTCACTGAGAAGGTCATCCATGGCGCTCTCTTGGCAAACGCTGCGTTAATTCGGGTTGTCTGGCGAAGCGCCAACGACTGCCCCAACACTGCCAAACACAAATTAAGAAGCAGTTAGCGGCAAAGTTTCGCATCCTCCGCAGCATTGCTTGAAGCCGCGGAAAAGTACTGGCGCGGGGCCGTCGGGCGGCATCGCTTGCTTGCGGTTCCGCGACGACAGGACATAATCGAGACTGC
>JAQGID010000309.1 GCA_028291405.1 Rhodospirillales bacterium | reverse complement strand
CCCCTGCGTCCGTGGCTCCCCTTCGACGTGGCCCATCACAACCCTCACTGTCCGCCACACACAGTGAATCCCATCCGATGCGATTTGGGAATCGGGCTCGAAAGAATTTTCACACAGGCTGTTTCGCCGGGATGACGGCTTGATGGGACGAAACGGGACTCATCGTGAGAGCCCAGGGGGCAATCACGCCACGGCGCTGTCGTTGATCGCCTGGATCTTGCTGAATAGCTGGGCCGCCCTCTCTTCGCCGAAGATAGGCTCCGGACCGGTCGGCGCGACGTCGATGAAGGGCGGCTCGTAGAGCAGCCCGGGGTCCATGACGCCCTGGTCGGTCAAATGCTCGATGATCATCGTGACGAATTCGATCTGCGGCGCCGTCGCCGTGCCGCCCGACAGGAAGTCGCCGAATGCCGCGCTGACCGCGGCGCGGTCGAGGCCGACGAGCGAACGCACGAAGCGGCCGAAGCCCTGGCTCGTCTGCCGCGCGCGCTCGATGTCGCCCGCCGCGCCGATGCCGGCGTCGAGCAGCATCTTTTCCAGCTCGCCGAGGTCCGTCGCCGTGAGCGGCCTTCCCTGCCGGAGCTTGTGAATGACGATGTGATCCTCGTTCGCCCGCAGGAAATGCCGCGCCTTCGCCTTGAAGCGGGCGAAGTCCGCCTCGCCCACCTGCGGCAGATCGAGCTCGACGCCCTCGCCGATCTCGTCGGAGAAATTCGAGTAGACCACCGCCTTGCGCGATTTCTCGATGTGCTGGACGAGATCGCGCAGGCGCAGCCGGACCAGCTCCAGCAGCGGCACTGTGACGCCTTCCCACCAGAGATCGGTCTGGATCTCCTCGATCAGCGCCGCGCGATGCGCGATTGCTGGAATGCCGGTCTGCGCCCCCAGCGCCGAGGCGATCTCCAGCAGCTGCTTGCGCAACCCGTCGAAGCGTTTCGACCCCTTGAGCAGCGCCAGCTCCAGCGAGAACATCAGCAGGTCGAACCGCTTCGCCTCCTCGGTCCCGAGACCCTTCTCCGACGGCAGCGGCGCGATCTCGTCGACCAGTTCGGCGCGCTTCGCGTCGTCGATCGCGATCCATTCCTCCGGCGAGCGGTATTTCTCGACGAGACGGCGCTGCTGCCGGACGATGAAATTGTCGAGGTTCAGCGCGGCGACGCTATCCTGCAGCGTCTTCAGCGCATCGGCGCGGACCGCCACCTCGCTCGGCGGCGCGTCCGTCGTTCCGAGCGCCTTGTAGGGCGCCTGGTCGCCTTCCGACAATCCCTCCCCCGTCGCGACCTTCTCGTCCAGCGCCCGCGTCAGATCAAGCCGCGCCGCGAACAGTCGCTCCGACAGGGATTTCGCCGCGCTGGCCTCCTTGATCTCCGGATTGGCGCCGAAGAACTCGAGGTTCTGGCAATAATCGAAGACGCGAAAGAATTCCTTGTCCTGCCCCGGGCCGAACAGATCCGGGCAGAGCCGCGTGCCGCGTCCCATCATCTGCCAGAACTTCGTCTTCGAGCGCACCTGCTTGAAGAAGACGAGGTTGACGACCTCCGGCACGTCGATGCCGGTGTCGAGCATGTCGACCGAGATCGCGATATGCGGCGCCGCCGTCTTCTTGGAGAAATCGTCGATCAGCGTCTGGGCATAGGGTCCGCTCTCATAGGTGATGACGCGCGCGAAATGTCCCGCGAAGTTGGGATAGGACGCGTTGAACCGTGTTTCGATGAAATTCGCATGCGCCTGGTTCTTGGCGAAGACGATGGTCTTGCCGAGCCGGTCGCCGCCCTCGACCTTGATGCCGTTCTTCATCAGGTCGGCGATGACGAGATCGACCGTCTCGATGTTGAACAGCCGCTTGTTGACCTCGGCCGCCTCGATCGTGTTGGGAATCTCCTCCTCGCCCCATTCGATACTGTCCCACTGGTCCTTCTCGTCGTCACTGAGGTCGTCGTAGCGCAGCCCCGAGCGGACGATTTTCAGCGGCACCGAGATCGCCTTGGGCGGCACGAGGAACCCGTCGGCCACCGCCTCGTCGAGCGAATAGGCGTCGGTCGGCACGCCGTCCTCGAGGTCGAACAGCGAATAGGTGTTCTTGTCGATCTCGTCCTTCGGCGTCGCCGTCAGGCCGACGAGGAAGCCGTCGAAGTAATCGAAAATGGCGCGGAAGCGCTGATAGACCGAGCGATGCGCCTCGTCGATCACGATCAGATCGAAATGGCCTGGTCCGAACTTCGCCCTGCCGTCCTGCTTGCCGTCGATCAAATTCATCATCGTCGGATAGGTCGAGAGGAAGACGCGGCCCTCGCTGGTGCGCTCGGTGACGAGATTGACCGGCGCCGAGTCCGGCAGATGTGCCTTGAAGGCGCCGGCCGCCTGGTTCACCAGCGCGACGCGGTCGGCGAGGAACAGCACGCGCTTGACCCACCCGGCGCGCATCAACAAATCGACCAGCGCGATCACCGTCCGCGTCTTGCCCGAGCCGGTCGCCATGACCAGCAGCGCCTTGCGCTCGCCATCTTCCTCGAAGTGCTTGGCGATTGCGCGGATGGCGCGCTGCTGATAGGGCCGCCGGTTGCCGGCGATCGCGGTATTGATCCGCGTTGCCGCCAGCGATTGCCGGCCGCTGCGCCGCTGGATCGCCAGCTCCAGCTCGTCGCGCTTGTAGAAGCCGCCGATCTCGCGCGGCGGATAGCGCGTGTCGTCCCAGATCCAGTGCTCGTAGCCGTTCGAATAGAAGATCACCGGCCGCTGGCCGTAGCGCGCCTCCAGGCAGTCGGCGTAGAGCTTCGCCTGCTGCTGGCCCTGGCGCGCGTCCTTGCGGGTGCGCTTGGCCTCGACGAGTCCGAGCGGCTTGCCGTCGGCGCCCCACAGCACGTAATCGACGAAGCCGATGCCCTCGTTGTTCGGCATGCCCTCGACGCGGAACTCGGTATCCTCCGGCCGATCGAGCGCCCAGCCGGCCTCGCGGAGCAAGAGGTCGATGTAGCGGTCGCGGGTCTCGGCCTCATCGTAATCGTGCTGGTCGGGCTGCGCCTCGGCGGCCTTGCGCGCGGCGGCGACCTCGGCGCGCAGCGCCGTCAGCTCCGCGTCGAGGTTCTGCTTGTCGGCGAGCAGCTTCGTCAGCTCGCCGTTCCTGGCGTCGAGCGCCGCCTGCTGCGCCCGGATGTGGACGATCGCCTTCTTCAGCGTATCGCCGCGCGGCGCCAGGACCGAGGCGTCGAAGACGAGGCCGGGCGCCGGCTTGCCCTTGCGGGCATAGGTGCGGGCGAGCCAGAAGCAGAATTGGAACAGCTCCTTCACCGCGCCGGCCGCGTCGGTGGCGCGGATGGTCCGTTCCTCGTGCACCGCGCGATTGCGCAGCGAGTTGATGTATTTCGCCTTTGCGAACACCGCCTCGCCCGCCGCGCGGCGGAATGTCGGCTCGTGCAGCAGCGCCGCGATATTGTCCTGATAGGGCAGCTTCAGATTGGGGTCGCTGCGGAACGCCCATTTCACCGCGACCTCGACGGCCTTGCCGGCGAAGAACGCCGCCGCCGTCGGCGACACCCCCGCCTGCCGCTCGGCCTCCACCGCCGCCTCGTGCACGGCGGGGAACTCGGCGGCGAGGAAGGTGAAGTTGGACATCGGTTGCTACGCCGTATAGCAGAGGTCTGAGTCCAGACCACTCGTGACGTAAGGGGTGAAAGAGGCAAGCATCATTGAAAGACTTATGAGGTCCCGCATATCGAGCTGTCGCAACGCACTATTCGCGTCGCCCGAGTGTCGCACACCGGGGTAAGTTGACCCGAAGCCGTATAGTTTCTTCCCAACCTCCTTGACGGATGCATGAGGCCAGTCCAATTGATTGCATATCGCTCCAAGCGTCGTTTCCGTCACACCCGGGCATTTCCGACCCAAGGCTTCAAGCAAGTTGAACTGTTTCTGAAAGCAGGTTTTCATCCTCGCCTGGGTTCGATTGGTTTTGAGGTCGGCAAAGGCCTCCTCGAATTCCGACAATAAGCCGTTTAGATGTGCATCCGCGCCTGCCACTCTTTTTACTTCAGAAATTAATTTGGAAAATACGCCGGGTATGGTCGCATGCAGCGAGAATTGCCCGCGGAGTTCATACCGAAGACTAAAGCCAACTATGAAATCATTAACTAGCTTTCGAAAGCGGTCCATCAGGCCGTCATCGCCGTACGGTTCTAACACCTCATAAGCCGCCTCAAGGAAATTTATCGCCTTGGCTTCGCTGTCTATCTCGTTCAAAAGCTTGCGAAAGAAAGCCCGCGCCTGTAGCTCCGAGTTAAGGGCCGTCTCGTATTTGTTGCGGTATTCCGAATAGCTAGCCAAAGCTTTTTCGTACTCACCGCGTGCTCGGAGAGCGTCCGGATCGATCAACGCCCCATTCATATCAAATGCTTCGGCAGGCGGCTGCGGAGGCGATGGAGGCTGTTGCGGCTCCGGTGCTAGACCGCCGACTAACTCCATAAAAAGGTCTTCAGGAGCCATTGGGGACTTTGAGAGTCGTAGCCACACTTCTTGCCAAGTACGTGACCAAATGGGAAGAAGCTCGCCATTCATCTGAGCTGTCCTGAGAAAGCTTGGTGTTGGAGGAAAGAAGACAGCGCAAAAATCGACGTGTTATCCCGAATAGCCGCAGCCTCTATTCTAAAAATTTTATGCACAGCTGCAACAAATGATTTTTGGTTCGCCATTTTTGGCAATGGTAATATTAAATCGCAGACATCCTTTTGATTGATACTAGATTGGTTCACAGCATTTTTTGCTTTACTTAATATTTGCGCCTTGATCGCTGGTGTTTGAAGTAGTGCTATGCAAACCTCAGGCAGCATGACAGAGCGCCTCAGCGAGAATCGCATCATGTTAGATTCATAGACGGTGGGTTCTAAAAGCCCTTGGACAAGAGCGCTCTTTCCCAGATATGGCAGGCTGTTTACCCGATTTATTACAATATCACCCTCGTTTAGCTGAAAGCGTGACAGCTCAATATCGCTCACGTCCAGACGTCGAAGCGAGGAGATATCAACTATCCTTCCATCGTAGAAATTATTGATGCGGAGAATTGGAAAGCCATCCCCGTAGGCGCTAGATGGCTTGTAGAGGCCGTTCGTTGGACCGTCTGCGATAAGCCCCCCCAGCTCAATCGTTTTCTGGGTGCTAAGATATTCGCCGACCAAGGAGCCAATGAGCACTTGAAGCAGTTCGAGGGCGCGTTCGCGCTTGCGGCGCAACGCATTCGCCTTGTCCAGAATCGCGACGATCCGCTGCTGCTCGTCGAGGGGAGGGAGCGGGATTTCGAGCCGCTTCAAGAAATCGGTCGGAACGCGCTTTTGACCTGCACTGCCGGTCATATTATTTGCACCGATCTCTCTAAACCTTGGATTCCAGAGCATGTGAAAGAGATATGAAGTATCAAGCGCCGCACCGGCTCTTAGCACGTGAAACTCGGTAGAACCGAAGCCTATCGGCCTGGCCAGCGATGACGTGCGAGTGGCTTTTCCATTCTCAAAACATGGAGTAATCCTAGCGATCAAAACATCGCCTCGCTCAAAGTAGGTATATCCTTTTCTGACTTCGCGGACGGGTCGCTCTTCTTCGAAATCGATTTGCCCGTCCTCCGACACACCGGCCATCGGAAGAAAGGACGCAATGTCCTCGTCGGCCAGCGCCTTCGGCATACGCGGATTGATCTCGCAGACATCATCGAGTCGGGCGACGTGTAAAATCAAAGCATTCGCTCCAACTCTACCAGTCCTTCCGTGATCTCCTTCTCCAGCGCCTTGAGTTCTGCGATGATCTCCTTGGGCGGGCGGTGTTCGGCGGCCTCGTGCACCCTCTCCTTGTAGCTGTTTATGGATAGGTCGTAATCCGCCGCCGCGATCTCCGCCTTGGGCACGCAAAAGCTCTGCGCAGTGCGCAGACGGTTACGCTCGGCGCCACCGCGCGCCTTCCAGCGTGCAGCTATGTCCGGTAGATTGTTCTTGCCGTGTTCGCCGTCGTTGAGCGTCGCCTTGGGGCCCGTCTTCTCGCCCGGCAGCAGCGCGTTGCGCTTATCGTCCAGCGAGAACCCATCCGCCTGACAATCGTAGAACCACACGTGATCCGTGCCGCCGGAATTGGTCTTGGTGAAGAGGACGATCGCCGTCGAGACGCCGGCATAGGGCCGGAAAACGCCGGACGGCAACTTGATGATGCCGTCGAGCCGGTGGTCCTCGACCAGCATCCGGCGGATCGCCTTGTGCGCGGTCGATGAGCCGAAGAGCACGCCGTCCGGCACG
Organism: Rhodospirillales bacterium; assembly: GCA_028291405.1. Taxonomy (GTDB): domain Bacteria; phylum Pseudomonadota; class Alphaproteobacteria; order ATCC43930; family CGMCC-115725; genus URHD0088. Next base: position 17,125 of record JAQGID010000309.1, on the reverse strand, counting down.
ATCACCGCAGCGCGGCCGCCGGGCTTCAGCAGCTTCAGGAACAGGGCCATGAAGAGCAGTTCGGTCTTCTTTGTCTTGACGACCGCGAGCAGATCCTTCGCCGTCGTCTCGTAGTCGAGCGAGCCGGCGAAGGGCGGGTTGGCGAGGACGAGGCTGTAGCGGTCGGCATCGCCCGCATGCTCCTGTGCGAGGCTGTCCTTGAAGCGGATGTCGGGATCCTCGACGCCGTGCAGCATCATGTTCATCGAGCCGATGCGCAGCATCGTGCCGTCGAAGTCGAAGCCGTGGAACATCTCCTGATTGAAATGATCGCGCGTCTTGGCCTCGTGGAACAGCTTCGGATGGTTGTCGCGGAGATACTCGCCGGCGGCGACGAGGAAGCCGCAGGTGCCGCAGGCGGGATCGCAGATCAAATCCTTGGGGCCGGGGGCCATCATCTCGACCATCAGCGCGATGATGTGGCGCGGCGTGCGGAACTGGCCGTTCTGGCCGGCGCTGGCGATCTTCGAGAGCATGTACTCGTAGAGATCGCCCTTGGTGTCGCGATCCTCCATCGGAAGCTTGGCGATAAGGTCGACGACCTTGGCGAGCAGCGCCGGCGTCGGGATGGTGAAGCGCGCGCCCTTCATATGCGTCGCATGCGCCGTCCCTTCCTCCGCCATGGTGCGGAGGAAGGGAAAGACGTGCTCGGCGACGATCGCGAACATCGCCGCTGGGTCGCGGTTCTTCAGCCGCGACCAGCGCATGTCCTCGTAGGCGATTCCGCCGTCCTTGCCGATGCCGTCCTTGCCCGGCGGGAAGATGCGCCGCTCCATCTTGCGGCCCAGCCGGTTCGCCTTGTTCTCCTCGCGGGTGTGCGCGTCGTCGAGGCCGCGCATGAAGAGCAAATAGGTGATCTGCTCGATGACCTCGAGCGGGTTGGCGATGCCGCCCGCCCAGAACGCGTTCCATACCGCATCGATCTTGGACCGCAACTCCCCCGTCAACATGTCGCCGTCATTCCGTCGTGTTCCCCCGCATGTGCGATCAATGGCTCGCGGATTATGGAGATTGATCGGCCGCGGTGAAAGCAGCGTATAGCGAGGCGGGAACAAATCTAGACATCCCCTCGCCCGGCTTCCCGCGAACGCGGGGCTCCATTGCGCCGCAATCCCGCTCTCGGACGAATGGGTCCCCTCGTGCGCGGGAAACGGAACCTGTTGAGATGATGCGCGACGGACGGCCGCCGATCGAACCGCATGTGTCGTCGCCTCGCTTGACGGCTGCCGGAGACCGGCAGGAAGATCACGGGACGAGCAGGGAGCGAAACGATGACCTCGGCTCAGGCGACGCGGGGTCCCATCGTGCAGCGTTTCACGCTCTACGGCAGCCCGCATTCGCTCCCGACCTACAAGGTCGCGCTGATGCTGCGCCTGTCGGGCGCGCCGTTCGCGTTTCGCTACGTCAGCTTCCAGAAGCGGATGCACAAGGCGCCGGCGTTTCTGGCGATGTCGCGCTGGGGCCAGGTGCCGGTGCTGCTCGACGGCGATCGCGCCCATGTCCAATCGGCGGCGATCGTGGAGCATCTCGCGGAAACGCTCGGCCGCTTCGAGGCGCCCGCTGCGGCGTCGCGCCAGGCGGTGCGGGAGTTTCTCTACTGGGACGTCGATGCGCTCTCGCCGCCGGTCTACGGCTGCTACAGCGTCTCGCTGATGCAGCGGAAGCTGCTGCCGCTCGAGATCGCGCCGGCGGTCGCCGATCTCCATCGCCAGCGCGCTGAGGCGGCGCTGGAGAAGCTGGATGCGCTGCTCGCCGGCCGCGCCTTTCTCTGTGCCGCCGAGCCGACCATCGCCGATCTCTTCTGCTACGCCGACGTCGCCTTTGCCGAGATCTGCGCCTTCGATTTGGCGCGATGGAAGAACCTCGCCGGCTGGGCCGGACGAATGACGGCCCTGCCGGGCTTCCAGGCGCCGTTCGACTTGCTGCACATGGCGGATTCCGAGAACGCTTAGATGCTCGCTCCCGCTGCTACGGCAGCCCGCGCGCCCCTTTGACGCGGTAAAGCACCTTGGCGAAATCCGGCAGCGTGTCGCGGAAGGCGATATAGGTTGTCTCGTTAAGCACGGCGACCCGCATCCCGACCTTCTGCCAGAGGCGCGTCAGGGAATCGTCGGTGTGGATCGAGATATGGCCGTTGCGCGGCGCCGCGTACCACCACGCGAGGCCACCGGCCTGCGGCAGGTTTGCCTGCTGCAGCAGGGTCGAGAACAGGACGATGCCGTCGGCGCGCAGCAGCGCCGCGATCGCCTCGACGGTGCCGACCGGATCGGCGGTGTGTTCGATGACCTCGATGCACGAGACGAAATCGTATTGCTGCGCGGCGAGCTGCCTTGCTCCGGCCGTCCCGAATGGATCCCATGAATCGCAGGCGAACCCGGCCTCGCGCAGGCTCCGCGCGAGCAGCCCGTCGCCGCCGCCGTAGTCGCACAGCCGGATCGTCGCCTTCACCGGCTCGACGATCTGGCGGATCACCTGAACGCATTGTAACGGGCGCTTTGCGACGTAGTCCGGGTCAACGAGGACATAATCCTCGTTGTAGATGCGCTCGGCGAACTCCGCCGCCGTCCAGCCGTCGCAGAAAGTCGTGAAGAGGAAGCCGCAGGAAGCGCAGCGGCGATACCACACCGCGATGCCCGACGGGGCAAAGCGGATGACGGGGGAATCCTCGCAATTCTTGTGGAAGTCGACGGCGCCGAACGGCGGCGCGTCGCCGCCGCAGATCTTGCACGCGACGACTTCGGCCGTATCGGCCATCCGCAGCGGAATGCGGCCGTTCGGGAACGGGTGCAGCAAGGGTCTCTCCGTGATGCGGTGCCAAGAGATTGGGGCGGAGTGGTGAAGGGCGGGTTAAGCGGACAGGCGCGCTAAGGTGCGACACGACGCAAGCAAGTCTCCGTCATCCCTGCGAAAGCCGGGATGACGATCTCTTTTGAAAGCGCCTCTTACCGCCCCTGCCCCGGCGCGTAGACGACGCAGCGGGCGGGGTCGATGCGGAGCCAGGCGGCGGCGCCGTTCGTGGTCTCGATCGCCGGGTGGAGGATGGCGCGGACGATCGTGCCGCCGATCCGCAGATAGCATTCCGTCGAGCCGCCCTGGAAGCTGAGGCGCTCGACGAGGCCCTGGACGAGGTCGTCGCCGCCCATCGGCGCGAAATGGATCGCGGCATCCTCGGGGCGGAAGACGATCTCGATATGGTCGCCGGCGGCGATGCCCGGCGGCAGGGTGACGCTGAACCGGCCGGAGCCGCCTTCGATCGCCACCAGGGCACTCTGCGCCCCGGTGCGCTGGACGACCTCGGCCTTGAGGAAATTCGCGGCGCCGAGGAAGGCGGCGACGAAGGCGTCGCGGGGCTTGGTGTAGACGTCGCGCGGCGGGCCGCTCTGGACGATGATTCCGTCCGACATGACGGCGACATTGTCCGACATCGCCAGCGCCTCGGATTGGTCGTGCGTCACGTAGAGCGTCGTGATCGCCACCCGCGCCACCAGCTCCTGCAACTCGAAGCGCATCTGCTCGCGCAGCTTGGCGTCGAGGTTCGACAGCGGCTCGTCGAGCAGCAGCAGCTTGGGATGCCGTACCAGGGCGCGGGCGAAGGCGACGCGCTGCTGCTGGCCGCCGGAGAGTTTCGTCGCCGAGCGGGCCGCCATGGCATCCATGCCGACGAGGCGCAGCGCCTCCATGACGCGCTCCCGGATCTCGGCGCGCGGCGGCCGCTTCCTGGCGACGCGCAGCGGGTAGGCGACATTGCCGAAGACGTCCATATGCGGCCAGATCGCGTAGGACTGAAAGACCATGCCGATGTCGCGGCGATAGGCCGGCACATGGATGCCGCGTGCGGGGTCGGCGACCACCGTGCCGTCGATCGAGATCGTGCCGCCGCTCGGCTGCTCGAGCCCGGCGACACAGCGCAAGGTCGTCGTCTTGCCGCAGCCGCTCGGGCCGAGCAGCGTGAAGAACGCGCCCTGCGGTACCGTGAAGCTGACGCCTCTCACGGCCGGCACCGTTCCGTCCGGCGACGCGTAGACCTTGACCAGGCTCTCGACCTTCAGCATGCCCGCGCTAATCCTTTCCGTCCTGCGCCAGCAGTAGGCGGCGCATGGCGAAGATGACCGGCACGACGAAGAGCACGATCATCGTCCCGACCGCCGCCGCCTGCGCCGTCTGGTTGCTCTGGAACAGCTGCCACATGATGACGCTGAGGACGGTGTTGTCGGGCGACTGCAGGATCGTCGGCAGGGTGAACTCGCGGAAACCGAGGATGAACAACAGCACGAAGCTGGCGACCAGCGAGGGCGCGAGCAGCGGCAGCACGATGCGCCGGATCGTCGTCGCCCAGCCGCCGCCGGCGGTGTAGGACGCCTCCTCCAGCTCGGCATGGATCTGCATCAGCGCGGCGCGGCCGAGACGGCTCGCGACCGCCATGCGGTAGGAATAGGCCAGGACGAGCACCCAGACGGTGCCGTAGAGCCCGATGGGCAGCGACAGGTAGAGCAGCATCGCGGCGAGACCGGCGATCACCGACGGGATGCCGAGCGACATGAAGCTGACGAAATCGAGCACGAAACGGCCGGGTAATCTGGTGCGCAGGATCGTCCAGGCGAGCAGCGCGCCGATCACCGTGACGATCGCCGCGCTCGAACCGGCGACGAGGAAGGTGTTGCCGACGGCGCCCCAGAACTTGCCGCTGGCGAAGAGCCCGGCATAGGCGGCGAAGCTGGCGGTCCCGAGCGTCGGCCAGGATGGGACGCCGTAGCCGAAGAGGCTGGCCCAGACGAGGACGACGGCCGGCAGAACCGCGGCGATGGCCAGGTAGATCACGATGAACAGAATCGCCGGCAACTTCCAACGGCCGAGCGCGAAGCGCGACGGGCGGTAGCCCTTGCCGGTCACCGTGACGAAATGCTCGGCCCGCCGGATGGCGCGGTTGTAGAGCAGCAGCAGGAGGATGCCGCCGACCAGGAAGGGCAGCGCGACGGCCGCCGCCTTGCCGTAGGCCGGCAGGTCGCTGTCGGTGTTGAGCTCGAAATAGATGCGCGTGCTGAAGACGTTGATCCGCGCCGGGAAGCCGATGACGAGCGGGATCTCGAACTGCTCGAGCGTCACCAGCGTCGCGAGGATCAGCGGTGCCAGGATGCCCGGCCGCAGCACCGGCAGCGTCACGCGCAGGAAGGTGACGAGCGGGCTGGCGCCGGACGCGCTGCTCGCCTCCTCCAGCGACGGGTTCATCGAGCGCAGCGCGGCGCTGAGCAGCAGGAAGACGAAGGGCACGAGCCCGACCCCCTGGGCGAGGATCATGCCGCCCATGCTGAAGATGTCGAGCGGGCCGCTGCCCGTCAGCCCGAGGACGCCGCGCAGCGCGACATTGACCCAGCCGGTGTTCGGCGACAGCAGGAAGATCCAGGCGATCGCCAGCACGACGCCGGGCACCAGCAGCGGGAAGAGCACGATGGTGAAGACCGTCGTGCGCCACGGCAGGTCGGTGCGCTCGACCAGCCAGGCGAGGGTGAAGGCGAGGACGAAGGTCAGGCTCACCGAGCCGGCGGTAAAGATCAGCGTGTTCGGGATGACGCTGGTATAGAGCTTGGTGTCGAGATAGACCGCCCTCAGATTCTCGAACGTCCAGATCGCGCCGGGCTCGAAGGGCAGCAGATCCTGCGGCCCGCGGAACGCCGTCGTCAGCAGCATGATCAGCGGCGCCGAGATGAGGTAGAGCGCCGCGAGGACGGTCAGCGAGATGACGAGTACGCCGGCGATTCCGAGCTCGCCCCATCGGCGCCCGGGATCGGGAGTCGAGGCCGCCGCTTCCTGCGCCACCGCCGTCACGGGCTGCTCCGAACCTTACTGGCCGCGGACCAGAGCGGAGAATTTCTTATAATACTCGGCGCGCTGATCCATCGTCGCGACGTCCTCGAAGATCACCTTCGCCTTGGCGTCGGCGATCTCGTGGGCAAGGGTGGATGCCGATCCCGGACGGATGTCCGCCTCGTGCACCGTCGTCTCGAACAACGCCCGCCCCTCCTCCGAGACGAGCCAGGCGGCCAGCAGAAGGCCGGCGTTGGGATGCGGCGATTCTTTGAACGTCGTCATGACGAACTGCACCGCCGGCATCACATCCATGATGACGTAGCCGCTCTTGACGCCGCCGTCGGTGAAGTTGAACGCCTGGGCGACCGAGCCGCCGACCGCGAGGACCCGCTCGCCGGTCTTGAGGAAGCTCTCCGGCGGCGCGCTGGTGATCAGCACCTTCTGGTCGTCGATCAGCGCGCGGCCCCATTTCTCCGCGCGCTCCGGCCCCCATTCGATCGCGAGAAACCCCATCAGCCGCGGCAGCAGGAAGTCGGAGGCCAGCAGCTTGCCCTTCCATTTCGGATCGAGCAGATCGTCCCAGCCGCGCGGCAGATCCTCCGGCTTGACGAATTCCTTCGCATAGACCGAGGTGTAGACGAAATTATGGACTGCCGCCGCCTCGCCGTCGAAGAAGACGTTGCGCCGGTCGACGCCGAAAGCGGCCCAGTCGACCTTTGCAAAGAGGCCACGCTTCTGGACCTCAAGCATGTTGCCGAGCGAGGTCGTCCAGACATCGACCGAATGCCGTCCGGCGCGCGATTCGGCGATGATCTTGGTCGCCGCCTGGAGGTCGCCGACGCCCTTGATATCGATGCCCGGGAAGCGCTTGGCGAATTTTTCCTGGATCCAGTCGACCTCGCTCGGCACCGGCGCCCAGATGACGACCTCCTTCTCGGCCTTGGCCTTCTCGTAGAGCGCCTTCACGGCGGGGAGGTCCTGGAAGGGAGTCTGGGCGCTAGCGGAGCCGGCCGCGAGAAGCAGGAACGCGGCCAGGATCGTCGTTGCAGCCCGATGAATGCTGACCATACGCGCCCTCCCCTGTATGCCGTCTTATGCGGCGACTGTTTTGCTCGCTGGCTCCGACGTCGTCATGCCCGGGCTTGACCCGGGTATCCACGCATGACCACGGCGCGGTTGACCGACGTGGATGGCCGGGTCGAGCCCGGCCATGACGCCGAGATGTCTAGAGCATTGCAGAAATCAGTGGAGCCGCAAAGACCTCAGGGCTCGACGGCGTCGATCAGGACGAAGGCGATGCGGCAGGTCTCGGTGCCGCGGTTGACCCAGGCGTGGTTGGTGCCTTGCTGGACCATGACGTCGCCGGCGCGGCAATGGACCTCGGAATCGTCGAGCAGCATCTCGATCTCGCCCTCCATGATGATCGCGAAATCGACGCTCTTGGTGCGGTGCATGAAGGCATGGCGCGCCGGCGCACCGCCGTCGTCGTGGGCGATGCCCATCGCCGCCTTCATCCGTTTGTTCGCCTCCTCGTCGAGCTCCTCGGTGACCGGCGGAAAATCGACGATGCGGAAGACCGCTCCCTGCGGCGGCGGCGCGACCGGCGAGGCAACGTCGCCGAGATCCTTGTTATTCGAATACTTCGCCGGCGCGGAATCGAGCACCCAAAGCAAGGTCGAGACGAGGCCGCCGACCTCGCGCACCTTGACGTTCGGCGCGTCCCCGTCGATCGTAACGATCGCCTTGCCGGCGGCATCGTGGCCGGTGACGATTCGGCGAACCCCTCGTGGCATGTCGCTGCTTCCCTCTTGCCTCAGATGCGCAGGATATCGGCCAGCCCTTTGACGAGGCGGGCGTGGCGCTGCTCGCGGTGCTCGCGGTCGAGATCCTCGACCGCCTTGCCCATGCCGAGATAGCGCTCGGCGATCTCGGGATGATTGATCAGCTCCTTGCCGGTGCCCTGCAGCACGACATGGCCCATTTCGATGACATAGCCGTGGTCGGCGATCGCGAGGCTCATCCGGGCGTTCTGCTCGGACAGCAGGATCGCCAGACCCTGAGCGCGCAGATTGGCGATCAGCCGGAAGATCTCGCTGACCAGCGCCGGCGAGAGGCCGAGCGACGGCTCGTCGAGCACCAGCAGCTTCGGCCCGACCATCAGGGCGCGGGCGATCGCCAGCATCTGCTGCTGGCCGCCGGAGAGATTGCCGGCGGGCTCGCCGAGGCGGCCGGTGAGGATCGGGAAATGCCGGCAGACCTCCTCGATCCGCTTGAGGATGCCGGCCTCGCCGAGTTCGCGGCGCTTGACATGCGCGCCGAGACGCAAATTCTCGCCGACCGTCAGCCCGGCGATGATTTGGCGTCCCTCGGGCACCTGGGCGACGCCGCGGTCGATGCGCTCGCCCGGCTTCAGCCGCTCGATCGCGGCGCCCTCGAACAGGATCTCGCCCTTGCGCACCGGCAGCAGCCCGGCGATCGTCTTCGCCAGCGTCGTCTTGCCGGCGCCGTTGGCGCCGATCAGCGCGACGATCTGGCCGGCGCCGACCTCGAGATCGATACCGCGCAGCACGGTGGCCTCGCCGTAACCGGCGTCGAGTCCCTTGATCGTGAGCATCAGGCGGTCTCCTCCTCGACGCCGAGATAGGCCTCGATCACGCGACGATCGCCCTGGATTTCGCGCGGCGTGCCGCGCGCCAGCAGCTTGCCGAGGTCGAGCACGACGACTTGGTCGGCGACGTCCATCACGAGAGACATGTTGTGCTCGACGACGAGAATGGTGATGCCACTGTCGCGCACCGCGCGGAGCAGCGCCGCGAGCTCGGCGGTCTCGGCGTCGTTGAGCCCGGCGGCGGGCTCGTCGAGCAACAGCAGGCGCGGCCGCGCCATCACCGCGCGACAGACCTCGACCAGCTTCTGCGCGCCGATCGGCAGGCTCGTCGCGGCGACGTCGCGGTAGACCGAGAGACCGACGAGATCGAGCAGCGCAGTCGCCCGTTCGGTCAGCCGCCGCTCCTCGCGCAGCGCGGCCGGCAGCCACAGCATCTGCTGCAACGGCCCGGCCTTGGTTTCCTTGTAGGCGCCGACCAGCACGTTCTCGAGCGCCGTCATGCCCGGGAAGACGCGCGCGGTCTGGAACGTGCGGAGCAGCCCCATGCCGGCGATCTCGGCCGGCGAGCGGCCGCGCAGCGAGCTACCGTAGAACATGATCTCGCCAGAATCCGGCGGGAAGAGATTGGTGACGAGGTTGAAGAACGTCGTCTTGCCGGCGCCGTTCGGCCCGATCAGCGCCGTCAGGCTGCCGTGCGGCACGGTGAATGAAACCTCCGCGACGGCGCGCAGCCCGCCGAAGGTGATGCTGACGGCTTTCGCCTCGAGCGCGGACTCGCTCATCGCGCCTCTCCCTTCGCCAGCGTCGCGGCCGGCAGTTTCGGCGCGGTGCGCTTGCGCTGGAGCAGCCGCGCGAGGCTGCCGAGGATGCCGTCCGGCATGTACTGGAAGGCGAGCACCAGGATGGCGCCCTCCGCCAGCGTCTTATAGGCTGCGAAGGGCTGGAAGATCGTCGGCAGCAAGGTGATGAGCGCGGCGCCCGAGAGGCCGCCGACCAGCGTCGCCTCGCCGCCGACGACGAGCATCGCGATCATCTCGAACGAGCGGCTGGTGCTGACCATCTCCGGCGCGAGGAAGTGGAAATCGAAGGCGTAGAGGCTGCCCGACAGCGAGGCGAGCGCCGCCGCGATCGAGAAGGCCGCCATCTTGTGACGCGGCACGTTGATGCCGAGCGCTGCCGCCGCCGTCTGGTCGGCGCGGATCGCCTGCAGCGCGCGACCGAAGCTCGACCGCAAGGCGCCGAAGAAGGCGACCAGCAGCACGACGATGATGCCCAGCACCAGATAATAGACCGACATCTGGCTGGCGAAGACGTACGGCCCGATCGAGAACGACGGGATGCCGACGAGGCCGGAGGGCCCGCCGGTGATGTCCGTCAGCCCGACCGTCAGCGAATCGATCAGCAGGCCGAAGGTCAGGGTCGCCAGCGCGAGATAGGCGCCGCGCAGCCGCATCGTCACGACCGAGAGCAGCATGGCGCAGATCAGCGAGACGACGATGCCGGCGATCACCCCGACGAGCGGCGACCAGCCGTAGGTCGTCGCCAGCACGGCCGCGGTATAGCCGCCGATGGCCATGAAGCCGCCCTGCCCCAGGCTGACTTGCCCGCCGTAGCCCATCAGCACATCGAGGCCGATGACCGCGATGAAGAGGATGCCGGTGATGACAAGCGAGCTGAGGAGGCCGCTGCCGACCATGTAGGGCAGCGCGATCAGCACCGCCAGCCCGAGCAGCGCCCAGATCATGGCGCCGCGGCCGCGGAAGCGGATGATGCTCTTGTAGACGCGCTGGTCCTCGCGGACATCATGGCGGCGCTGCCTGCCGGCGAAGAACAGTCCTTGCGGCCGCCAGAGCAGCGTCACCAGGAGAAGTCCGAGCGCCAACGCATTGGCGAACAGCGACGAGACGTAGCCGGCGGCGAGCTGCTCGGCGACGCCGAGGAAGAGACCGCCGGCGATTGCGCCGGGAAACGAGTTCATGCCGCCGATCGCGACGGCGACGAAGCCGGAGTTGGTGAAGAACCCGCCGGCGTCGAACTGCAGCGACATGATCGGCGCGACGACGGCGCCCCCGATCGCGCCGATCATCGCGGTGAGGCCGAAGCTGAACAAGGTCAGGCGCTGCACGTCGACGCCCATGAAGCGCGCCGCCGTCGGGTTCTCGGCGCAGGCGGTCAGCGCCTTGCCGAGCGAAGTCTTGGCCATCAGGAACCAGGCGCCGGCGATGATGATGACCGCCGTGCCGGCGATCCAGATGCCCTGCGACGGGATGCGGACGCCGAGGATCGTCACCGGCTGCTCGCCGGAGAACGGCGGCACGGCATAGGGCTGGCTGCCCCAGATGACGAGCGCCAGCCCGCCGATGAAGGTCAGCAGCCCGGCCGAGAGCATCAGCATGCTGCTGTTGCCGAGCCGCGACAGGGCCGGCACGAAGGTCGCGGCGCCGAGCGCGACGCCGAATATCGTCGTCCCGACCACCGCCGCGATGAAGGCGAGCGGCACCGGCCAGCCGTAGCTGACCTCCAACGAATAGAGCAGCAGGGCGCTGATGATGCAGAAGCCGCCCTGCGCGAGGTTGATCACCCCGGTGACGCGGTGGACCAGCGACAGCCCCAGCGCGATGATCGCGAAGACGCTGCCCTGGACCAGGCCGCCGATGATGATTTGCGCCGCGTGGTACATGCGTTTGGACTCAGCTCCGTCTGCCGTGGGCAGGTTTTTGCAACGCTATCCTCGATCGTCTCCCCCGCGAACGCGGGGATCCATTGTACCGACATCGCGCTCCCGGACGAATGGATCCCCGCGTTCGCGGGGAAGACGATGCGGAGAGAGCGAGGCTGAAGGTCATGGCTCGTCTATTGCAGCGGGGCCTATTGCAGCGGGGCGCCGGCGGCCTGGCTCACCGGAATCCAGTTCTTCTTCGCCGGATCCCAGAGGGTCACCACCGCGTCCTGGACGTCGAGGCCGCGCTGCGGCTCACGCTCGAAATCATAGTTGCCGTTGATCCCCTCGAACCCCTTGAGGTGAAGGAAATACTCGTGCAGCTGCGCCGCGGTCGCGTTCGTGCCGAGCTTGCGCAGCCCTTCAGCGATCATCATCGTCGGATCCCAGCCGTGTGCCGAGGCGACGTCCGGTTCGACGCTGGCGGCCTTGTAGGCGGCGTCGAACTTCGCCTGGGCGGCGACTTCGGCCTCCGAGCGCTTGACGTTCGAGCCGTGCGTCACCCATTTCGCTGCCGGAATGTAGAGTTGCTTCGGCAGGAAGGCGGCGTACTGGTCCATCTGGGCATGCGTCATGTTGCCGTCGGTCGTCGCGATCGGAATGTCGAGCCCCGCCTGGACGATCCCCTTGAAGATCGTCGCGACCGGCGCACCGGTGCTCCAGGCGATAAACGCCTGCGGCTGCGCCGCCTTGACGTTCTCGATCTGCGCCGAGACGGCGACGTCGGCGGGGTTGAAATGCTCGCGCGCGACGAGCTCGACGCCCTTGTTCTCGTCGAGCTTGACCGCGTTGAGGACGCTCTGCTCGGCATCCTGGCCGCTGGCGTCGGTGCTGGTCAGCAGCGCGATCTTGGTCCAGCCCTTCATCCGGAAATAGCGCACGATGGCCTGTGCCAGATCGCGGGTCGAGACGCTGGTGGTGAAGATATAGCTGCCGGCCGCGGGATGGACGCCCGGCGACAGGCAATACATGACCGGCCCGTTCTGCATCAGCGGCGCCATCGCATTGCACATCGCGACCAGCGCCGAGCCCATGATGACGGCCGGCTTGCTGGCGATCGCCTGGTTGGCGAGCTGGACCGCGGTCTGCGGGCTCGACTGGTCGTCCTGGAAATTGATCTGCAACGGTCGCCCCTGGATGCCGCCGGCCTCGTTGATGGTCTTCGTCGCCAGCTGGATCGATTGCTGCTCGGACTTGCCGAGAAACGAGGCGCCCCCGGTCAGCGGCAGGATCGCCGTGATCTCATAGGGATCGGCGGCGTGCGCCAACTGGGTGGCGCACACCGATACGGTGCCGGCAAGCGCCAAGATTGCAAGCGCAAGATGCGCGGTCCGTCTGATCGTCATCGTCATCCTTCTCCCCGAATTTTTCCCGCAGCGCTCAGTGTGCCGCGAGCGCTTTCGTTTTCCAGAGATCCCAGGCACGGTTGAGCGTGGAATCGTTCATCGCCGAGGCGGCCGCCGCCTCTTCCGCCGTCAGGTAGTTGACCTTGCCGAGACGCAGCGCCTCGGCTTGCAGCCGCGCGTTGACCTCGGCATAGACGGCCCGGTAGACGGTCTGGCGCAGCGTCTGGCCGACGACGGTCGAGCCGTGGCCGCGCATCAGTACCGCCCCGCCGGCGCCCAGCACCTTTGCCAGCCCGATGCCGAGATTGCGATCGCGGATCAGCATGTCGCTGCCCGGCCCGACGATGTCGCGGATCTCGAAGATGGGCGCGCCGAGGCCGAGAAAGCCACTCATGTGGAAGACCGGCCGCAACGGCACGTCCTCGACGATGCCGAAGGGGATTACCGAGGGCGAATGGCTGTGGATGACGCACATGACGTCGGGGCGGGCGCGGAAGATCTCGCCATGGATGAAGCGCTCGAGATAGCCCTGGCGCTGATCGCTCACCGGGCTGCTGTCGAGGTTGAACTCGATGAGGTCGGCGGCGGTCACCAGCGCCGGCGCCATGCTGCGCGACAGGATATAGCGGTCGGGATGCTTGTCGTGCCGGACGCTGACGTGGCCGAAGCCGTCGACGACGCCCTGGTCGAAGAGGATGCGATTCGCGGCGACCAGTTCTTCGACGAGGGTGGGATCGGCATCGGACAGCATCATGGGCATCGTGAACACGCCTCCCTGAGATCGAAAAATTGCACCTGACGATCGTACGCGGCGGAGTTACAGCATAATCCGGCCGGCCGCTCTACAAGAATGTCCGCCGCGTGGGCAACATCGCCGTGGGACGAGCATTGGCAGGGTCGCGTCGACGATTATTTTGGTTTATCTGAGGGGCGCAGGTGGGCCCGATGTCCACCGCTGGTATTTGAGGAACGCCACACGATGAGCAAGCTCAATCTTTCGATCGCCGTCGGCCCATACGACCGGATGCAGCCGCTGGTCGAGGGCGACGTCCAGCTCGACGGGGTCGATCCGATCTTCATGGCGCTGGAGCCGGAGGAGATCTTCTTCCGCGCCTTCCGCGGCGCGCAATTCGATATCTGCGAGCTGTCGCTGAGCAGCTTCACGGTGCAGACCGCCGCCGGCCGGAACCCCTATGTCGGCGTCCCCGTGTTTCCGTCGCGGGCGTTTCGCCACACCTCGATCTGCATCCGCACCGACCGCGGCATCCGCGCGCCGGCCGATTTGAAGGGCCGGCGGATCGGCGTGCCGGAATACCAGCTGACCGCCTGCGTCTGGGCGCGGGCCCTGTTGCAGGACGAGTATGGCGTCAAGCCGTCGGACATCATCTGGGTCCGCGGCGGGCTCGAGCAGGCCGGCCGCCCGGAAAAGATCTCCCTGAACCTGCCGCCCGACATCCGCATCGAATCGGCGCCGGAGGGCGTCACGCTCTCGGCGATGCTGGAGGCCGGCGAGATCGATGGAATCATCGCGCCGCGCATTCCCTCCTGCATGGACCGCGGCGCCCCGAACATCGACTGGCTCTTCCCCGACCCGACGAGCGCGGCGTCGGACTTCTACCGCCGCACCAAGATCTTCCCGATCATGCATCTGCTCGGCGTTCGCCGCACCTTGGCCGAGCAGCATCCCTGGTTGCCGGCGGCGGCGCTCAAGGCGTTCGAGCAGTCGAAGGCGGTCGCCCTGGCGCGGCTGCGCGACACCTCGGCGACCAAGGTCACCCTGCCCTTCGTCGAGGAGCAGATGCGCGCCGCCCGCGCCCTGATGGGCGAGGACTATTGGCCCTACGGCTTCGACGCCAACAAGGCGGTGCTGGAGAAATTCCTCCATCACCACCACGCCCAGGGTCTGTCGCCCCGCCTTGTCGCCGCCGAGGAGCTGTTCCACCCGACGACGCTGGAGAGCCATAAGATTTAGACGATGAGCTCACCGGGTTTGGCCCACGGCAGTCAACCGCGACCGTCATGCCCGGACTTGATCCGGGCATCCACGCCTCTTAACCGCATCGGAACGACGTGGATGGCCGGGTCAAGCCCGGCCATGACGATCTAAGAGGTAATCTCGGGGCTGATACCGGCCGATCGCCGCTTGTAAGGACCGAAGACCATGCCGCTCGACGCGCCCTCCTCGAACCTCCGCCGGTCGCCCCGCACCGGCGACGGCAAGCTGGCCGAGCGGATTCGCCGCAGCGTCAAGGGCGAGGTGCTGTTCGACGCCTTCACCCGCGGCCGCTACAGCACCGATGCCTCGATCTACCAGATCGAGCCGATCGGCGTCGTCGTGCCGCGCGACCGCGACGACGTCGCCGCGGCGCTGGCGATCGCGCGCGACGAAGGCGTGACGGTGATGCCGCGCGGCGGCGGCACCTCGCAATGCGGCCAGACGGTCGGCCCCTCGCTGGTCCTCGATTGCAGCAAGCACATGAACCGCATCCTCTCGGTCGATGCCACCTCGCGCCGCGCGCTGGTGCAGCCCGGCGTCGTCCTCGACCGGCTCAACAAGGTGCTGCGGCAGGACAAGCTGTTCTTCCCGGTCGACGTCTCGACCAGCAGCCGCGCGACGATCGGCGGCATGGCGGCCAACAACAGCTGCGGCTCGCGGTCCCTGCGCTACGGCAACATGGTCCATAACGTGCGCGCCATCGATGCGACCCTCGCCGACGGCAGCACGATGACGATGGGCGCGGTCGGCGGCAACCTTGAGGGCGCCGAGGCGCCGCAGCGCTACCGCGAGCTGGTGCAACGGATGCGCGCCCTCCACCGCCGCGACGCCGATGAGATCGAGCGCCGCATCCCGAAGCTGCTGCGCCGGGTCGGCGGCTACAATATCGACATGATCGACGACGCCGGCCACAACATGGCGCATCTGCTGGTCGGCTCCGAGGGCACCCTCGCCTTCTTCAACGCGATCGAGCTCGATCTCCAACCGATCCCGCCGCATCGCGTGCTCGGCATCTGCCATTTCGACACCTTCTACAAGGCGATGGAGACGACTCAGCACATCGTCAAGCTGGGGCCGACGGCGGTCGAGCTGGTCGATCGCACGATGATCGATCTGGCGCTCGACATCCCGATCTTCCGCCCGACTGTCGAGCGCTTCGTCCGCGGCGAGCCCGCCGCCCTCCTCCTCGTCGAATTCGCCGGCGAGGATGCCGAGGACAATCTCCGCCGCCTGCGCCAGCTCGTCGAGTTGATGCGCGACCTCGGTGCCGGCAGCGTCGTCGAGGCGACCGATGCGGCGTTCCAAAGCGCCGTCTGGGAGGTCCGCAAGCAGGGGCTCAACATCATGACCTCGATGAAGGGCGACGGGAAACCGATTTCGTTCATCGAGGATTGCGCCGTCCCCCTCGAGGACCTCGCCGTCTACACCGACCGGCTGACCGAGGTCTTCCGCAAGCACGGTACCTACGGCACCTGGTATGCGCATGCCTCGGTCGGCTGTCTCCACGTCCGGCCGGTCATCAACCTCAAGCAGGAGCTCGAGGTCGGGAAGATGCGCGCGATCGCCGAGGAGGCCTTCGCGATGGTCCGCGAGTACAAGGGCTCGCATTCCGGCGAGCACGGCGACGGGCTCGTCCGCTCGGAGTTCCACGAACCCATGTTCGGCTCGCGCATCGTGCGCGCCTTCGAGGAGATCAAGACCGCCTTCGACCCTGGCGGGCTGTTCAATCCCGGCAAGATCGTGCACCCGCCGAAGATGGACGATCGCAGCCTGCTCCGCTTCAAGCCGGGCTATCGCCAGCTGCCGCTCAATACCGCGCTCGACTGGTCGGATTGGGGCGGCTTCGCCTCTGCGACGGAGATGTGCAACAACAACGGCGAGTGCCGCAAGTCGGACCCGGCGGTCATGTGTCCCTCCTTCCGCGCGACCTCCGACGAGAAGGACCTGACGCGCGGCCGCGTCAACACGCTGCGCCTCGCCGTCACCGGTCAGCTCGGCCCGGACGCGCTGGTCTCCGACGAGATGCGCCAGACGATGGAGCTGTGCGTCGGCTGCAAAGGCTGCAAGCGCGAGTGCCCGAACGGCGTCGACATGGCGCGGATGAAGATCGAGTTCCTGCACCATTACAAGAAGCGGCACGGCACCACCCTGCGCGACAAGCTGGTCGCCTACCTGCCGCGCTATGCGGCGCGCGCATCGGCGGTCGGCCCACTGCTCGACCTGCGCAACCGGTTCCCGCTGCTTGCCGGGCTCGGCGAACGGATCCTCGGGTTCAGCGCACGCCGCAAGCTACCGGCGTGGCATCGCGAGCCTTACGGTACGGCCGAGACCGGCGCCACGCCCGCACCCGCCGGCGAGGTCGTGCTGTGGGTCGATACCTTCAACCGATGGTTCGAGCCGGAGAACGCCCGTGCCGCCGAACGCGTGTTGCGGCGCGCCGGCTATCGCGTCCATACGCCGGCGCCGGCAGACGGCGGCCATCCGTTGTGCTGCGGCCGCACGTTCCTCTCCGCCGGGCTCGTCGACGAGGCGCGGCAGGAGGCGCGGCGCATGATCGCGACGTTCCAGCCCTTCATCGAGCGCGGCATCAAGATCGTCGGCCTCGAACCCTC
>JAQGID010000303.1 GCA_028291405.1 Rhodospirillales bacterium | reverse complement strand
ATTCCGCCTATGCCGAGTTCGTCACGAGCAACGATTACGACGCCGGTATCGCGCTCGTCGAGAGCGCGGAGAACGTCGTCATGCTGCGCACCTTCTCGAAGATCTATGCGCTCGGCGGGCTGCGGCTGGGCTGGGCCTATTGCCCGACGCCGATTGCCGACGTCCTCAACCGGATCCGCGGCGCCTTCAACATCAATTCCGCGGTGCAGGCCGCCGGCGTCGCCGCTGTCGAGGATATCGCTACGGTCGACCAGGCGCGGGCGCATAACGCAGTCTGGCGGGCGTGGCTGACGGAGGCGCTCGAGAAGCTCGGCCTCACCGTCAATCCGAGCGCCGCCAATTTCGTCCTCGTGCGCTTTCCCGATGCGGCGTCGCACAATGCCGTCGCCGCTCGCGAGTTCCTCCAATCGCGCGGCATCTTGACACGCGGCATGCACAGCTACGGCCTGCCGGCATGGCTGCGCATCACGATCGGTCTCGAGGACGAGATGCGCATCGTCGTCGACGAGATCGCTGCCTTCCTGGGTCGGACATGAGCGACACGCAGATGTTCGAACGCGTCGCGATCATCGGGATCGGTCTCATCGGCTCCTCGCTGGCCCGCGTCTTGCGCCGCGACGAGCTGGCCGGCGAGATCGTCGCCTGCGCCCGCCGGGCGGAGACGCGCGACAAGGCGCTCGCGCTCGGGATCGCCGACCGCGCCACCGAGGATGCCGCCGAAGCCGTCGCCGGGGCCGATCTCGTCGTGCTGGCGACGCCGCTCTCGGCCTATGCCGGGATCGCCGCGACCATCGCGCCGGCGCTGCGCCCGGGCGCGATCGTCACCGACGTCGGCTCGGTCAAGCAGGTCGTGATCCGCGACGTCCTTCCGCAGCTGCCGGCAGGCGTCCGTCTCGTGCCCGGCCATCCCGTCGCCGGCACCGAGCACTCGGGTCCGGAATCGGGCTTCGCCGAGCTCTTCGTCGACCGCTGGTGCATCCTGACGCCGCCGCCGGCGACGGATCCCGCCGCCGTGGCGACGATCACCGCGCTGTGGGAAAAGGCGGGCATGCGGGTCGTGGTGATGGAGGCGGAGCATCACGACAAGGTGCTTGCCGTGACCTCGCATCTGCCGCATCTGATCGCCTATACGATCGTCGGCACTGCGACGGATCTCGAAGAGACTCTCAAATCCGAGGTCATCAAATTCTCGGCCAGCGGCTTCCGTGACTTCACCCGCATCGCCGCCTCGGATCCGGTGATGTGGCGCGACATCTTTCTCAACAACCGCGAGGCGGTCCTCGAGATCCTGCAGCGCTTCAGCGAGGATCTCAGCGCCCTGCAACGCGCGATCCGCTGGGGCGAGGGCGACAAGCTCGAGGAGTTGTTCACCCGTACGCGGGCGATCCGCCGCTCGATCATCGAGGCTCGCCAAGCCTAGGCCGGAATTCACCGGATCTTTACCGCTTTGCCCGATTGTCTCCACATCGATGAGATCTATTGGGCGATGCCCAAGGGGGCCGGTTGTGCAAGGTCAGGTAAAGCTCGCAGCGGAATCATCGCAGGCGACGCGCGGCGGCAAGGTCGTCGAAAAGCTCTTCACGCCGGAAGACGGCGTCCTCGAGAGCAGCGTCGTTCTCTCCGATTTTCGCGACGGCATCGTTCTGCCGCAGCGCAAGCCGGCCGCGGCATCGGTCCGGTCGCGCCGGCGCAACGGCCTCATGAGCTGGGCTTCCGGCAGCGACAGCGCAGTAATCGTCGCGATCGCGGCGCTGACGATCTCGGTCGCCTCGCTGGCGCTCCAGATCCTCCGCTGAGGGCCGCTATTCCCAGGTGAAATGCGGCAGGCGCGCCAGCCGCGCCGGGCCGATGAAGAGAAACCCGTTCTGCAGCGTGATCGGCGCGTCGAGCTCGGGCTTGCCGTCGGCGCCGGGCCGGGCGAGCACGCCGAGTGCGATCTTGGCGAATTGCGCGTCGCCGGGCCGCATCGTATTCGCCGCCACCAGCGCGTCGATGATCTCGTTGTAGCCGCCGATCCGCGCCGTCAGCGCGCCGAGCGGCTGCATCGCCGCATCGAGGCTGATCGTGCCGGTGGCAGCGAGGGCAAGCTTGCCCCAAAGGAGGCCGAGCGACTGCAGCTCGAGCGTGCCGCCATCGTCGCGCCATGCGGCGAGCGCCGCCGGCCGCGGTCCCGACGGGATCGTTCCCTTGACGGCGATGCCGGCGTCGACATGGGCGATCGTCTGACCGAGCGGCTCGACCGCCGCCGCCAGGCCGAGGTCGTCGACCGCGATCGTCGAAGTGAACCAGACTTCCTGATGACTGACCTTCCGCCCCGGCAGGATCGCCCGGATTGCGGCGCGGGAAGCGGTCACGCGCGCGTCCGCGACCATCGTGATCTGCTCGGCAGTCAGGGCGATTGGCATTCCGTCCCCGTCCTGGGCGGGCGGCGCTATCGTGCCGCCCAGCCGTGCGGCGGCGATCGTCACGGCAGCGCGATCGGGGCCGGGCTGGATCGCGATCTGTGCGCCTTGCGGCGCCTCGATTCGCCACTGCCGCGGCGACCACGGCGAGGCCTCGCCGGTCAGCTGCGCGCCGCGCGCCTCATACCCCGGCGTCGCCGTGCTGTTCGAGAAGACCGGCGCCTCGATCGTGACGCGGATCGCCCCGGGGAAGCCGGCGATGGCATAGCTGTCCCATCCGACCGTGATTCCCTCGACCCGCCGTGCCGCGGCCCAGTCGACGATCGCATCGCGGACCAGCCCGGCGACATAGAACCAATAGGCGCCATAGGCCGCTGCGGCGGCGATCAAGGGCAGGGCGATGAGGAGGATGAGGCGGGTGGGGCGGCGCATCGCAGGTCTTATACGGAAGCCGGTGAGCCCGGTCGACGCAAAACCCGCGCGCGACCCTCGACGTCGCGGCTCGGCGCAATGCCGGGATGCGCGTGGCGCAGTTGCCAGGGCCTTCCCGGCACGAGACACTCGCGACGCTTCGCCGCCACTTCGCCCGACCGGTGACATGACAATCGCGACCAAGGCACAATCCGACGCGTCGGGCGGCTCGCTCTGGTTCGCGGCGATGCCCTTCGTCTTCGTCGTCCTGTGGTCGACCGGCTTCATCGGCGCCAAGTTCGGCCTGCCCTATGCCGGGCCTCTCACCTTCCTGACGCTGCGCCTCACCATCGTCGCCGTCGTCATGCTGGCGGTCGCTCTCGCCTCCGGCGCCGCCTGGCCGAAGACCTGGCTGGGCGTTGCGCATATCGCGGTCGTCGGGATCCTGCTGCAGGGGGCCTATCTCGGCGGCGTCTTCTACGGCATCGCGCACGGCATCTCGGCCGGCCTCGCGGCGCTGATCGCGGGGCTGCAGCCGGTGCTGACCGCGGCGCTGGTCGGCGTCGCCCTCGGCGAGCGCGTCGTCCCGCGGCAATGGCTCGGCCTCATCCTCGGCCTCGCCGGCGTCGTCCTGGTGCTGTGGAGCAAGCTGGTCTTCGATCCCAACCAGCTGGTCGGGCTTGCCACCGTCACCGCCGGGCTCTTCGGCATCACCATCGGCACGCTCTACCAGAAGCGCTTCTGCGGCGGCTTCGATCTGCGCACCGCGACGGTGATCCAGAACGCGACGGCCGCGCTCGTCATGCTGCCGCTCGCGCTCGCCGGCGAGGATCTCCACATCGTCTGGAGCGCCTCCTTCGTTTTCGCCCTCGCCTATCTCTGCCTCGTCCTCTCGGTCGCCTCGACGATCCTCTTCCTCTATCTGCTGCGGCACGGCGCCGCCTCGCGCATCGCCAGCTATTTTTACCTCGTGCCGCCGGTCACCGCGTTGATGGCTTATTTATTTTTCGATGAGATGCTGGGGCCGGTGGCGCTCGTCGGGATCGCGGTAACCGCGGTCGGCGTGGCGCTCGTCAACCGCGGCTGAGCTTTCCGGACGGATCATGTCCTTCGACGCAGTCATCGCTCCTGAGGAAACGGCACTGTCGGCTGCGAGCCTGCCGCCGAGCGCCGATGCGCTGTGCGGCGATGATTACGGCGCCGGCGTCGCCGCGCCGCCGCCCTATACCCCCGACGCCGAGACGCTGCTGGCGCGGCGCCGCCCGGTCTGGATCTTCGCCTACGGCTCGCTGATGTGGCATCCCGGCTTCGCGCACGATGCCGCCGAGCCGGCCTTGCTGCGCGGCTGGCACCGCAGCTTCTGCCTCTACTCGCGCCGCTATCGCGGCACCCCGGAAAATCCCGGTCTCGTTCTCGGCCTCGATCGCGGTGGCGCCTGCCGCGGTCGCGCCTTCCGCGTGCCGGGCGAGGCGCTGGCCGAGGCCTTCGCGCATCTTTGGCCGCGCGAGATGAGCGGCGGCGCCTATGATTTCCGCCCGGTGACGCTCTGCGCCGAAGCGGGACCAGTCTCCGCCTGGGCCTTCACCGTGCGGCGCGATCATCTCGGCTATGCCGGCCGGCTTGGAATCGACGAGACGGCGCGGCTCATCCGGCAGGGCGTCGGCGGCCGCGGTCGCTGCAGCGACTATCTTGCCAATACGGTCCGCCACCTCGAATGCCTCGGCCTGCGCGACGGGCCGCTGCACCGGCTCGAGGAACGCGTCGCTTCCTGCGGCGCCTGAGGACAACCGGCCGGCTTTCGCGTTATGCTTTTCTCCGCCGATGATTGGTGGAGAGCTCGATGTTCCGACGATACCTGGCGATCGCCCTGCTCGCGCTGGTCGCGGTCGCCGCGTCACCCGCCGGGGCCGTCGAAATCTGGCAGCGCCTGCCGACGCCGCAGCCGATGCCGACCGCGGAGCGCAGCGGCTTCGCGCCGGTCAACGGCATCCAGATCTATTACGCGGTGTACGGCAAGGGGCCGCCGCTCATCCTGCTGCACGGCGGCCTCGCCAATTCGAACTATTGGGGCAACCAGGTCCCGGTCTTCGCCAAGACGCATCGCGTCATCGTGATGGACAGCCGCGGCCATGGCCGCAGCACCCGCGACGCGCAGCCCTACGGCTACGATCTGATGGCATCCGACGTGCTGGGGCTGATGGACTTCCTCGGCATCAAGCGCGCCGCGATCGTGGGCTGGAGCGACGGCGGCATCATCGGGCTCGACATCGCGCTCAACCATCCCGACCGGCTGACCCGGCTCTTTGCCTTCGGCGCCAACACCGACCCCTCCGGCGTCCGCGAGGACCTCGACAAGAACGATACCTTCAACCGTTTCATCGCCGGGGCGGGCAAGGCCTACAAGCGCCTGTCGAAGACGCCGAACGATTACGACGGCTTCGTCAAGGCGATCGGCGTCATGTGGGAAAGCCAGCCGAACTGGACGCCCGACCAGCTGCGCGGCATCACGGTTCCGACGGCGATCGCCGACGGCGAGCACGACGAGGCGATCAAGCGCACCCATACCGAGGAGATGGCCCGGCTGATCCCCGGCGCCAAGCTGATCATCCTGCCCGGCGTCAGCCATTTCGCGATGCTGCAGAACCCGAAATTGTTCAACGCCGCGGTGCTCGGCTTCATCGACGGCAAGTGACGATGCCCAGGGCGAGCGGTATCCGCAACTCTCGCCAATACCTGGCGCCGTCATTGCGAGGGGCGGCTCGCCCAGGCTGCTGCGGAACGGCATCGTATGACGCATGATTCGCCGCTCATCTCGATCATCGTCGTCGGTCTCACCCTGGCCTTCGTCTTCGGAGCGATCGCCAACCGGCTGAAGATCTCGCTGCTCGTCGGCTATCTGCTGGCCGGGGTCGCGGTCGGGCCGTTCACCCCGGGCTTCATCGCCGACCAGCATCTTGCGCCGCAGCTCGCCGAGATCGGCGTCATCCTGCTGATGTTCGGCGTCGGGCTGCATTTTTCGCCGAAGGACCTGCTGGCGGTGCGGCGCGTCGTGATCCCGGGCGCGATCCTGCAGATCGCGGTCTCGACGCTGCTCGGCATGGGTCTCGCCTGGCTGCTCGGCTGGTCGCGCGGCGCCGGCTTCGTCTTCGGCCTGTCGCTGTCGGTCGCCAGCACCGTCGTGCTGCAGCGTGCCCTGCAGGACCGCCGGCTCGCCGACACCGAGCGCGGTCGGATCGCGATGGGCTGGCTGATCTTCCAGGATCTGCTGATGGTGCTGACCCTGGTCCTGCTGCCGCCCTTCGCCTCGCTGCTGAACGACGATGCCGGCGCGACGCAGCTCGACTTGCACGCTCTGGCGATCACCGTCGGAATCACCCTCGGCAAGGCGGCGGCCTTCGTCGTGCTGATGCTGGTGGTCGGGCAGCGCGTCATTCCGGCGCTGCTCCACTACGTGGCACATACGGGTTCACGCGAGCTGTTCCGCCTCGCGGTTCTCGCGGTCGCGCTTTGCGTCGCCTTCCTTGCCGCCGAGCTGTTCGGCGTCTCCTTCGCGCTCGGCGCCTTCTTCGCCGGGATGGTGCTCAGCGAATCGGAGCTCAGCCAGCGGGCGGCCGACGAATCGCTGCCGCTGCGCGACGCCTTCGCGGCGTTGTTCTTCATCTCGGTCGGCATGCTGTTCGACCCGACCGTGCTGATCGACGAGCCGCTGCCGCTGCTCGGCGCCC
This sequence comes from Rhodospirillales bacterium, assembly GCA_028291405.1. Lineage (GTDB taxonomy): Bacteria > Pseudomonadota > Alphaproteobacteria > ATCC43930 > CGMCC-115725 > URHD0088. Next base: position 4,494 of record JAQGID010000303.1, on the reverse strand, counting down.
TTCTCGTCGTGATCGTCGGCAACGCCGGGATGGCGTTCCTGGTGTCGCGGCTTATGGGGTATTCCCTGGCGGCGTCGCTGACGATCGCGGTCGGCCTCGGCCAGATCGGCGAGTTCTCCTTCATCCTCGCCGATCTCGGGATCGGGCTCGGCCTGCTGTCGCCGCGCGCCCGCGTCCTGATCCTCGGGACCTCGATCCTCTCGATCCTCATCAACCCGCTGTTCTTCTGGGCCGTGGACCGGCTGAGGCCGCGGCTCGAGCGGTACCAAGGCAAGACGGCGCCGGCACCTGAGCCCGAGCCGCCGGCAGAGCTGCCGACCACGACGCTGGTGGATCACACCATCCTGGTCGGCTGCGGCAGGGTCGGGCACATCGTCTGCGACAGTCTGCGCCGCGACGGCGGCCCGCTCTACGTCATCGAGGAGCGCGCCGACTCGGTCGCCGAGCTGCATGAAGCGGGGATCGAGGCGCTCGCCGCGAACGCCACCCAGGTGGGGGTCCTGAAGGCGGCGAACATCGCGCGGGCGCGCGTCCTGCTGGTCGCGATCCCGCAAGCCTTCGAGGCCGGCGAGATCGTCGAGCAGTCACGCAAGGCCAATCCGCAGCTGACGATCATCGCCCGCGCGCATTTCGACGCCGAGGTCGACTATCTGCGGCGGCTGGGCGCGACGATCGTCATCATGGGCGAGCGCGAGATCGCTCGCGGCATGATCGAGCAGATCCGCAGCCTGTCCGGGACGGCGCCGGCCCCGCCCTGAACCGGCCGCCCCGCGTGCCGATCAGCCTTCTGCACGCAGGGTCTTGCCGCCGACCGTGACGGGCGCTGCGGCGATCAGCGAGAAAGCGATGGTGCAGGGCACGGTGCCGCGGTTGATCCAGTTGTGGATCGTGCCGCGCTGCACCAGCACGTCACCGGCCTTGAGCCGCACCATCACGCCGTCGTCGAGCTCCATGTCGATCTCGCCCTCGATGACGACGGCGTAATCGATGGAATCCGTGCGATGCATCCGCGGCACGACGCCGGGATGGAACTTGACGACGCGGAAGACCGAGCCGCCCGGCAGCGTCGTTCCGACCTTGCGCAGCCCGCCGTCGCCCTCCTCGGTGTTGTCCGCCGGCAGCGAGCCGGTCGACCAGATGACGGATGCGTTCGCCCCCTTGCGCGATTCGACGACGTTCTGCGCGATCTCGTCGATCGTGACGATCGCCTTGCCGTTTGCGTCGTGTCCCGTGATCACCCGTCGAATCTGCAGCGTCATGATGTGTTCTCCCTGTCCGGTCTTGGTCGAGCGCCGGCGCGAATCTAACCAATTCGCGAGACCGTCGCCATGCGCTCGTTGTGGTGGCGGTCTCAGCCGACTTCGTGCAGCGTCCTGCCGCCGACGGCGACCGGCGCGGCGGCGACCAGCACGAAGGCCATGGTGCAGGGCGCGGTGCCGCGGTTGACCCAATTGTGGATCGTGGCGCGCTGGACGAGGACGTCGCCGGCCGTGAGCCGGACGGTCTGGGAGTCGTCGAGCTCGAGGTCGATCTCGCCGTCGATGACGACGGCGTAGTCGATCGAAGCCGTCCGGTGCATGCGCGGCACGACGCCCGGGTTGAACTTGACGACGCGGAAGACCGATCCGTTCGGCACCGCGGTGCCGATCTCGCGCAAGCCGCCGTCGCCCGGCTCGGTGTTGTCGGCCGGCAGCGATGCGGTCGACCAGATCACCGCGTAATGCGCGCCGGTGCGGCCGAGCACGACGTTCTGCGCCATCTCGTCGATCGCGACCACCGCCTTGCCCTTCGTATCATGGCCGGTGACGACCCGTCTGATCTGTAGCGTCATGATTGTCCTCCCTGGCGGGCTCGCGCGCCGTCTTGCCTTGACGCGACCGCTCGGCTAAAGTGCGCGCACCATGACGCTGTCGCAACCGATCCCGAGCACGCTGTTCTTCGCGCGCTATTACCGCTGGTGGTTCACACCGGCGGCTTAGGATTGCGCACGCGTCGCAGAACCCGAAGCCGCCCCGGTCCGAGGCGGCTTTCGTGTTTCTGAGTTCAAGCGCATAGCGAAATCCGGCCGGATGGGGCTTCCAACCCGAGGAGCCCAGACATGTTCGATTTCGATGTGATCACCGGACCCGGCCCGCTCGCGGCGCTTGCCGCGAAGCAGCCGCGTTCGCAGGCGGCGAAAGCCGCTCAGCTCCCCGTCGCGAGCGATGGGCCTCGCCCGCTCCCGCAAGCGGGCGAAGGGCCTGAGCCTGGTCGCTCAGCCCCGCCTCAGCCGCATTTGGAATAACCGCAGCTGGTGCACTGGTCGCAGCCTTCGACGCGGATCAGCGAGGCCTCGCCGCATTTCGGGCATTGCGCCATGCGGGCGGCGGTCGCGCCCTCGGTCGGGAGGTTGACGACCTGCTTCTGGGCAAGCTTGTCGGGAGCATCGCGCGCCGGCATGAAGCCGATGTCGATCATGTGGTGCTCGATGACGTCGCCGATCGCGGCGAGCAGCGAGGGGACGTATTTGCCGCCCATCCAGGCGCCGCCGCGCGGGTCGAACACCGCCTTCATCTCCTCGACGACGAAGGAGACGTCGCCGCCCCGGCGGAAGACGGCGCTGATCATGCGGGTCAGGCCGACCGTCCAGGCGTAATGCTCCATGTTCTTCGAGTTGATGAAGATCTCGAAGGGACGGCGGCGGCCGTCCTGGACGACGTCGTTGATCGTGATGTACATGGCGTGCTCGCCGTCCGGCCATTTGATCTTGTAGGTCTGGCCGGGCAGCGATTCGGGACGGTTGAGCGGCTGCGTCATGTAGACGACGCCGCCGGCCTCGTAGATGTCGGTCGGCTTCGCGGCTGGCGCCGGCAACGGCAGCTCGGGCTCGCGGGCGCTTTCTTCCTTCTTCACGGACAGCACGGCGCCGGTGATGTCGTTCGGCCGATAGGTCGTGCAACCCTTGCAGCCGAGCTCGTACGCCTGGAGATAGACGTCCTTGAAGGCGTCGAAGTCGATGTCGACCGGCAGGTTGATCGTCTTGGAGATCGAGCTGTCGACGTATTTCTGCACCGCCGCCTGCATGACGACGTGGTCGCCGGCGGCGAGGCTCTGGGCGTCGACGAAATAATCCGGCAGCGGCGTCGTCTCGCCCTTGAGGCGGCGGAACAGGCGATAGGCGTAGTCGCTGACCTCCTCCTCCTTGCGGCTGCCGTCGGGCATCAGGACGTTGCGGGTGTATTTGAACGAGAAGACCGGCTCCAGCCCCGAGGAGACGTTGTCGGCAAAGATCGAGATCGTGCCGGTCGGCGCGATCGAGGTCAGCAGCGCATTGCGGATGCCGTGCTCGGCGATCGCCGCGCGGACGTCCTCGTCGAGGCCGCGGACGGTCTCGCCGGCGAGGTATTTCTCGCGATCGAACAGCGGGAAGGGGCCCTTCTCGGCGGCGAGCGCCGCCGAGGCGAGATAGGATTCGCGCTCGATCCGCCTCATCCAGCGCTCGGTCGTCGCGACGGCCGGCGCGGAGCCGTAGCGCAGACCGCACATGATGAGCGCGTCGGCGAGGCCGGTGACACCGATCCCCATGCGGCGTTTGGCATTCGCCTCCGCGGTCTGCTGCGGCAGCGGGAAGCGCGAGACGTCGATCGCATTGTCCATCATCCGGACGGCGAGCGGCACCAGAAGCGCCAGCTCGTCCTCGTCGAGATGCGCGTCGGCTTCGAACGGTCGCTTGACCAGCGCCGCGAGGTTGATCGAGCCGAGGAGACAGGCGCCGTAGGGCGGCAGCGGCTGTTCGCCGCACGGGTTGGTGGCGTGGATCTCCTCGCAATACCAGAGATTGTTGCGGCGGTTGATACGGTCGATGAAGATGACGCCGGGCTCGGCGAAGGCATAGGTTGCCCGCATGATCTTGTCCCAGAGCTCGCGCGCCGGCAGCACCTTGTAGGTCGTGCCGGCGAATTTCAGCTCCCAGGGCGCGTCTTCCTTGATCGCCGCCATGAAGGGGTCGGTGACGAGCACCGAGAGGTTGAACATGCGCAGCCGGCCGGGCTCGCGCTTGGCCTCGATGAAGGCCTCGATGTCGGGATGGTCGCAGCGCATCGTCGCCATCATCGCGCCGCGGCGTGAGCCGGCGCTCATGATGGTGCGGCACATCGAATCCCAGACGTCCATGAAGGACAACGGTCCCGAAGCGTCGGCGCCGACGCCCTTGACCGGCGCGCCCTTGGGCCGCAGCGTCGAGAAATCATAGCCGATGCCGCCGCCCTGCTGCATCGTCAGCGCCGCCTCGCGGAGGTGCTCGAAGATGCCCGAGATGTCGTCGGGGATCTCGCCCATGACGAAGCAGTTGAACAGGGTGACATTGCGCCCGGAGCCGGCGCCGGCGACGACGCGGCCGGCCGGCATGAAGCGGAATTCCTCAATCGCCTCGCGGAACCGGGCGGTCCAGAGGTCGCGGTCCGCATCCGGCGCGGCGAGGTCGCCGGCATTGCGCGCCCAGCTGTCCTCGATCTT
>JAQGID010000093.1 GCA_028291405.1 Rhodospirillales bacterium | reverse complement strand
CCGACGGAGTCCGCCGAGACCGCCGGGGCGGCATTGCCCCAGGCATTGCGGATATACGTCGTCACCGAGGCGACCTCGTCGTCGTCGAGCTGCCAGGCGAAGGACGGCATCCCCGCGGCCGTCGGCTCCTCGTCGGTCGCGACGCTGCGGGCGCCGCGCAGCACGACGCGAACCAGCGAGATCGGGTCGACCGATTGCACGGTCGGCGCCCCTTTGAGCGGCGGAATGAGGGTCGTGACGCCGCTGCCGTCCTTGGTATGGCAGGCGGAGCAGAGATCGGTATAGATCGCGCTGCCCGCCTTCATCGCCGGGTCGCCCGCATCGACCGGCGTCGCGCGCTCGCCGCCCTGCCCCGGCCGGCTCTTGAGGTAGACGGCGATCGCACGCAGATCGGCGTCCGACATATGCGAGCTCGAGAGCGCGACCTCCTCACCCATCGGCCCCGAGGCGGCCGCCGCGGAATTGTGGCCGGTGCGCAGATAGGCCGCGATGTCGTCGGCGGACCAGCCGCCGAGACCGCGGCGCGCGTCGTTCGTGATGTTCGGTGCGAACCAGCCCTGCAGCTGGCTGCCCTGCAGCGTCTCGCTCGATTTGTCGCCGCCCAGCAGGTTCTTCGGCGTGTGGCAGGCGCCGCAATGAGCCGGGCCCTCGACGAGGAAGGCGCCACGATTCCATTCCGCCGAGTTGCCGGCGTCGGGCCGGTACTCGCCCTCGCGGAAGAACAGCGCGTTCCACGCCAGCATGCTGATGCGGATGTTGAAGGGGAATGGCAGCTGGTTGGCGACGACGTCGCGCAGCACGGGCGTCACCGTATTCAGATAGGCGCGAATGTCGAGCGCGTCCTGGCGCGTCAGCTTGGTCAGGTAGTTGTAGGGCATCGCCGGATAGAGGTGCTCGCCATTGCGTCCAGTGCCGCGGCGCAGCGCGTTGACGAACTCGTCGTCGGTCCAGGCGCCGATCCCGGTGTCGGGGTCGGGCGTGATATTGGGAGCGATCAGCGTGCCGAACGGTGTCTCGATGGGCCTGCCGCCGGCGAATGCCGGGCCGCCCGGCACGGTATGGCAGGCGGCGCAATCGGCGACCACGGTCAGGGAGCGGCCGCGCTCGCGCTGTGCGAAATCCTGCGGATCGGACGCCGCCTGCGTCACGACCGGTGCGGCGCAGAGCACGGCGGCCAGCACCGCCGGCGGGAGGCGCACTCGCTCAAGCATCGACGAGCGCGCCCGGGCTCTTGAGGTACTGCTCGCGGATCGCCTTGGCGGACCAGAAGGCGAGCGCCGCAAGCGTGCCCGTCGGGTTGTAGCCGGCGTTCTGCGGGTAATTGCTCGCCCCCGTGACGAAAAGATTCGGGACGTCCCAGCTCTGGGAATAGCGGTTGACGGCGCTCGTCGTGGGATCGGTGCCCATGATTGCCCCGCCGTTGAGATGCGTCGTCTGGTATTCGGTGCCGTCGTAAGGTCCCTTACGCGGATGCTTGACGACCTGCGTCGCGCCCATCTGCTGGATGATCTCTGCGAAACGGTCGGTCAGGAATTCGCTCATCTTGAGCTCGTTCTCGTGGAGGTCGAGCGTCAGGCGCAGCAGCGGCCGGCCGAAGCGATCCTTGTAGGTCGGGTCGAGGTCGAGATAGTTGTCGCGATAGCTGTAGAAGCTGCCGTGGACGCCGGTGCCGGGAATGACCGTGCTGAGGTAGCTCTCGCGCACCGACTGCTTCCACTTGGCGCCCCAGGCCGGCACGTCGGGCGGCACGATCGTCGCGGCGATCGGCCTGCCGTTGGTCTGCACCTGGCCCATATAGCCGCCGCCGACGAAACCGTGCGGCCCGTGATCGAAATTGTCGCCGTTGAACTCGTCGATGCACATGCCGATCGAGCCCGAGGAGATGAACGGGTTGAAGATGTATTTCTTGGGGTCGAAGAAGCCGTTGACGGTGGAAACCGTCTGATGCGTGAAATTGCGGCCGATGACGCCCTCGTTCTTGTCGGGGTCGTAAGGCTTGCCGATCCCCGAAAGCAGCAGCAGCTGGACGTTGAAGAGCGTATAGGCGCTGAGGATCACGAGCTCGGCCGGCTGCTCCCATTCCTCGCCGCTCGAATCGACATAGACGACGCCGGTCGCGCGCTTGCCGCTCGCATCCAGCAAAATGCGCACGACCTCGCAATTGTCGCGGCCCTCGAAATTCGCCTTGCGGACGAGCACCGGCAGGAGAGTGGTCTGCGGGCTCGCCTTCGAGTAATTGCCGCAGCCGAACCACTCGCAAAAGCCGCAATAGCTGCAGGGACCCATGCGGACGCCGAGCGGGTTAGTATAGGCTTCCGACAAATTGCCCGAAGGTTGCGGAAACGGCTTGTAGCCGCGCTCGCGCGCCGCCTTGGCGAAGAGCGTGGCGCTGAAGGGCTGCTTCTGCGCCGGCGTCGGATAAGGCCGCGAGCGCGGCCCCTCGAAGGGATTCCCGCCCTCCCGGATCTCGCCCTGCACATTGCCGGCCGTCCCCGACGTGCCGCAGAGGTATTCGAAACGGTCGTAATGCGGCTCGAGCTCGTCGTAGGTCACTCCCCAATCCTGGATCGTCATGTCCGGCGGCAGGAATTTCTCGCCGTAGCGCTGCACGAGATGCGAGCGCAGCACGAAGTCGCTCGGCATGAAGCGCCAGGTCTCGGCGTTCCAGTGAACGCCGCCGCCGCCTACCCCGTTGGGCGGCATGAAGGCGCCCCAGCTCCGCATCGGCAGCGCCGTCTGGTTCATCTTGTTGCGAAAGGTCAGCGTCGTCTGCTCGGGGCGCAGGAAGAGCTCGTGGCGGATGCGATAGCGCAGCTCGTCCTGGACGTAGTTGGGTGGATACTCCGTCGCGGTGTCGCGCCAGGGGCCCCGTTCGATCGCGACGACGTCGAGCCCGGCGTCGGTCAGCTCATGCGCGAGGATCGAGCCGGTCCAGCCGAGCCCGATGATCACCGCGTCCTTTGCCGGTAGTCTGCGCGCCATCTTTTCCTTTCCGTCGCGCCGTCAGCGGCCGCGCGTCTTCCATTCCGGGCGGCCGGTCATCGCGACCGGCGGCAACGGGTAGCGTTCGTTGTGATGGTCGATCCAGTCGCGGTAGTCGTAGCGCGCGCCGGGAAAGCCGATCATCTTCCAGGCGACCATCTCGCGGTTGCCGCCGTAGATCGGGTCGGCGAAGAACCCTTCCTTGGTATCCTTGAGGAGCTGCGCGAAGAACCAGGCACCGTCGCCCTGGTCCAGCTGCACCGCGTCTTTCTCGAGGCCGCCGAGGATCTCGTCCTTTGCGGAATCGTCGAGCTGGGCGAAGGTTTTTCCCGCGCGACTCGCGCGGCAGTAGCGGTCGAGCGCGGCGAGGTTTTGACGGTAGCGCTCGGCCAACGTCGCCGGCGATTGGTCGCCCTGCTGCCTGGTGCCCTGCTGGAAGGGCGCGCTGCGGTAAAGCCCGGCGTCCTTGCCGTAGGCCCCGGCGAGCTGGCGGTCGATGAAGACGGCGCAGCCCGCGTCCTTGCCGCCGGGGGTTTCGGGATCGGGCGGGATGACGCGGTCGACCATCGCTTCGACGGCCGCCGCCTCGTCGGCGGTGAAGAATTGCCAGGGACCGGGCACGACGCGATCCGGCGGCACCCCGGCACCCGGCTCCCATGGGAGCGCGCCCTTGATCACGCCGGCGCGTGCCGCACCTTGCGCCACGACGAGGCTGGCCGTCGTCGTCAGTAGGTCACGTCGCCGCAATGCGCGTCTCCGGCGGGAGGGTTGCGCCTTTGTGCAAAAACAGACCGGCCAAACGATCGTTCCCGCGCAATCGGCCAGACCGGCACCGCCGCATCGGCGGCGGTCACCGGAGCAACCGGGTGAAAAATCTTTAATTGGAGGGCCGCGCCCGCCGACCCAAATGATTCGATGCGGCGGCCGAATTTTTGCCACTCGGCACGCGGCGGGCGAAGAGTCCCAATACCCAATACCGTTTCGAACCCTGGAGGGGGTCATGCGCATCGCCGAAATCCTGCATCGCAAAGGCCGGACGGTCCACAAGACGCGCACTGTCGATACCGTGGTCTCGGCTGCGCAGATTCTGACCGCCCAAGACATCGGCTGCCTGCTCGTCTACGACCGCTGGGGCCGCTACGTCGGCATCCTCAGCGAGCGTGACATCAGCCACGGCCTCGCCCGCTTCGGCGAGGAAACGATGAGGCTGCCGGTATCCGAGCTGATGACGGCCGATGTCATCAGCTGCCATCCCGAGGATCGGGTGCGCGACGCGTTGCGCGTCATGACGACGCATCGGATACGCCATCTTCCGGTCGACGACGACGGTGCCGTCGTCGGCATCGTCAGCATCGGTGACCTCGTTCTCGCGCTGCTCGACGAGAAGGCGCTCGAGGTCGACGTGCTGCGCGACATCGTCCGCGCCCACTGACGCGGGCGGCGCGGGACAGGCTGCGCCAAAACTCAGCGACCCGACGGTGCCGCCGATTGCAGAAAGCTCCCGTCCAGCTCACCCGCTGGACTCAGTCGTTCCGCGCCGGAGGCGTTCACTGCGTGGAGGATGTTGAAGGCTAGGATCGAGAGCGCCGCTCTGCCTTCACTGCCGACGCGGCCCGATTAAGTTAGCCATTGCGCTAAGTGTCTCGCTCGATTGGAGGCCCGCCGAACCGCCTTATCCGACGGCCATGACCGCGATCATCACGCTCCGAGACCATCCGATGGGCACCGACTACTCCGCCCATGTAATGCACAAGGACGACGTCGACCGGAACCTGCATGCTGAAATGGGCTTCTACGAGGGCTGGGGAACAGTCTGGGCGCAGCTCGCCGCCCTCGTCGAGCAGCGGGCATAGGGGCGGATGCGGGGCGCGTTGGCCAGATTGAAAGACGGCTCTGCGGTTCTACGAATACCGACTATGACACACCCGATGTGCTCCGGCCGTCAGAGACGCACGGTCGATTTCGCCCGGAAGCAGATGCCGCCAACGGCTGAGGCGGGTCGAAGGCCGCCCAAAGCTTTCGGCCGTAAAGCAGACCTCAAGTCCGCCGGCCTGTCCCAGCTAATCCGCTCGGGTTTTCGTATAGCCTGGGGGGAGCACCGCGATCCCGAGCCTTACGGCTTCAGCGATACGATCTCGGCAGCGGCGAGCTTCTCAGGGTGGACGACTTTTCGCTCGACATCGGCCAGGTGTTGGCGGGCCGACGGCGCCGGCTCGCCTGGTCCGCCGTCGCGCCACAGCGTGACGCGGCAGCCCGGACCGGCGTCCTCGATTTCGAGCCTGAAGCCGTGCAGCCTCGAGATGGCGGCGACCAGGCTCAGACCTAATCCGGTCCCAGGAGTATGGCGGCTCTTCTCGGCACGATGGAAGCGGCGAAGTACGGCGTCACGCTCCTCGGCCGGAATGCCCGGGCCGGTGTCGGCCACGATGACGCCCAAGCCCTCGTTCCCACAGAACGTCCGCACCGCGACCCGGCCGCCCGACGCCGTAAACTTGATGGCGTTGTCCACGAGATTGCTGATTGCCTCAAAAAGCAAGCTCGGGTCTCCCGATATCTCGACGGGCCCCGTACTCTCGAGCGACAGCGCGATATCCTTCCCTTCCGCAAGCGGATCGTAGAACTCCGTCACGTCGGCCGCGACCTTGGCTAGATCGAGCACGGTGAATCCGCCGCGGCGCGCGCCGTCCTCGACTTCCGAAATGCGCAGGAGGGCGCTGAACGTGCTGAGGATGCCTTGCATCTCGGCGATCGCCTCGTCGACGGCGGTGGCGTAATCGTCGGCCGACATCGCGCGGCGACGCGCCCGTTCCAGACCAGCGAGGAGGCGCGTCAGCGGCGTTCGCAGGTCATGAGCAATCCCGTCGCATACGCCTTTGACCTCATGCATGAGCCGCTCGAGATCGTCCAGCATACTATTGACGACGTGAACCAATCGATCGAGGTCCCCACCTGGGCCGCGCGTTGGCAGGCGCTCAGCCAGGTCGCCGCCGACGATGCGCTCGATGGCGCGAGTGACGCCGTCGATGCGGCGCAATGCCCCGATGCCGGTGAGAGCGGCGCCCCCAAGCGCCATCAGCAAGACGAGAAGGCCGCCCCATGCCATGGCGCCGACCAGCCGTTCGCTGAATTCGTTCATTTCGTGGACGTTCTGGCTGACAAGGATGATACCACCTGCCGGCAGCCGGTGAGCCAAGCCCCTGAACGACACGTTCCTCTCGCCTTGCTTCAGCATGAACTCGAAGGGGCGGTCCATTGGCGGGAAAGGGCTCGGAAGGGTCGTCAACTCGCCCGCGATCCTGTTTCCCGAGGCGTCAAACCAAGCGAAGGGGCGCTGTAAACCCGGGTCGCTTATCCCGTGATCGTCAAGCCGAGCTGCGAGTTCGCCGGGAGCGGTCCGGGCGAGCGCCGCCTGCTCCCTCGCGAGCCAGTCGTCCGTCTCGGCGCTAAGGTAACCTGCAGTGCGCCAGTAGAGAAAGCCAAAGAGCATCAGCGATGCCGCGCCGAACAGAGCAACAAACAACAGGGCGAGCCGGAAGCTCGTCGTGCGATGCAGATCACTCAGCCGCACGGAGGACATACCCTGAGCCGCGGAGGGTTTGGATCATCGACGGCATTCCGCCTTCCTCAAGCTTGCGTCGGAGCTTGCCGATGTGAACGTCAATGACGTTCGTCCGCTCGTCGTAGCGATATTCCCAAACCTCCTCGAACAGCATCGTGCGCGTCACGACCTGCCCCGGGTGCCGCATGAGGTATTCGAGCAAGCGATACTCCCGGGGGAGGAGTTCCATGACGCGACCAGCGCGGCGCACCTCGCGAGTGACGAGGTCGACCTCCAAATCGCCGACCCGCAGCATGGTCTCGCGCTGGGGTGCCTTCCGTCGCCGCACGAGGACCTCGAGCCGCGCGGTCAATTCAATGAACTCGAAGGGCTTGGTGAGGTAATCGTCGCCGCCTGCGCGGAGTCCGCGCACTCGCTCGTCCACCGCAGACAGCGCGCTCAGGATGAGAACCGGCGCATCGACGCCGACGGCACGCAGTGTCGACAACACGGCTAGCCCATCGAGATCCCCCGGCAGCATGCGATCGAGGACGATGGCCTCGTATTTGTCGGCTGCCGCCTTCAGCAGCCCCTCGCGGCCGGTGTAGGCGCACTCGACATCAAAGCCGAGCTCGCCGAGCGCAGCCGCAATCTCCGCCGCGGTTTGGGCATCATCCTCGACGATCAGCACCCTTGCCATGTCTCTCCCTCAGCCGACATAGTCGAGCCTACCCCTACCATATGGTTGGCGCCGTGCCCGTCTCCCGAACGTGAAATCCAGTTTAAGAAGGAGGCTCATCGGTTGCGCATACTGGTCGCGGAAGACGACGATCGTACAGCGGATTATCTGGTTCGAGGGCTGACAGAAAGCGGACACATCGCCGACCGGGCGGCCGACGGCGAGACCGCGCTCGCCATGGCTCTGGAAGGGATTTACGAGGCGCTCGTTCTGGACCGGATGTTGCCGGGGATCGATGGCCTGACCCTACTTAAGCGCCTGCGCGTCCGCGATCCGCGAACGCCGGTGCTGATGCTGAGTGCCCTTGCCACGACGACGGACCGGGTCGACGGAATGCGTGCCGGTTGTGACGACTATCTCGCCAAGCCCTACGCTTTCATCGAGCTCCTGGCGCGGCTGGAGGCGCTTGCCCGGCGCGCCGATCCGTCGCGACGAACCGCTGTCCTGCGGCTCGGCGATCTGGAGCTCGATACTCTTGCCCGGACCGCATCGCGAGCCGGCAAGCCGATACGCCTGCAACGCCGCGAGTTCCTCCTGTTGGAGCGGTTGGTTCGCAATGCGGGCCAGGTCGTGACGCGCTCCATGCTGATCGAGGTCGCTTGGGAGTACGATTTCGAGCCGCGCGGCAACATCGTCGACATGCACATCCACCGTCTCCGCCAAAAGGTCGACGGCGGCTATCCGTATCCAATGATCCAGACTGTGCCAGGCGCGGGCTACACGATTCGAGATCCAGCAAGCCTCAGCAATAATTAACCCTGGGGTCGCCTAAAATCGATTTCATGATCCGGCGAAGCACGCGCTAAGCGGCGCCAATCACTATGTGCGCGTGTCGACAGCTTGGCGCACATCGCTTGAGGAGAACTTTATGACGTGGGCCGGTGCGCGCTTCGCTGCGCCGATGGTCGTGGGCCTCGGGCTCTTGGCAAGCGGCTGCTCGCTGGTGCCAGCAGATAATCGGCCAAGTTCGCCGATCCCGTCCGCATGGGATACGCCGAATGCGAGCGGATCCCAGAACGCAGTCCCGGTGCACGGCGAATGGTGGCAGAGCTTCAATAGCAAGGAGCTCACGGCTCTGGTGGATCGGAGCCTGACAGGCAGCTTCAACCTGCAGGCCGCCGCCGCCCGCATCGACGAGGCGCGGGGCGCAGCCGAGATCGCCGGGGCGTTCCAATACCCCGCCGTCGCCCTTGGCGGAACCGTCGACAAAACCAGCGGACAGAGCAGCGCCCGGGCGCAGAGTCTCTTCGCCCAGGCGAGCTACGAAATCGATTTCTGGGGCAAGAACCGCGCAATTGCGAACTCGGCGAAGACCCTGACGGTCGCCACGGCCTTCGATAAGGACACCCTCGCCGTGACACTCGTTTCTTCGGTGGCCGACACCTATTTCCAAATCCTCTCGTTGCAAGAGCGTGTCCGCCTCGCCCAGCAGATCGCGGCCTCCGGCCGGCGGATACTTTCCTTGATCGAGGTCCAGGCCGCCGGAGGCATCGCTTCCGATCTTCAGATCCAGCAGCAACGGAATGCTGTCGCGACCTTCGATGCCGCCGTACCCGCGCTGCGCCAACAGCTCGAGCAAAGCGTCCACCTTCTCGCCGTGCTGGTCGGCAGCGCCCCGGAGGGCTTCGGCATCGGCACCCAGAATCTGGACGGCATCTCTCTCCCGGAAGTCAAAGCCGACTTGCCCGCTTCAGTCCTGAGGCAGCGGCCCGACATCCAAGCCGCCGAAGCAAGACTCATCTCGTCCAACTTCGACGTCGGCGCCGCTCGGGCTGCCTTTTATCCGAGCATCGTTTTAACGGGGCAAGGCGGGATCGCGAACAGCTCCCTCAGCCACTTCTTCCCCCCGATGGCCGTCGCCGACATCGCCGCAGGCCTGGTTCAGCCGATCTTCGAGGGTGGCCGATTGCAAGGACAATTGAAATTCGATCGCGCGCATGTCGTCGAGCTCGCCGCCACGTATCGCCAGACGGTGGCTTCGGCATTGCAAGATGTCGAAGACGCGCTGACGACGGTCGAGCGTCTGAAGGAGCTCGAGGCAGCCGATGTGGTCGCCGTGGATTCGGCGCGCCGCGCGTTCGACCTCGCGAACGCGCAGTTCCGGCTTGGAACCGCCGATTTTCTGACGGTCCTGACCATCGAGCGAACCCTCTATCAGGCGGAGGATTCGCTGCTTCAGGTCCACCTTCTGCGGCTCGAAGCGGCGGTGGGCCTCTTTCGCGCCCTCGGGGGCGGCTTCGACCCGCCAGAGGCGGCGCCTGTGCAATCCGCCCTTCGAAATTAAGAGGAGTACGAGTTGAGCCAGGCTCTGGAATCGGGTGTTCGGACGCGACCGCGGCTGGGACGCGCCAGTACGAAGCTCATGCTGCTGCTCCTTTTGGTTGGCGGCGCCGTCACGGCTTACCTTCTCGCCACGAACCGTGGCGGCCAGGCCCCCGCACCAGCCGCTTCATCGGCGGCTGCCGTGCCTGTGACGGTCGGCCGCGCAATGTCACGGGATTTGCCGATCTGGCTCGCCGGCATCGGCTCCGCGCAGCCGCTCAACGTCGTGACCGTGAAGGTGCGGGTCGACGGTCAACTGGACCGCGTCGCTTTTACCGAAGGGCAGGAGGTCCATGCTGGTGACCTGTTGGCGCAAATCGATCCGCGTCCGTTTCAGGCGCAACTAAAGCAAGCCGAGGCGAATCGGGCGAAGGATCAGGCCCAACTTGCGAATGCCAGAGTGGATCTCACGCGCTTCACGAAGCTCACCAGCCTTGGCGCCGCGCCCTCGCAGAACGTCGACACGCTCAAGGCGCAGGTCGCATCGCTTGAGGCGACGGTTCAGGCGGATGAGGCGATGGCTGACACGGCACGGCTGCAACTCGGCTTCACCAGCGTGAGTTCCCCGATTGATGGGCGCGTCGGGCTGCGTTTAGTGGATCCAGGCTCCATCGTTCACGCGACCGACCCGAATGGGCTGGTCACGGTAACGCAAATGGAGCCGATCGCCGTGCTCTTCTCCTTGCCGCAGGACGACTTGCCGGATGTCCTTTCGGCCGCTTCCAAAGGCAGGCTGAGCGTCGCGGCCTACACGAGGGATGGCTCGCGCAGCCTGGCGCAGGGCGAGCTCGTCTTCGTCGATAGCCAGGTCGACCAGACCAACGGCCAAGTCCGGCTCAAGGCCAGCTTCGCCAACCCTGATCGCTCTCTTTGGCCTGGCGAATTCATCTCGGCGCGTCTTCTCGTGCGGACGGACCGCAATGTCACCGTCATCCCTTCGCGGGCGGTGCAGCGCGGACGCGACGGCACTTACGTCTACGTGCTCAAGGCGGACCGGACGGTCGAGCTTCGGCCGGTAAGGACGGGATCCACCGTGGACGGCGTCACCGCGCTGCTCGCCGGGGTCTCAGCGGGCGAGACGGTCATCTTCGATGGCCAGTCGCGGCTCAGCCCCGGCGCGAAAGTGGACGCGAAGGAGCTGCCCTCCGCCGAACCGACGACCGGAGCCACCCCATGATGCTGTCCGAGATCTTTATCCGCCGTCGGATCGGGACGTCGCTGCTGGCCATCGGCATCGTGCTCGTGGGGATCGTCGCCTACTTCTCCCTGCCCGTGGCGCCGTTGCCCCAGGTCGAGTTTCCGACGATCCAGGTGCAAGCGAACCTGCCGGGGGCGAGCGCCGATACCATGGCGACGTCGGTCGCGACGCCGCTCGAGCGCTCCCTGTCCAATATCCCCGGCGTCACCCAGATGACCTCGTCGAGCTCGCTCGGCACGACGCAGATCGCTCTCCAGTTCGACCTCGGACGATCGATCGACGGCGCCGCGCAGGATGTCCAGACGGCGATCAACGCGGCGGGCGGAATGCTGCCGAAGAACCTCCCGAACCCGCCGACCTACCACAAGGTGAACCCGGCGGACTTCACGCTCCTGTCGCTCGCGCTGAGCTCGGACACGTTGCCGCTTACCGAAGTCGATCGCTACGCCGAGGACTTCATCGCCCAGCAGATCTCGCAAATGCCAGGTGTCGGCCTCGTCGATTTCCACGGCGAGCTGCGTCCGGCGGTGCGCGTCCAAGTCGATCCCGACAAGGCAGCCGGGCTCGGCCTCACCCTTGATGACATCCGAAATGTCATCGGCGTGGCGACGGTGAACGGGCCCAAGGGCACGCTCAACGGGTCGGACCAGTCCGTCGTGCTCGATGCCACCGACCAGCTGATAAGCGCCGATGCCTATAAGGATCTGGTGGTGGCGTACAAAAACGGAGCGCCGATCCGCCTCGGAGATCTGGGGACCGTCGTCGATGGCCCGGAGGATATCCGCCAGGCGGCATGGCTCCAGGACAAACGCACCATCATCATCGACGTCCACAAGCAGCCCGGCTTCAACGTCGTCGATACGATCCAGCAGATCAAGGACCGGCTTCCGGCACTGACTGCTTCGCTGCCCCCTGCCGCCAACGTGAGCATCGTCGGCGACCGCACGCAGACGATCCAGGCCTCGGTAAGCGACGTGCAGATCACGATGATACTCACCATCGGGCTCGTCATCCTGGTGATCTTCTGCTTCCTGCGGAATCTGCGGGCGACACTCATTCCGAGCGTCACGATACCGCTGTCGCTCATTGCGACCTTCGGCGTGATGTATCTGCTCGGCTACAGCCTGGATAATCTCTCCTTAATGGGGCTCACCATCGCCGTCGGCTTCGTCGTCGACGATGCCATCGTGGTCATCGAGAACATCATCCGGCATCTCGAAGCCGGCACGCCGCGGCTGCAGGCGGCGATCGAGGGCGCAAGGGAGATAAGCTTCACCATCGTTTCGATGACGGTCTCGCTCATTGCGGTGTTCATCCCGATCCTGCTGATGGGCGGCATCGTCGGGCGGCTGTTTCGTGAGTTCGCCGTGACGGTCAGCGTCGCCATCATCATGTCGGGAATCGTCTCCCTGACCGTGACGCCGATGATGTGCGCCTGGCTCATCCGCTATCGGCCGGAGGAGACGCATGGACGCCTCTACCGGCGATCGGAGCGGATGTTCGAGGCGATGGTGCACGCTTACGGGAAGACCCTCGACCGGGTTCTGCGCCACCCCGTCCTGACGCTCGCGGTGACGGTAGCCACGCTCGGCGCTACGCTCTGGCTATACACGGTCACTCCCAAGGGCTTCTTTCCGCAGGAGGATACCGGCCTTATCCAGGGCTTGGCCCAAGCGGCGCCAGACGTCTCGTTCGACGCAATGTCCGAGCGGATCCAGGCGCTGGGACACATCGTGATGGCCGACCCCGACGTGGACAACGTCTATTACTGGATCGGGCCGAACCCGACCGTGAGCCAGGGCCGGATGATGATCAACCTCAAACCGTTCAGCCAGCGGCACGCAAAGGCCGGCGAGATCCTGGCGCGGCTGAAGCAGAAGGTAGCGAGCGTCCAGGGCGTCGCGCTCTACATGCAGGTGCGACAGGACATCCAGGTCGGCGGCCGCGTCTCCGCGACGCAATATCAGTACACGTTGCAGGACGCGGATGTAGCCGAATTGAATCGGTGGTCCGATATCCTGCTGAAAAAGCTCGCATCGCTGCCCGAGCTCCGCGACGTGACCTCGGATGCGCAGGCCTCCGCCACGAGCGCGACCCTGAAGATCGACCGCGACACGGCATCGCGCCTCGGGGTGACCGCACAATCCATCGACGACGCGTTGTACAATGCCTTCGGCCAGCGCCAAGTCGCGACGCTGTTCACACAGCTGAACCAGTATCATGTCATCGAGGAGGTCGACCCCCGCTACCAGCTGTCCACCGAGGCGCTGAAGCACCTCTACGTCCGGTCACCGTCCACCGGCCAGCTGGTCAAGCTCAGCCTTCTCGCAACGGTCGAGAACGGGGTTTCACCGATCACGATCAACCACCAGGGGCTGTTCCCGTCCATAACCCTCTCGTTCAACCTGGCGCCCGGCCACGCACTCGGCGACGCAGTGACGGCCATTGACGCGGCCGCGGTCGGCAAGCCCGACACGCTCATCGCCACGTTCCAGGGAACCGCGCAGGCCTTCCAGAGCTCGCTGCGCAGCCAGCCCTGGCTCATTCTCGCCGCGGTCATTGCGGTCTACATCGTTCTCGGCGTGCTCTATGAGAGTGCGATCCACCCGCTGACCATCATATCGACGCTGCCGTCGGCGGGCGTCGGAGCCCTGCTCGCGCTCATGCTGTTCGGTCAGGATCTCTCGATCATGGGGATGATCGGCATCATCCTGCTGATCGGCATCGTGAAGAAGAACGCCATCATGATGATCGACTTCGCCTTGGTCGCGGAGCGGGAGCAGGGACTGTCGGCGGCGGCGGCGATCCGGCAGGGCTGCCTGCTTCGGTTCCGACCGATCATGATGACGACGATGGCAGCGCTGCTCGGCGCTCTCCCGCTGGCTTTCGGAACCGGCGCGGGTGCCGAACTCCGGACTCCGCTGGGCATCGCCATCGTTGGGGGGCTGGTCGTGTCGCAGGTGCTGACGCTTTATACGACCCCCGTGATCTATCTATGGTTCGACCGCGCGTCAGAGGCGATGGGGAGAAGATGGGGCGCACGGACTCCTGACCACATGACGAGTGTCCCCGTGCTCGCGCCTGCCACATCAGGCGCCCTGCGCCTTCCGCACTCCGACGCATGAGGCTGCTGAACCAAATTTTTAGAAAACGTTTCTCCACTGCTCGAGGAGGAGTACGCTTGGCCCCGCCGGGCTGTGCCAGCCGACAAACGCGAGGCGCGGAATAGAAGACGCACATCGGCGAGCGAGGGCACAGCCTCCGATCGGAAAGGAGGGTTGTGATGACGACCTACATCATGCTCGTCCAATGGACGGACCAGGGCATGCGCCGAGTGAACGACTCACCCAGTCGCCTCGACAGAGCCAAGGCTGCCCTGACAGAAATGGGTGGCCAATTCAAAGCCTTCTACATGACGTTCGGCAACTACGATTTGGTTGCCATCTACGAGGCGCCCGACGACGCCGTCGCAGCACGGTTCTCGTTGATGCTCGGCATGCTCGGCGAAGTGCGCACGACAACTCTCAAGGCATTCCCCGAGCAAGCCTATCGCGAGATCATCAATTCGCTCGCTTAAGACGCACGATCGCACAGCTGTGGCGGCGGGCGAGAGACGATCCTCGGCGCCATGATATGATCCGGCATGACCACGGCTGGCCCGAAAGCTATCGACTCCCTCAAAGCCGTCATCGCTGATGATGGTTATGCGTTCGTTCACGCTGCCGAGATGCACGCAATGCTGGCGCGCTTTGGGTCGCTAAGCGACTGGGACGCGTTCGCCGCGAGCTGGGATGATCTCGAGGTGGACACCTACATGGCGGACCGCGGGCGGTACCGCAGGCGGCGTCATGCGGTCTACTCCGTCCGTCCGGATGGCCCGATCGTCCGCAAGCCCAACCAACCGCACTACCAGAATCTCGACTACAATCCGCTCAACGGCGGCATAGAACGCTGGTTCGAGCCAATCGACCGCAACCTCGCAGAGGGACCCAGCATGCTGGCGGTTCTCGGCTTCTGCCGCGAGCTGTTCGGCGCCATGGCACCGGCGGTCGGCGCCTGGCACGTCGAGGCGCATCAATTCCGGATCGAGGCTCGCCTCGGCGAGGCGGGACAGCCGACGCCCGAAGGCTTGCACCGGGACGGCGTCGACTTCGTGCTGGTGCTGCTGATCGGACGACGGAACATCGTCAGCGGGACAACGACGATTCACGACCTCGGTCGCCGCCCGTTGGGCAGCTTCACCCTGACCGAGCCGTTCGACGCCGCGCTCGTGGACGACCGTCGCGTCTACCATGGGGTGACGCCGGTTGAGCCGCTCGACCCGACATCTCCGGCATACCGCGACGTCCTCGTCGTGACGTTTCGTCGCGAGTAGCGGCGGCTCGGCATCGTCCGGGCAGCGTGTCGCTGCAGCTCGTTTGCGAGCCTAACGAATCCCCGATCCCGCCGTCTCCATCGCGACCTCGGCTTCGAGTCCCTGCCGGTCGCGTCCAATCGTGACGATCGCGAGCGTTTTTCCGTCCTGCCGATAAGCGAGCGTGCAACTCCCGCTTTCCAGATCGCCGTCGATATCGATCGTATCCCAGCGCTCCGCGTGCCCGACATAGGACAGGCTCAAATCGTAGTGCTGCGTCCAAAAGAACGGAACGGCAGCGAAGCGCTCGTGCTTGCCGAGGATGTTTTTGGCGGCCGTCTGGCCCTGGCGCTCGGCGACCACCCAATGCTCGACGCGGATGCGCTGGCCGGTGTGAGGATCGAGCCAGCGCGCGATGTCGCCGGCGGCGAAAATACCGGGCGCGCTGGTTTCCAGGTATTCATTCACCGAGACGCCGCGGTCGAGCGCGAGACCCGCCCGTTCTGCGATCTCGGTGAGCGGCCGCACGCCGATGCCGATCACGACGAGGTCGGCATCGATTGTCTCGCCGCTGCGCAGCGTCACCGCCCCGTCGTCAATTGCGACCGCGGTCTGTTCGAGATGGAATGCGACACCTTGCTCCTCGTGGATCCGGCGGAGATAGTCGCCGAGCTGCGGACCGAGCACCCGCTCCATCGGCCGCTTGTCCGGCGCCACGACATGAATTTGGAGTCCGCGCATGCGCAGCGATGCGGCCGCCTCCATGCCGATGAAACTGGCGCCGATGATGACGGCGCGCTCGGCATGCTCGGCATTGGCGATGATTGCGCGGCAATCGTCCAGCGAACGCAGATAATGGACGTGCGGCCGGTCGCTTCCCGGAATATCGAGACGCACGGGTTCCGCGCCGGTCGCGAGGAGCAAGGCATCGAAGCCCTCCTCGCTCCCGTCGGACAATCGTACGCGCTTGCCGCTTGCGTCGATGGAATCGGCGCGCGTGCCCAGGTGCAACTCGATCCCATGCTTCTCGTAGAAACCTCCGGAGAACAAGGGAAGCCACTTCTCCTGCGCCTTACCCGCGAGATAATCCTTTGACAGATTTGGCCGGTCATAGGGCGCTGCGCCGTCGGCGCTGATCATGACGATGCGCCCCGCATGCCCCTCGCGCCGCAGCATCTCCGCCGCAGCGATTCCGGCGGCGCCGCCCCCGAGGATGACGACGGTCCCAAGTACCTGCGTCGGCACGCTGGTGGCGCGCTCCGCCGACTTCCGCTTCCCAAGCACGAAGAGCTTTCCATCGCGGGCTTCGACATTCCATCCGGAAACGGGCTTCAGCGCGGGCGCACGCAAGGCCTCGCCGGTGCGTAAACTGAAGCAGGCATGATGCCAGGGACAGCGCACGCTATCGCCGACGATCAGCCCCTCGGCCAGCGGGCCGCCATAATGCGTACAGGCGGCGCCGATCGCGAAAATCTCGCCCGCGCTGCGGACGACCAAGACGGGCTTGTCGCCGACGTGGCCGAGCACCGTCGCGCCTTCCTCGAGTTGCGCGAGCGGAATACCGTCGGCGAGGTTCGGACCGCGCGGTTCAGCTGGATCTTCAGACATGGCGGCGTTTCCCTTCGATGGGATGGTTACCAAACGCGCCCAGTCGGTAATCGTGCCCGGCCCCGACTTACGAGCGCTTTTTGCCGGCGCCGTACTAGTCGTGCGCGTCCGGTCACACAGCTAAGGCGATGGTGCAACGGGACCGGGCGCGTAGCCCTAATTGCGGGAGGCGGAGCTATGAGAGAGCTTGATCAGCCTCGCCTTCGAGGTTCGCGACCGCCGTCGACTCGCGCTGAGCGCGCCCATTGAGCCGCGGCAGCAATACCTCGACCTGAAAACCTCCGTCTGAATGATCCTTGAAACAGATATCGCCGCCATGCGCCCGAACGATCGAGCGAGCGATCGAGAGCCCAAGCCCCGTGCCGCCGGTATTCCGGTTGCGCGAGGCTTCGACCCTGAAGAACGGCGCGAAGGCCGCTTCGCGAAACTCGACTGGAATTCCCGGGCCGTCATCGATGACCCGGATGAGCCACTCGGACTCGCGCTCCCCGAGCTCGACCACGGCACGCTTGCCGTAGAAAATGGCGTTCTCGATCAGGTTGCCGATGGCTCGGCGCAGCGCCGAAGGGCGGCCGTTGAAGCCGCCGTGGCGCAGTCCGGTAAAGCTCACCGGTCGGCCGGTGTCGGAGACGTCGTCGACACGCTGTCCGGCGGCGCGCTGGCGTAACACGCCCGACAGAGCTGGCCGGTCAATGACCGACGCGCAGTTCCCGCGCAGGCAGGAAACCAGGCCTCATCGTCATTGACAGTGTGCTGACCAGCGCCTGCCGCACGGCTGAACGAATAAGATTCGAACGCCGACCGTCTAAAGCTTTCACCAGGAGCAAATTAAGTGTGAGAGGCACCCGGGGATTTACTATTCGCCGAGCGATGCAATTACTGCCCTTCCGCTGCTCGTCGGCGCATTTGCGAGCTTCGGCCTCGCCCGTTTCCTAAAGGCGGAAGTACGAAGAGAAGGGCAAGTTCAAGCAGCATAAGAAACGCCAAGATCTCTCAGGCTTCGCAGCAGCTCGGTCGCGACTTCTCGTCCGCGTCAAGCCTGATGCGGTTCCGAAGCGATGAGGTCGCCCTCTGCCGGCCTCCGTTTCGAGTGATCCGCCCCGATCAGCGTATAGACGGCGGGAACCACGAACAGCGTGAACAGGGTGCCGATGGCCAGCCCGCTGGCGATGACAAGTCCCATCTGGAAGCGCGATTCGGCGCCGGCGCCGCGGGCAAGGATGAGCGGGGCGACGCCCAGCACCATGGCCGCCGTCGTCATCAGGATCGGGCGCAGACGGATGCCGGCTGCGATCTCGATCGCCTCGCGCTTCGACTTCCCTTGCTGCTGCAGGCCATTGGCGAACTCGACCATGAGGATGCCATGCTTGCTGATGAGCCCCATCAGCGTCGTCAGCCCGACCTCACTGTAGATGTTGAGGCTGGCGCCGCCGACGCCGAGGCTGATGAAGACCAGCGCACCGGCAATCGACATCGGCACCGAGACGAGGATGATCAGCGGATCGCGGAAGCTCTCGAACAGCGCTGCCAGAGACAGGAAGATGATGATGAGCGCAAAGGCGAAGGTCGTGACGAAGCCGCCCGATTCCTGCTCGTATTGACGCGACAGGCCACCATAATCGATCGAGTAGCCTTGCGGCAGCGTGGTGGCAGCCAGGCTCCGCAGCTCGTCGAGCGCGGCGCCCAGCGTGACGCCCGGGGCAGTGACGCCCTGGATGGTCGCTTCGTTGAGCTGCTGGAAGTGGTCCAGCGACTCGGGCACCGTCCTGGTGGTGATGCGGGCGACGGCCGAGAGCGGGATCGGCGCGCTGTCGGAGATGTAGTAGTCGAGCAGCTGCTGCGGATTGAGGCGGTAGCGCTGCTGCACTTGCGGGATCACCTTGTAGGAGCGCCCGTCCAGGCTGAAGTAATTGACGTAGCCGCCACCCAGCATCGCCGCCAGGGCCCCGCCGACATCGCTCATCTTCAACCCGAGCTGCGCCGTCTTGTCGCGATCGATCTCCACCGTCGATTGCGGCTGGTCAATCTTCAGATCGGTGTCGAGATAGATGAACATGCCGCTCTTCTGCGCATTCTGCAGGAGCTGCTGCGCCACCTCGTTGAGCTGCGCGAATGGCGCCGTCGTGCCGATGACGAACTGCACGGGAAGGCCGCTGCTGCCGGGCAGGGGCGACGGCTGGAAAGCGACGTCCCGCTGGCCGGCGATGCCGTTCAACGCCTGCTGCACCTGCGGCTGCAGCTGGTTCGAGGTGGCCGTCCGTTGATCCCAAGGTTTCAGCACCGCGCCGCCAATATCGGAGCCCGCGACGTCGAGTTGAAAGACGTGATCCGTCTCGGGGAACTTGGTAAAGGTCTCATAGGCTTGGCGGTCGTAAAGCAGGCGCTGCTGCAACGTCGCATCCGGGGCGTTCGTTGCCAGCGTCAGGATGACGCCCTCATCCTCCTGAGGCGCGAGCTCGCTGCTTGCGCTCGTGTAGAGAAAATAGATGCTCGAGAGCACGATCAGCGCGAACACGGCCGTGACCGGCAGGAAGTCGAGGCTGCCGCTCAGCCAGCGTTCATAGCGGCGGCGCAGCGCATCGAAGCGCCGGTCGATGAAATCGACCAGCCGCTCCTGCCAGCCGCTCCGGTCGGTGCTGTGCGGTTTCAGCAGGCGCGAGCTCATCATCGGGGACAGCGTCAGCGCGACGACGGCGGAGACCGTCACCGCCCCGGCCAGGGTGAAGGCGAATTCGGTGAAGAGGGCGCCGGTGAGGCCGCCCTGGAAACCGATCGGCAGGTACACCGCGACGAGGACGACGGTCATGGCGATGATCGGCCCGCCCAACTCGCGCGCCGCCCGGATCGCCGCCGGGACCGGCCTCATTCCGTCTTCCAAGTGCCGGTTGACGTTCTCCACCACGATGATCGCATCGTCGACCACGAGGCCGATCGCCAGCACCAGGGCGAGCAAAGTCAGCAGATTGATCGAGAATCCGAAAACCAGCATCAGGGTAAAGGTCCCGATCAGCGACAGCGGAATGGCGATGATCGGGATCAGCACCGAGCGTAGCGAGCCGATGAAGGCGAAGACGACCAAGGTGACGATCAGCAGCGCTTCGATCAGCGTGTGCTCGACTTCGGTGATCGAGCTGTTCACGAAGGCGGTGGAGTCGTAGACGACCGCGCCGTTGAGACCCTGCGGCAATTGCGCCAGGATGTCCGGCAGGATCTTGCGCACGCCGCCGACGACATCGAGCAGGTTGGCGGCGGGAGCGACCTGGATTCCGATATAGACGGCCTTCTGGCCGTCGAATGCGACTTGCTGGTCGTAATCGTCGGCGCCGAGGGTCACGTCGGCGACGTCCTTGAGGCGGATGATCGCGCCATTCGCCTGCTTCAGCACCAGATTGGCGAATTGGTCGGCGGTATGAAGTCCGGTCGAGGCGGTCAGGTTGACCTCCACCATCTGGCCCTTGGTCGTGCCGAGCCCGGAGATGTAGTCGTTCTGCGACAGCGCCGTGCTGACATCGGTAGCGGTCAGGCCGTAGGCTGCGAGTTTCTGTGGATCGAGCCAGGCGCGGAGGGCGAAATTCTTGCCGCCGAGCAGCTCCGCCGTCTGCACGCCCGTCACCGCCTGCAGCTTCGGCTGCACCACGCGGACGAGATAGTCGGTGATCTGGTTCGGCGCCAGCACCTTGCTGTCGAAGCCGATATACATGGCGTCGATAGTCTGGCCGATCGCCACCGTCAGCACCGGCTGCTGCGTTCCCGAAGGCAGCTGGTTGAGCACCGAGCTGATCTTCGTATTGATCTCCGTCAGCGCCTTGTCGGCATCGTAATTGAGGCGGAGATAGACCGTAATCGTGCTGACGCCGCTCTGGCTGGTGGAGCTCATATAATCGATGCCGTTGGCCTGGGCGATGGCGGTCTCCAGCGGCGTCGTTATGAAGCCGGCCACCACGTCGGGATCGGCCCCGTAATAGGTCGTGGTCACCGTCACCACCGCGTTTTCCGTCCGCGGGTATTGCAGGATGGGCAGCGAGCCCGCCGCCCGTACGCCGAGTACCAGGATCAACAGGCTGACCACCATGGCCAGGACAGGGCGGCGGATGAAGATGTCCGTGACGTTCATCGGCGCGCGCTCCTAGAGATGATCGACGGGGTGCGGATCGGCGTCGTCGGTCGGCTTCACCGAGTCGTCGATTGCCAGGGGCGAGCCGTTATGCAGCTTGATCTGCCCGGCGGTGACGACGACGTCGCCCTCCTTGACGCCGCTGAGTACGGCCACCTGGTCGCCGCGCGTCGCTCCCGTGGTGACGAAAGTCTGCCGTCCGACGAGATCGGGCTGGCCATCGGCTTTCTTTCCCTTGTCCTCGACGATGTAGACCGTGTTGCCGTAGGAGGTGAAGGTGATCGCCGTCTGCGGCAAGGTGACCTGGCGTTGCGGCGCGCCGACGGCGATGTCGAGGGTCGCAAACATGCCCGGCAGCAGCATGTGGTCCCGGTTCTTGAGCGTGGCGCGGATCTGAACGTTGCGGGTGGTGGTATCGACCTGCGGATTGACCGCGGAGATCTCGCCGGAAAAGCTCTGGCTCGGATAGGTGTCTACCTTCGCCGTCACCGGCTGCCCGACCTTCACTTCGCCGAGCGCCTGCTGCGGCAGGTAGAAATCGAGATAGATCGGATCCAGCGCCTGCAGCGTCACGACAGTGGTCCCGGCGGCGAGGTACTGGCCGAGATCGACCTGGCGGATGCCGAGGCGACCGGCGAAGGGCGCAACCAGGGATTTGTAATCGACCAGCGCCTGCTGCTGGGCGACCTGAGCCACGTCGCTTTTCAGCGTCTGCTGATCGGTATCCACGGTCTGCTGGCTCACGGCCTGGGCCTTGGATTGCCGCAGGTCGCGGTCATAGGTGATCTTGGCGAGCGCCGCGGTGGCCTGCAGCGACTGCAGCTTGGCGATGTCGTCCTTGGCCTGCAGGCGCAGCAGCGGCGTCCCTTCCTTGACATCGTCGCCCGACTTGAAATCGAGCTCGTCGACGATGCCTGCGACCTCCAGAGAGAGGTTGGCGCCGTTCACCGCGCGCAGGCTGCCGACGCTCTCGAGCTGCGGCTGCCATTCCTGATAGCCCGCTGTCGTCGTCGCGACGGTCTGCGGCGGCGCGGCCAAGGCCGCGACCGCATGCTTGATCATGCTGGCCTTGAAGGTCTGGAAGGCGAAAATGCCTCCGAACACCACGCCGACTGCGACCAGCATGATCCCCATGCGCTTGATCATTCGGTTCGCCTCCACTCCAACATGAACTTGCTAGGGGATAATCCTGTCGAGAAGACGGCTCGGGGCGCCGTTGTCCGCCGGGATGTCGGCGGGGTTCCACCAGCCGCCGCCGAGCGCCTGGAACAAGGCCGCCGTGTCGGAGAAGCGGTTGGCCTGTGCCTGGACGAGATTGATGCGCGACTGCTGATAGGTCTGCTCGGCGGTGAGCAGCGACAGATAGGTAATGGCGCCGTCCCGGAACTGCTCGCGCGAGAGCGCCAGGCTGTCGGCTGCGGCGCGCTCGGCGGCAAGCTGCGCCTGCAAGGCATCGGCATCGGATTGCAGCGCGCGCAGCGCGTTGGCGACGTCCTGAAAGGCCGCGAGCACCGTGCTGCGATATTGCGCCGCGGCCTGGTCGAAGGCGGCGACGGCCGCGCGCTTCTTATGCTGCAAGGTGCCGGCGTCGAAGAGCGTCTGCGAAAGGCTCGCTGCCGCGCTCCAGATGCCCGTGCCGGGGCTGAAGAGATTGCCGACCGATGAGCTGCCATAGGTCGCGGACAAGGTGAGCTGCGGCAGCTGGTTGGCCGTGGCGACGCCGATCTCGGCGCTGTAGCTGTGCAATTGCGCCTCCGACGAGCGCACGTCCGGCCGTTGCTCGATCAGCTTCGAGGGTAGGCTGACCGGCAGGTCCTTCGGCAGCTGCAGCCCCGCGAGGTCGAAGCTCTCGCCGAGATCCTGGCTCGGAAAGCGGCCGGCGAGATCGGCGAGCAGGTTGCGTTCTTGCGCCAGTTGCTTCTCCAGCGGCGGCAGCGTCGCCCGCTCCTGCGCCAGCGTCGCCGCCTGCTGCAGCACGGTGGTTTTCGCCGCGCCGCCGAGCGCGAACTGGCGCTGCACGACCTCCAGCTCCTGGGTCTCGACCTCGATGATCTCGTTGGTCGCGGCGATCTGTGCGCGCAGCGATGCCTCGGTCACCGCCGCGGTGACGACATTGGCAGTGAGGCTGAGATAGGCGGCTTCGAGCTGGAAGCGCTCATAGTCGGTTTGCGCGGTCAACGCCTCGATCGACCGCCTGGTGCCGCCGAAGACGTCCAAGGGGTAGGAGACGCTCAGCTCCGCCGTATGAACGCTGAAGATCGAGGACAGACCCGGAAACCCGAAGGTGGCACCGGAGATTTTCTCGCGCTCCGTCGAGGCGCTGCCGCTGACCGTGGGGAAGAGCGCGCCCTGCTCCGCATAGACGTTCTCCTGCGCTTCGCGCAGCGCCGCCGTCGCCGCGTCCAAGGTCGGATTTGCCTTGAGCGCCTGCTGGATGAGCGCCGTGAGCGCCGGCGAATGGAACAGGGTCCACCACTGCCCGGGAATGTCGAGATCCTGGACGAGGCGCTGCGCCTCGCCGCCATGGATATCCGCGGCCGTGGTCTCCGCCGCCAACTTTTCCGGCGTGTAGCCCGCCGCCGCGGGGACGCTGGGGCGAACGAAATCCGGGCCCACCGCGCAACCGGAGACGAAGGCCACGGCGAGCGTGGCGGCCAGGATACGGAAGCCGGTGCTCATCGGCGCGCCCGGCGGGCGGCGCGGAGGACGGCCGCGGTGTGCTCGTGCACGAGCTCTCGCACGACATTCAGGCGCTCCTCGTTGCGATCGCCCCAGCCGATATCGCGCTGCGGGCCCTTGTGCCCGAAGGCCATGACCTGGCCCAGGATCAGAAGGGTTCGGGCGATGGTCAGATCATCCTCGGCAGGGCGGTCGATCAGCCGGGCGATCAGCGCGACGCACGGTCTGACGACGGATCGCCGTACGGCGTCCTGGAGCGGCTCCATGGCGGTCGCGTGCTCGACCTCGGCGCGGTACAAGAAAAGCCGGTGCCCTTCCGAATCATTGACGATCAGCGCCAAAAAGGCATCGAGCATCTGGTAGAGGAGGGCGAGGAGCGTCGCCCGCGGCACGTCGTCCTTCGCAAGCTCGGCCGCGACGCGCGCAGCGGCCGGCGCCGTGCGCTCCGAGATCCGCTGAATGATGTGGTCGACGACAGCATCGTAAAGGCCCTCCTTGCTGCCGAAATAATATTGGATCGCCGGCAGGTTCACCCCAGCGCTTTCCGCCAGCAAACGGGTCGACGCGCCCTCGTAACCGCGCAACGCGAACATGTCGAGGGCGGTCTCGATCATGCGGCGACGGGTCTCCTCACCGCGCGGGTAGGTGCCCGGTCGGAGGGGCTTGGACGCCTTGCTGACGCTCATCTGCTCTTCACTCGCCCGGCGCTGACTCTCGATAAGGTCCGGCCCTAAATATGTGTATCGATCGATATTTATATGTCGCTCGATCGATTTTTTTGGAGGCTGGCGGGGGCTTGCCGCATTAAGCTTGTCCGCGCCGGCTATACCGAGGCCATGCGGCGAGGCTGGCACGCGATTTGCGCGGGATAGCGCAGATCCACCAAGCTAGGTGTGAAGCGCCACTGGACGGCGAGGCCGCGATCCGCAAGAAGATCACCATGCTGGTGCACGACGAGAAGAATTTTCCCGAAGAAATGATCGCGGCCAGGATGGCGATGTATTCCCGCCCCGGCGCCAGCGAATCGATGGCGGCGGTATTGCGAGATCTCTATGAAGCGCGGAGTGAGCATCGTCGACGAACGCGTTCTCCGGGATATCGACGCCGACACGCTGTTCATATGGGGCCGCAAGAATTTCGGCTCGCTGCCCGTGATCGAGCGGTCGAGCAGGACCGTGAAACGCGGCACCTTGAAAATTCTCGAAGAGGAGCGGCCACTGGCCGCATGTCGTGGAGCGCGACGCGTTTCACCGCCTCGTCCGGGAATTCCCCGGCGAAGAGAGGGCCGCACCGGGGCAAATGAAGTATTAACGACCTCCGCCGCGAGGAGACCCCGGCAGGTCCGTCCGCTTGCCGGCCATAGGCGTACTGACGGCACCGGGGAAATCGCGGACTATGAGGACGCCGCTACATGGGGTGCCAAGATTCATGGCGGCGACGGCCATGCAAGGCGGCTGCTGATGCCGATGACAGGCAATGGCTGTGAAAAGCCTTGCTCGAAGACTCAACATGCTCACATCGGACAGGAATATGGAGATCCGTTTGCCCGTTCGCGCGCCGAGGCAAATCGAGCCTCGAATTTCCCCGAGGAGAAATCAATGGGAACTCAAGTCGTTAAAGAGAGATGTCGCGCGCCGGCGGAGGCCGGCCGGTGCGTTGCGCTTGCCGAGGAGTGGATGAGAATTAGCAGCGCGACCGGAATGACGGCGGACCAAGCTGCCGCCGCTGGTGACCGTCAAGGCGAAATCGAGGATGATCTCGAGACCACGCCAGCAGTTACCGGCGCCGACGTAATTGCCAAGGCCAGGGTCATCGCCGAGCTGGAACGGCACGGTATAACGCCATGGGAAGACGGGCCGCAACTCGCGGCAAGTCTGCTTGCCGATCTCGAGCGCCTGGTCGGAGATGCGGCATGAGCGCGGGGGTTACCCCGTTTCCAAGACGTCGCGGCCTTCAGCGGCGATCAAATCGCTTAAAATTTGACGACCGTTTTCCGAGCAGATCGGCTTCTAGGCAATTTCTCGAGCTTGATCGCGTGACGCTCCACCGGTCGACAGGATGACGGACCGCTCGGCGGGAAATGTAACCGTCACCTTAGTGCCGCGATCGGGAGCGCTCTCGATGTCCAGTCGGGCGCCATGCAGCTCCGCCATCGCCTTGACGAGGGAGAGGCCGAGGCCGGTTCCCGGATGGCGGCGGCTGAGCGACCCGTCGATCTGCACGAAGGGCTCGAGGATCTTCGGGATGTCTTCCGAGGCGATTCCGATGCCGGTATCGGCGACCGAGATCGCAACCTCGCCAGCATCGCCGACGTAGGTCGAGATCGAGATCCGACCGCCAGGCTGCGTGAACTTCACAGCGTTCGATATGAGATTGAGGAAGATCTGTTTGATTTTCTGCGCATCGCCGGACAGCAATGGCAGCTCCGCCTCGCTATGCGCCAGGACCGTCAGCTTGCCCTGCTCCGCCGCCGGCGCGATGAGCTTGAGAACCGACTGCACTGCCTGGTCGACATCGAAGATTTCCTCGACAAGGTTCATCCGGCCAGCCTCGATCTTCGATAGATCGAGAATGTCGTTGATGATCGCGAGCAGGTGCAGACCGCTGTCGTTGATATCCTTGACGTAATCGCGGTGCCTCCTGTCCGCCGATTCATCCATGAGAATGAGGCTGGAAAATCCGATGATGGCGTTGAGCCGCGTCCGCAACTCATGGCTTACCGTCGCCAGGAACTGGGATTTCATTCGGTTCGCGGCCTCCAGTTCGTAATGCCGCTTCGAGAGCAGGTCGGCCATGCCGTTAAAGGTGTCGGCCAGGGTCGAAAACTCGCCGACCCCGCCAACGCGCGCGCGATGGACGAAATCGCCGCGGCCGAACCGCCCTGCCGCCTCGCCAAGAACATTGACCCAGCGGATCACGGCCGTCTCTGCCAGCAGCCAGGCCGCGCCGGCAGCGAGCAGCGCGATCCCGACGAAGAACAGAAGCAGCCGATCGACCGACCGCTCCTCGACGCCGAGAACCTCCTCCCGCGCCAATCCGATGGCGACTTTCGCACCGGTCTGG
The DNA here is from genome assembly GCA_028291405.1 of Rhodospirillales bacterium. Classification (GTDB taxonomy): domain Bacteria; phylum Pseudomonadota; class Alphaproteobacteria; order ATCC43930; family CGMCC-115725; genus URHD0088. Next base: position 2,521 of record JAQGID010000093.1, on the reverse strand, counting down.
GGTAGCTGCGTGAACGCGAAGATCTTTTCGAGCCCATCGAGATCGAGCCCGGCCGCGGTGCCTTCGGCCTGGAGGTTGATCTTGGGGATAAGCGGATGCCCGGCTCCGAGGCGCGTTCCGATGAATGTTCCCGCCTCGGGCTCGCGAGCCAGAATCATTCCGCTGCGGTCCAGCAGGGTAACTTCGTAGCGGAGGGTGCCTTCAACGGCGGTCTGGCGCCCGACATCGGCGAAGTTCAGGACGGTGATCACCGCCCTGTCCGGGCCGCCGAGGCTTCGCGGTATGCGCATCCCGACGAAGGCGATCGAGCGTCCTTGGGCATCGAGGCGCATGTCGCTGACCTCCGTCGACTGTCCCTTGAAGACATCCGCCAGAAAGCCGCGATCGATCCGGTTCAACGTCAGCCTGTCCTCCGCCTGCCCGCAGATCAGCGCGCCGTCGCGGCCGACCACCGCGATAAGGCTTGGCCAGAGCGCGCGCGCCGCGAGAGTGCGGATTTCCCCGCCGCAGACGTCCGGCGCCGGCGAGACGCGCGACGCGGCCTCCAGCATGAGCGCGGCTTCGCGAACGAGATTGTCGTTGCTGGCCGCCCACGCATGCGCGAGATGCAGCGCTTTCGCCTCCGCGTCGACCAGCATTTGCCCCCGCTCCTCGCTTGCGCGGTAGAGGAAAACCAGCACGACCGGGAACATCGCGATGATGACGAGCGATACGAGCCGCCAGCGCAGCCCAGGGGCGAACGGCCGCCGCCAGCGCGACCGCCTTCCGTGCGGATCCGCGACCGGCGTGTCTTGTGGATTCATACGCGATTTCCAACGTCGGTTTCGCCGACGCCGAGGGTCGACATGCACGATTTCCGGACCATGAGCGCGGATCGTTAACACTGGATTATCGGCCCGACGAATCGCCCCATAATTTGTTGAGGGCCCAGCGACGTTGCAATTCGATATTTGTGACGCTCTTACGAATTTGTCGGTTTCGATATTGGGTTAGCCATTTCCTAAATAGCCAAGTCCGGCGCGGTTGCCATGAAGTCAGGATAATGGCGTAACAGGGCGGGAGCCTGATCACGTGCATATGCAATGAGGCCGCCCAGCACAGTCGAGACCGGATGCGCCTGGTAAAGGAAGGACGTCACGATCCCGAAATTTCCGCCGCCGCCGCGCAGCCCCGAGAACAGATCCGCGTTGATCTCGTTACTGGCGGTGACGAGTTCTTCCTCGGCGGTGACGACTTCGCAGGAGAGGACGTTATCGCAGGTCAGTCCGTATTTGCGTACCAGCGCCGGCGCCCGTCCCGCCGCGGTTCGCGGCTGAGTTCCCGATTGGCCTCGCGCTGCGTCCATCGCAGATCCGGGCGACCTCGGCTGATACGGCGCTGATGATCCCTGGTGCCGCGATGCTGCGCCGCCGGCGCGGAGCGTCGCCTTCGCGGTGCCCAACGCGGTCGGCGCGCAGGAAGGTGCTTATCTCGTCATCGGCACGCTGTTCGGCCTGGCACCCGACACTGTACTGAGAAGCGGCGAAGCGGCCGACTGATCGCAGGCACCCCGGCTCAACTCGACGCCAGGGTGAAGACGGCGCAGGGGGATGCGATGCCGCGCAGCGCATGGAGTCCGAGCGGGATGAGCGGCGCTCTCGTTTCGGCGGCGACCGCCCCCGAAATCAAGACCGAGCGGTCGAGCGGCCGGCACAGTCCTTCGAGCCGGCTGACCAGGTTGACAGCGGGGCCGATCGCTGTGAAATCCAGCCGATCGGCTGCGCCGATGTTGCCCCACAGGATCTCCCCGAGGTGCAGCGCGACCCCGAAGGGCAGAGCCGGCAACCCCTGCTCTCGCCGGGTCGCATCGAGATGGACCATGCCGGCCCGCGCGGCAGAGACCGCACTTGTCATTGCGTGGGATTAGCCGGTGAATTGCCCGGTCTTGACCGCCTAATGATTGGGTCGCGAGCAGCCTGAACGGCCGTTCCAGGTGGATGTCAATGAGCTGGACGCAAGAGGAGAATTCGAGCCTGCGACGGAGGTGATGAGCGCCAACGCAGGCCTCCATGCCGATCAGCCACTACAACCCGGTCAAGCTTCTGATTCAAACGAGAGCGCTTCGTCGTCTATCACCGGGGATATCGCCTTATGACGGTTGCGGGCCCGATCCGGCACCTGACAGCGCGGCGGCGACTAATTTTGAGCGGCCCTCTCCAGCGCGGTGTACTGAGCGGCATAGCGCCGCTCAGGCAGGAGGATCACCATCTCCGCGGAGCTCCATAAGCTTCGTTGTATCGGGAATGCGGCGCCGGATTTTATCCGGCCGCTCGGCTGCAGCGAGCATTTCTTTCACCTTTATGCACGGTCTAAACTCGGCGAACTCTACCAATCGATACGCGTCCGGCACGACCCGGGCGAAAGTTCTCTCGAATGTGGCGTGGTCCATGAGGCGAATTGTCTCGCGGCCGTGGTCTCCTTCGGTTCTGGCGTAAGATCGACCGAAAGGCCGAGTTGCTTATCGACTCAAGAGCGATGAGGG
>JAQGID010000283.1 GCA_028291405.1 Rhodospirillales bacterium | reverse complement strand
CCAGACTAGCTCCGGCACTTGACCCCGACATAGCCCCAGGCCCTCACCATCACGAAAGGACCAGAACCTCGCAGCCTATCTCACCGTCGGCAATGTGGAGCGGGCACAGCGCTTACGTTTCTGCTCTACTTTATGGCCTCGATCGCCCTGTTCGTCATGGTCGACTGGGTCCTCGAGCGGGTCACCTTCTACCGGCTCACCTGGCACCCGTCGCTGGCGCGTTTCGGGCTCTTCGTCTCCCTCCGGTGAGAGCCGTCTTGTTCGCAGGCCGATTGCCGTGGAGGCTGTGCAGCTAAGTCGTCTTTACGAGTACGGTTAGCTTCGCCGCATGTCCCAGATGACGTTGATTACCGGTGTCGAGCGCCGTCGACGTTGGACCGTCGAAGAACGCCGTCAGATATTGGCGGCGGCGGGCGTGCCGGGTGCGGTCGTGACGGATGTCGCGCGCCGCGCGGATATTTGCACCAGCCTGATCTACAAGTGGCGCCGGGAGCAGCGAAAGGCCGAGCGGGCTTCAGGGTTTGTGCCGGCGGTCGTGGTCGACGAGCCGGCGGCCGTTTCGCCGCCAGCTTCCGTACCGGCGATCACCGTCGAACTGGCGGGCGGCGTGCAGGTGCGCATCGAGGCGACGGCGTCGGCGGCTTTGGTGACGGCGACCTTGCGGGCGCTGCGATGATCCCGGTTCCGACGGGGGTTCGGATCTGGATCGCCACCGGCAAGACCGACATGAGGAAGGGGATGCAGGGTTTGGCGCTCGTGGTGCAGGAAGGCCTGGGCCGCGATCCCTTCGCCGGCGACGTGTTCGTGTTCCGCGGCCGCGGCGGGAATCGTGCGACATAGTGCATCCTCTTGCTCAGAATCCTGGCAGCTTCAGAGACTTATCTTCTTGATATCGTTTGTAGTATTTTGGGCGACGACCGACGATCTCGCGCACCCCTGTCTTGACGGCCTCCGTTTCGAGCGCCGCGACTGGGATTTGCCAGGTGGCCGATTGCATCAGCTGGGTTGCTGGCAGGGCGCCGGCGTGAATGAGCTTATGGAGGGAACCCACGCAGATGCCGAGCTCCGCTGCAGCCCGCTCCGCGCTGATCGTCTCAAGGTGCTGCGACGTCGGGGTGAAGGGGGCGATATTTAGCCGCTCGCGTAACTCGCGCACGCGCACGGTCGTCCACGCATTTCCATCCGGAGGTTTGCACCGCATCCGGTTCAGCGTCACCGCTATTTCCCGATCCGGCCACTGGCCACCGAGCCTCCGGATCGCCTCGACCGGGTTGGGGTGGCGATCCGCGGGATAGCGTCCGGTCCGGACGCGTGCGACTCGCAGTTCAGTATGACGACCACCGTTCCAATGGATCGTGACGATGGCTTCGTTCGTCGCGTCATCGCGGTCGAGGATGACTTCGCGGATCAGGATATGGGTGATCCGCTGCTTGGTCCGGGCGTCCGTTCCCGGCGCATTCCACGTCGTTGGGAGATCGCGGGCGAGCGCCATCAGCGCTGCGCGATCGACCCTCGGACGAAGCGCGGCGGCCGCATCGTGCCGGGTGATACGCTCTTCGAGATGCGCGACCCGCTTCAGTGCGGTGTTCCATCGCGTCTCGAGTTCGCGCGCCACCAGCCGCTTCGTCGGATCGACGACCTCGTAGCGTCGGGCCGCCAGGGATGCTTCGTAGCGCGCCTCCTCGAGCTCCCGGCACAACGCCTGCCGAATCTCGGCATCAGCTTTCTCGGATTGATTGGCGGCCTGGATCGCGGCCTCGATCGCATGCTCAGAGACCGCCTCGACGATCTGAGCGGCGACGGCGCGGTCGACGCGGACGCCTCCGACTCCGATGCACAGCCATCCGCCGACGTGACTGTCGTCGCCACGACAATGGTACCGGTGCGCGTGCCCCGATTGGGAGCCATAGAGCACCCGCATCGTCCGGCCGCAACGGCCGCAGCGCACCAGGCCGGTCAGCAGAGCACGGCCGCCGCGCGCCGACTTCCTGTCGGTTCGGCGCTGCATATGGGCGTTCTCCGAGATCAGCTTCTGATTCTCCTCGTACTGTTCCCAGCTGATGTAGCCGGGGTGATGATCGCGCAGGAGGACATTCCACGTCGCCATCGGTTTTGAATGCCCGGTGGTCTTGCGGGCGCGTCCGTCAACGACGCGCGTGCGCTGTGTCGTACGCCCAAACACATAGGCGCCGGCGTAAACTGGATGCCTCAGGATCATCAGCACCGTGTGGTAAGCAGCCGGCCGCCATTCGATTCTGCACACACTGCCATTGTTGCGGCGGGTGATCGGCAACTGCAGCGCCTGATCTTGTGCCCAAAGCAGAACCTGCCGAGCGCTGCCGAACTCCTGGAACTTGTCGAACAGGAGCCGGATGACGCCGCCGACCCGCTCGTCCGGATCCATCTCGATCTGCCCGATCTCGTTCCAGCAATAGCCGGGCGGCAGGATGAACTGCAGCTCGCCGCGCAGCGCCTTCGAATCCCGCGCCGCGAGCCCACGCTGGCGGAGGAGGCTCAGCTCGTACTCAGACATCGTCCCCTTCAAGCCCAGCAGAAGTCGATCGTTGACCAGACGAGGATCGTACGTTCCGTCCGGATCAATCACCAGCGTGCCGACGAGAGCGCACAGATCAATCAGATGGTGCCAGTCGCGTCCGTTCCGAGCGAGGCGCGACGCCTCGATACAGAACACCGCGCCGATCGCACCGGAGCAGACTGCCGCTACCAGCTTCTGGAAGCCCGGACGCTCCACCAGCCCGGAGCCCGAACGGCCGAGATCATCATCGATCACGGTGACGGAGGCGAAGCCGATCGACCGCGCCGACTCGGCCAGCGCGTATTGCCGCCGCTTGCTCTCAGTATGTTCCGCGACCTGCCCCATGGTCGATTGGCGGATATAGACGACGGCACCACGGCCGAGGTGATCAGGCGTGATCTTCGGATGCATCACGCACCTCCCGATCGGCCGGTATCTTCTTGTCCTGCTTGCCGAGAGCTTCGAGAAGCAGATCGGCGAGCGCCTGCAGCAACTCCTCCGGTGCCGGCTGCGGCGGCATCGTTCTTCCGCCTCGACCGAGATCGAGGGCGAGCTGATTGCGTGCGTGACCTCTCATCTGAAGCCTCCTCCGTAGTAGAGGAGGTCAATGATCCGCCCGCGGAGCGCATCGAAGAACGAGAGTCGAGAATGGACCGAAGTTCAATCAGGTCAGCGAGCGCGAGTTGGGGAGCACCCACAGTGATCGCCGTGCAGACCGCGGCATCCGACATCCAAGCGGGTAGCTCTCGCGACAGCCCCGGCCGATGTAGAGGATCTGACTACCCCGACGGCCGTGTCGGGCATAGAGGCGAACGCGTTCCCCATGAAGCGGGTGCCAGGGATATTCCACGACAACAAATTGCGATCGGTATGTTGAATGACGTTGGGTGTGGTGCGCTGATCAAGGCGCTGTGGCACGACGGCATTGGCTTGTCGCTTTATGCCAAGCGATTGGACCGTGGACGCTTCATCTGGCCTCAGACCGTGGACGGCGTCGTTGCTTTGACGGCGGGTCAGATGAGCTATCTCCTGGAAGCGATCGATTGGCGGAATCCGCAACATACCTGGCGCCCGGAGAGCGCCGGATAGGCTGCAAAAAAATATTGCTCGAAGTACGGAAAGGGACGCCACAAACCGCTGATTTTGTGATTCCATCAGGGCATGAGCGCCGCCCTCGAAGCCCTGCCGGACGACGTCGAAGCGCTGAAGGCGGCGCTGGTCGCGGCGCGCGCCGAGGTCGCCGCCGTCCGGGCTCAGCGGTCCGATGACCAAGCCCTGATCGCCCATCTCAAGCTGCAGATCGAGAAGCTCAACCGGGATCGCTTCGGCCCGCGCTCGGAGCGCACCGCCCAGCTTCTGGATCAGTTGGAGTTGCAACTCGAGGAGCTTGAGGCTGCGGCCACCGAGGACGAACTCGCCGCCGAGCGGGCCGCCGCCAAGACGACGACCGCGGCGTTCACGCGCAAGCGGCCGTCGCGCAAACCCTTTCCCGAGCATCTGCCGCGCGAGCGGGTCGTCGAGCCGGCGCCGATCGCCTGCCTGTGCTGCGGCAGCGAGCGCCTGCGCAAGTTGGGCGAGGATGTCACCGAGACGCTGGCGGTGATCCCGCGGCAGTGGAAGGTGATCCAGCACGTCCGCGAGAAGTTCACCCGCCGGGACTGCGAGAAGATAAGCCAGGCGCCGGCGCCGTTCCACGTGATCCCGCGCGGCTGGGCCGGCGCCAGCTTGTTGGCGATGATCCTGTTCGAGAAGTTCGGGCAACATCAGCCGCTGAACCGCCAGGCCGAGCGATATGCCAGGGAAGGCGTGCCGCTCAGCCTGTCGACCTTGGCCGACCAGGTGGGCGCTTGCTGCGCCGTGCTGGAGCCGCTGATCAGGCGGATCGAGGCGCATGTCTTTGCCGCCGAACGACTGCACGGCGACGACACCACGGTTCCGGTCCTGGCCAAGGGCAGGACCGACACCGGACGATTATGGACGTATGTGCGCGACGACCGGCCATTCGCCGGACCGGCGCCGCCGGCGCCCATGTTCTACTACTCGCGCGATCGCGCCGGCGAGCATCCCCGCGCGCACCTGGCCCGCTATGCCGGCCTGTTCCAGGCCGACGCCTATGGCGGCTATGGCAAGGTCTATGAGACCGACCGCAAGCCGGGTCCGATCCTGGAGGCTGCGTGCTGGGTCCATGCCCGCCGCCCGTTCTTCGTCATGGCCGATCTCGCCGAGAACGCCCGCCGCAAGGCGCAAGGCAAGACATCGGCGGTGATCTCGCCGCTGGCGCTCGAGGCGGTTCGCCGCATCGACGCGCTCTTCGAGATCGAGCGGACGATCAACGGCCAGAGCGCCGCCGAGCGCCGGGCCGTCCGTCAGGAGCAGAGCGCCCCGCTCGTCGTCGATCTCGGGGCGTGGATGCGCGAGCAGCGCGCCAAGCTGTCACGCGGCAACGACGTCGCCAAGGCGATGGACTACATGCTCAAGCGCTGGACGGCCTTCACGCGCTTCCTCGACGACGGCCGCGTCTGTCTCAGCAACAATGCCGCCGAGCGCGCGCTGCGCGGCATTGCCCTCGGCCGGAAGTCATGGCTGTTCGCCGGATCCGATCGTGGCGGTCGGCGAGCCGCAGCCATGTACAGCCTGATCGTCACGGCCAAGTTGAACGACGTCGATCCGCAGGCCTGGCTCGCCGACGTCCTCGCACGCATCGCCGATCATCCCGCCAACCGGCTCGATGAGCTCTTGCCGTGGAACTGGCGGACCACAATCGATCTCACGAACGCTGCCGCATGATGGCGAAACAGCGATCCGCTGGCCCGCTGGATCTTGAGAAAGCCATCACCACGGCCGCCTGTCAGCGCTTCATCGATGAGGTTTTGAAACCGAGGTTCCTGCCGACCATCCAACCCACTCAATTCAACTACCCCGTCGACATCCTCGGCAAGTGGCAGGGGAGCCGCTATCGGCTCATCCAGCGCTACCGATCCGGCTTCCCGGAGAATTCCGGCGAAGAGTTCGACAACCCGTTCACGCGCCTCGACTGGGTCAGCCGCGACCGTTTCGATATCCAGTGGCATCGGCACACGGGAACCTGGTTCTGCCTCTATCGCGGCCTGTCGCTCGCCGAAGCCATCAAGACCATCGAGACAGACGGACTATTGCATCCCTTATAGCGTCTCCGCACCAGCAGCAGCTTTGCCGGGCATAGTCGCCGTGGTGCTCACCGGATGCTTAC
>JAQGID010000070.1 GCA_028291405.1 Rhodospirillales bacterium | reverse complement strand
AGCATCGGCGCGACGCTCCTCTGCATGCTCCGCTTCCCCGAGCAGTGGCAGCTCCTGCGCGCCGACCCGAAGCTCGTGCGCGGCGCCTTCCAGGAGGCGATCCGCCTGGAGAGCCCGGTGCAGACCTTCTTCCGTACCACGACGCGGCAAGCCGAGATCGCCGGCGCCCAGATCCCGGAAGGCGAGAAGATCATCACTTTCCTCGGCGCCGCGAACCGCGACCCACGCCGCTGGGACGACCCCGACCGCTACGACGTCACGCGCAAGACCACCGGCCCGACCGGCCACGTCGGCTTCGGATCCGGCATCCACATGTGCGTCGGCCAGCTCCTCGGCGCCCTCGAAGGCGAGATGTTGCTAACGGCGCTCGCCGAGAAGGTCGGGGCGATCGAGGCGGCGGGGGAGCCGGTGCGGCGCTACAACAACACGCTGCGCGGCTTGGCCAGCCTGCCGATCCGACTGCTGGCGGCATGAAATAGGAGGCGCGCGCATCCCGAGACATCGCCGAGATCGCCTCATGACAAAGAGCGCTCGTCATCCCGGCGAAAGCCGGGATGACGAGCGGCGAGCGGCAGGCGGCCTGTTCGCAGCACCAGCGCGCCCTCCCCTTCACCTCATTGCGATGAGCGGAGCGAGGAAGCAATTCAGGGTCGCGAACCGTTGGATTGCTTCGCGTAGCTCGCAACGACGAATGCGGCCTTGCCATATCCACAAAGTGCGATTATATGCCTGATATGGATTATAGAAGGGGCCGCCGATGCGAATCCACCGGGATCAATATGGCAACTTCGCTGGGCTTCCCGGTCACGCCAATTCCGCGGCGGATCAACGGATTACGGGCCGTTTACCTGTTCCCCGCATGAAGGAGCCAGCTGGGAGTTTAGGATTTTCATTTAAAATCATCGTGCTACGGAAGATCATTTCTTCCGCGCACCTGTATTTCGCCTGTTCTTTCAGGCGCCGGCGGCGGCCGCCCATAAAACGAGCACCGTCCCCTCCCCACGCCGGCGCGGGACGCCCCTCCACTCGGGACGCCCCGCTTCCGTCGTCATCCCGCCTCACCCAATCAGGACACTTCCACGTCCTCGACCCGCTCCGCCAGCGCCGCCCCGATCGCCTGGTCGACGGTCTCGAGCCAGACGAACTCCAGCCCCTTCTGCGCCTCTTCCGGGATGTCGTCCCAGTCGCGGCGGTTGCGCGCCGGCAGCATCACCTTCTTCAGCCCGGCGTGCAGCGCCGCCAGGACCTTCTCCTTGATGCCACCGACCGGGAGCACCAAGCCGCGCAGGCTGATCTCGCCGGTCATCGCGATCTCGCTGTTTACGACGCGGCCGGTGAGCAGCGAGGCGAGGGCGACGGTGAGGGCGACGCCGGCGCTGGGTCCGTCCTTGGGGATGGCGCCGGCCGGGAAGTGGACGTGGATGTCGTTCTTCTCGAAGATCTCGGGCTTGATCCCGAGGGTCTCGTACTTCGACTTGACCAGGCTCAAGGCCGCCTGGGCGCTCTCCTTCATGACGTCGCCAAGCTGCCCGGTCAGGATCAGCCTGCCATTGCCCGGGATGCGCGTCGCCTCGATGAAGAGGATGTCGCCGCCGACCGGCGTCCAGGCGAGACCGGTCGCGACGCCGGTCATGCTGGTGCGCTGCGCCTGCTCCGCTTCGAAGCGCGGCGGCCCCAGGATCGCCGGGATGTCGTCGGCATCGATGCGGATCTTCAACGTCGGATTCTCGGCGATGCGCATCGCGGCATGCCGCAGCAGCGCGCCGATTTCACGCTCCAGATTGCGGACGCCCGCTTCGCGCGTGTAGGTGCGGATCAGCGAGAGCAGCGCCGCCTCGGTGATCTCGCACTGCTCCTCGGTGACGCCGTTCGCCTCGCGCTGCCGCTGGATAAGATAGCGCCGGGCGATCTCCAGCTTCTCGGCGCCGGTGTAGCCCGAGAGGCGGATGATCTCCATGCGATCGAGCAGCGGCCCGGGGATCGTGTCGAGCATGTTCGCCGTCGCGATGAACATGACCTGGCTGAGGTCGAACGGCTGCGCCAGGTAGTTGTCGCGGAAGGTCGAGTTCTGCGCCGGATCGAGCACCTCGAGCAGCGCCGCCGACGGATCGCCCTGGATGCCGCGACCGAGCTTGTCGATCTCGTCGAGCATCATGATGCAGTCGCGGCTGCCCGCCTTGCGGATCGCCTGGATGATGTTGCCGGGCAACGCACCGACGTAAGTCCGCCGATGGCCGCGGATCTCGGCCTCGTCATGGACGCCGCCCAGGCTGACGCGGACGAACTTGCGGTTCATCGCCCGCGCGATGCTCTGGCCGAGCGAGGTCTTGCCGACGCCGGGAGGACCGACGAAGCAGAGGATCGGCGCGTTGCCGGTGGGGTTGAGCTTGCGCACCGCCAGATATTCGAGGATGCGGCGCTTGACCTTCTCGAGGCCGCAATGGTCCTCGTCGAGCACCTTGCGCGCCTCTGCGATGTCGATCGGCGCGCCGGTCTCGACGTTCCACGGCAGCTCGATCAGCCATTCGAGATGCGTCCGGACGAGCGAGTACTCCGCCGCGCCCTCCGACATGCGGGCGAGGCGCTTCAGCTCCTTGTCGACGAACTTGGCGACCTCCTCGGGCAGATTCGCCTTGGCGGCCTGCTCCTTCAGCTCGGCGACCTCGGTGCTCTGCTCGTCGGCCTCGCCCAGCTCCTTCTGGATGGCGCGCATCTGCTCGCGCAGCAGATGCTCGCGCTGGCGGCCTTCCATGGTGGCGCGGGTCTGCTGGCCGATGTCGTGCGACAGCCGCAGCACCTCCAGCCGGTAGGCGAGGAACCACAGCACCTTGTCGAGCCGCGCCTTGAGATCGAAGGTCTCGAGGATCTGCTGCTTCTCGGTGACCTTGAGGTCGAGGAAGCTGGTGACGATGTCGGCCAGCGCCGTCGGCTCGGCAATCGTCTGCATCGCGCCCAGAAGCTCGGCCGGCGGCTCCGGGAGCAGCCGCAACGCCTCGGTCGCGCGCTCGCGCAGCTGGTGCGTCCGCGCCTCGATCTCCGGTCCCTTGCCCTCGGGCTCCTCGATGCGCTCGATCCGCGCGGCGAGGAAGGGATAGCCGTCGAGGAACTCGACGACGCGGAAGCGCTGCTCGCCGCGCGCGATCAGGTGGTGGCCGCCGTCCTGTGCGGTGAGATAGCGCAGGACGTGGCCGACCGTCCCGATCTCGTAGAGATCGGCGCGGCCGGGCTCCGCCAGATCGGGGTCGCGCTGCAGCAGCACGCCGATCGGCGACTGGGTGCGCGCGGCGTATTGCGCCGCGGCGATCGATCGCTCGCGGCCGATGCCGAGCGGCTGGACGATGGTCGGGAAGAGCAGCGTGTTGCGTACCGGCAGGATGGCGACGGCATCCGCCGGCAGGCGCTGCTCGCCGCCGTCCGGCGCATTTGCCGTCGACTGCTCGCCGCGCGACTGGCCGCCGTCGGCGGCGCTCAGCGCCTCTGCCGCGTGGCCGTTGTTGCGCAACTCGGGAAGGTGTTCGGTCATCTGTGGCGCTCCTGCCATGCTGGCGCGACTTTGCGGAGGACGATCATCAGGCAGCCGTTGACGAACTCGCTCTTGGCGAGCTCGAAGCTGCCGGTCGGCAAGGGTAGGCGGCGTTCGAAGCGGCCGTACGGCAGCTCGAGGCGGCGGATCACCGCCGGCTCGGAGGTCTGCGGCAGGCGCCGCTCGGCAGCGATCAGCAGCGTGCCGGACGCGAAGCTGACCTTGGCGCTGCGCGGATCGACGCCGGGCAGCGCGATCTCGATCAGCAGCTCGCGCGCTGTCTCGACGATGTCGACCGGCGGCTCCCAGACGTGCTCGCCGGTGCCGCCCGGCTCGAAGAAACGGCGGTGCATGCGTTCGGCGCGGTCGAGGCTCTGGCAGGCCTCCGCCCACATCCAGATCGATTTTGTCAGCGGTGCCATCTCGGACCTGTCTTTTTTGGAGCTTCGTGCGTGAACGTCGAAGGACATAGATGCGGCGGCACTGCGACAGATCAAGTACCGGGTCTAGTACCGCGCCGTTTTCCGCGCCGCGGCGGCGCCGCTGGAAATCGCCGCCGCCGCCGTATAGGCTGTACGCTCAAGAGGCGCCGCCCGAACGCGGCGATGAGATGGAGGAAATGATGGCCGAACAAGTCGTCGAAACGCGTAAGGAGCCGGTTCTCAAGCTCAAGTTCCTGTCGCACGGAACCCTCGAATCCAGCGACATCGAGAAGTCGAAGCGCTTCTATCAGGAGTTCCTCGGCCTCGAGGTCGTCCAGACGAGCAAGATCTCGCTGATGATCCGTCTCGGCAACACCAACACGATCGCCGTGGTCTACTCGCCGCGCCACAAGGCGATGACGATGCTGAACCACAACGGCCTCGACGTCGCGACCCGCGAGGAGGTCGACCAGGCTTATGAGATCGTCATGGCCGAGAAGGACAAATGGGGCATCACCAAGGTCACCAAGCCGGTCGACCAGCACGGCACGCGCAGCTTCTACCTCGTCGACCCGGACGAGAACTGGTGGGAGATCCTTTCCAACCCCGAGGGCGGCTATAGCTGGATGTTCGGCAAGGGCCGCGACATCGCGGAATGGGGCGCGGGCGAGGAGAAGGGCTTCAACCCCAACGATTACACCAAGCGCATGCCGAACAAGTCGAACACGCCGGCGGCATGACTTTGGCGTCTATTTCTTCCACGTCATGCCCGGGCTTGACGCTGGCATCCACGTCTTCCAACGGATGCAGCTTCTTCACGTGGATGGCCGGGTCAAGCCCGGCCATGACGGACTTCGGCTCCATAGCTTCAGGCAGGACCGTCGATGGTGCATAAATTCGGGATCAGCCAACCGGTTCCCCGCGTCGAGGACCCGCGGCTGCTGCGCGGCGGCGGGCGTTACGTCGACGACGTGACGCTGCCCGGCACGGTTCCCGGCTACGTGCTGCGCTCGCCGCATGCGCATGCCCGGCTCGGGGCGATCGACACGAGCCGGGCGGCGGCGCTTCCGGGCGTGCTCCTGATCCTCACCGCCGCGGATTACGCCGCCGACGGCTACGGGCCGATGCCGCGGCCGCCGGCCTCGCCTCGCAACGCGCGCAACGCCAAGGCGGTCTTCCCGCCGCGGACGCCGCTGGCGCAGGGCAAGGTCCGCTTCGTCGGCGATGCCGTCGCCTTCATCGTCGCCGAGACGCTGGCGATCGCCAAGGATGCCGCCGAGCTCATCGAGGTCGCCTACGAGCCCCTGCCCTCGGTCACCGCGACGGCCGATGCGGCAAGCGGCGCGGCGCCGGTCCTCTTCGACGAGGCGCCCGACAATATCTGCTTCATCCATGATCTCGGCGACGCGGCCGCCGTCGATGCGGGTTTCGCCAAGGCGGCGCATGTCGTCCGCCAGCGTTTTCCGATCTCGCGGGTCTCGGCGAATACGATGGAGAACCGCGCCTGCATCTGCCATTACGACCCGCGCGCCGATTTCTTCACCTTCCAGGCCGGACTGCAGAACGTCTTCAATATCCGGCAGGACATCGCCGAGGTCTTCAAGCAGCCCGAGAGCAAGTTCCGCATCGTTGCCGAAGACGTCGGCGGCGGCTTCGGGATGAAGGGGCAGCTCTATCCCGAATACGTCCTGACCGCCTGGGCGTCGCGGCGGCTCGGCCGGCCGGTCAAATGGGTCGCCGAGCGCAGCGAGGGGCTGATCAGCGACCACCACGCCCGCGACAACGTCACAGAGGCATCGCTGGCGCTCGACCGCGACGGCAGGTTCCTGGCGATGCACGTCGACACGCTCGTCAGCGTCGGCGGCTATGCGGGGCCGATGGCCTCGGGACCGGGGACCAACAACATCGGCTCGCTGGCCGGGGTCTATACCACTCCCGCGGTCTGCGTCCACGTCACCGGCGTTTTCACCAACAACAACCCGATGGGGCCCTATCGCGGCGCCGGACGGCCGGAAGCGGCCTACGTCATCGAGCGCCTCGTCGACCTCGCGTCGCGCGAGCTCGGGATCGATCCCGTCGAGATCCGCCGCCGCAACATGATCCCGGCATCGGCGATGCCGTTCAAAACCGGGCTGTCCTTCACCTACGACACCGGCGAGTTCGAGAAGACCATGGGCATGGCGCTCGAGATGGCCGACTACCGCGGCTTCGAGGCGCGGCGTGCCGCGGCGCGCCAGCGCGGCCGGCTGCGCGGCATCGGCCTCGCCTATGTGATCGAGCGTGCCGCGCCGCCCGGCATGGAGACGGTCGACATCCGCTTCTCGCCGAGCGGCACGGTCACCGTCGTGACGGCGCCGGTCGATGGCGGCCAGGGCCATGCGACGATGTTCACGCAGATCGTCTGCGACCGACTCGGCGTCCAGCCGGAGATGGTGCGCTTCACCCGCAGCGATTCGGAAAAGCTCGCCTTCGGCGGCGGCGTCGCCGGCTCGCGCGTCTCGGCGATGGGCTCGGCGGCGGCGCTGCTCGCGGTCGACAAGATCGTCGCCAAGGGCCGCAAGATCGCGGCGCATGCGCTCGAGGCGGCGGAGGCCGATCTCGTCTTCCGCGACGGCGAGTTTTTGATCGACGGCACCGACCGCCGCATCGCGATCACCGAGGTCGCCAAGCTCGCCTTCATGCCGGAAAGACTGCCGCGCGGCCTCGAGGCCGGGCTCTACGAGACCGGCACGCATCGCTCGGACATCATGAACTTCCCGAACGGCTGCCACGTCTGCGAGCTCGAGATCGACCCCGAAACCGGCGTCGTCGCGCTCTGTAGCTACGCCGTCGTCGACGACGTCGGGACGATGATCAATCCGCTGCTCGTCAAGGGCCAGATCCACGGCGGCGTCGCCCAGGGCCTCGGCCAGGTCTTCATGGAGGAGATCGTCTACGACGCGGAGTCGGGCCAGATGCTGACCGGCTCGTTCATGGATTATGCGATGCCCCGGGCCGGCGATCTCTGCAACTTCGAGGTCGGCAGCAATCCGGTGCCGACGCCGACCAACCCGCTCGGGGTCAAGGGCGTCGGCGAGGCCGGGGCGGTCGGCGCCTTGCCGGCGGGCGTCAACGCGGTCGTCGACGCCCTCGCCCACCTCGGCATCCGCCACCTCGACATGCCATTGACCGGCGAGCGCCTGTGGCGGGCGATCACTTCTGCCAGTAAAAACAGTTAGTTACGCCCGTCTGATCAGTGAAAATCCGCTCGATGATCAGTGAACTGATCAGAGGAGCAAACGAATGTCGATCCAAACTCGCGGCGGCTCGCACACGGTCAAAGTCTGGCATAAAGGCTCGATTGTTAAGGGGCTGACTCGCTCATTCGGCAAGCTCGCCGAGGCAAAGAAATATGACGAGCAGCAGAAAGCCCGACAGAAACTCGGCCTGCTCGAACTCGATCCGCATGGCGGCGTCACACAGGCTTACGTCACGCCACGAGGCATCTATGTGAAGCCGCTGCTTGTCACCCATGCCGAGGCTGACG
>JAQGID010000239.1 GCA_028291405.1 Rhodospirillales bacterium | reverse complement strand
AAAGCCAAACAAAACAATGAAGGAGAGGGAACGGAGATGACGACGGTCAATGCAGGCGGACGGCTCGATCGTCTGCCGAGTTCGAAATTTCATCGCCGGCTGCTGGTCCTGATCGGCCTCGGCATCTTCTTCGACACCGTCGAGATCGCGATGCAGAACAGCATCCTCGGCGCGCTCGTGCATTCCGGCTGGTCGACGCTGCAGCTCAACGCGATGTTCATCTCCGGCACCTTCGCCGGCGTCGCGCTGGGCGCGGCGCTGGCCGGCTGGCTCGGCGACAAGTTCGGCCGCAAGTTCTCCTATCAGTTCAACCTGCTGATCTTCGGCATCGGCTCGCTGCTCTGCGCCCTCGCGCCGTCGATGCCGTGGCTGATCGGCCTGCGCACCCTGACCGGCATCGGTCTCGGCGCCGAATGGGTCGTCGGCTATTCGATCATCGCCGAGTTCCTGCCGCCGCAGAACCGCGGCCGCGCCACCTCGATCGTCGGCTTCGCTTCGATGACGGCCGGGTTCTTCGCCTCTGGCGTCGCCTATTTCGTCATCCCGACTTTCGGCTGGCGCTGGATGTTCGTCATTGCCGGGCTCTGCGCGCTCTTCGTCTGGTACCTCCGCAAGAACCTGCCGGAATCGCCGCGCTGGCTCGAGGCGAACGGCCGTCCCGAAGAGGCCGAGCGCGTCATCGCCGCGATCGAGGCGGAGGTCGCCCGCGAGGTCGCGCTGCCGCCGCCGCTGCCGCCGGCGGCAGCGCCGGTCGGGCAGGTGACCATGGCGGTGCTGTTCTCTCGGCCGGTGATCCGCCGGACGCTGCTCGTCATCCTGATCAACGTCGTGATCGGGATCACGAACTACGGGTTCAACACCTGGCTTTCGACCTTCTTCGTCAAGCAGGGGCTGGGGCTCGAGCAGGCGCTGCGCTACCAGACGATCATCAGCTTCGGCGGCGTCTGCGGGCCGCTGTTGGCGATCTGGCTCGCCGACATCGTCGGGCGCAAGAACGGCATTGCGCTGAGCGCGGTGCTCGCTGCCGCGGCGGCGCTGAGCTTCTCCTTCGTCAGCGTGCCGCTGGCCGTGCTGGCCGCCGGCTTCTGCCTGACCGCCTTCACCTTGCTGCTGATGACGCTGTCGATCGCGATCTACGGGCCGGAGCTGTTCCCGACCGAATACCGCATGCGCGGCAGCGGGCTCGGCCAGTTCGCCGGGCGCATCACGGCGATGATGGCGCCCTATGCGATCCTTTTCCTCTACACCAACTGGGGCATCGCCGGCGCGGCCGGGCTGCCGGTCGTCAGTCTGCTGATCCTCGCCGCCGTCATGGTGCTCTTCGGCGTCGAGACGCGGCGCAAGTCGCTGGAGAAGCTCAACCCGGAGGCCGCGGTTGCCGACGCCGTGATCTATGCCGAGCAGCGATGAGGGGACTGCGAAAGTGACGGGGTGCAAGCGCCCGGTCGTCATCGTCGGCGCCGGGCCGGTCGGTCTCGCCCTCGCCGGCGAGCTCGGCTGGCGCGGCATCGAATGTCTGCTGGTCGAGAAGACCGACGGCGCCATCTTCCAGCCGCGGATGGATCTCGTCGGCGTCCGGACCATGGAGTTCTGCCGCCGCTGGGGCATCGTCCCCTGGGTCGAAGCCTCGCCCTATACCCGCAGCTACAAGCAGGATTGCCTCTGGGTCTCCTCGGTCGTCGGCTGGGAGTTCGGCCGCGAGAAGTTCCCCGGCATGGCGGACGAGTTGCCGCCGCCGCAGAGCCCGCAGCACCGCGAGCGCTGCCCGCAGGACATGTTCGACCCCATCCTCAAGCGCTTCGCGGGCAGCTTCCCGCAGGTCGAGCTGCGCTACCGGACGGAGCTGCTGTCCTTCGTCGAGCACGAGGATGGCGTGACGGCGACGCTGCGGGACCTTGCGACCGGCGCGACAGAGACGGTCGAGACCGAGTTTCTCGTCGGCTGCGACGGCGCGGCCAGCACGGTTCGCCAGGGCCTCGGCATCGCGATGGCGGGGAACCCGGTGCTGACCTACACGACCAACGTCCTCTTCCGCACCTCCGATTTCCTGTCGTTGCACGACAAGGGCGAGGCCTACCGGTTCATCGTCATCGGTCCGGAGGGGACCCTCGCGACGATCGTCGCGATCAATGGCGCCGACCGTTTCCGCTTCTCGATGGTCGGCGATGCGCAGAAGCGGACTTACAGCGAGGAGGAGATTCGCGCCGCCATCGTCAAGGCGGTCGGGCGCGAGTTCGACTTCGAGATCCTGTCGATCATGCCGTGGATCCGCCGCGAGCTTGTCGCCGAATCCTACGGGACGAAACGTGTCTTCCTTGCCGGCGACGCCGTCCACCTCAACTCGCCGACCGGCGCCTTCGGCATGAACACCGGCATCCAGGACGCCGTCGACCTCGGCTGGAAGCTCGCCGCCCGTCTCGACGGCTGGGGCGGCCCCGGGTTGCTCGCCGCCTACGAGATCGAGCGCCGGCCGGTGGCGATCCGCAACGTCAAGGAGGCGAGCAACAACCTGTCGCGCATGCTCTCGGCCCGCGACCGCAAGCCGCCGACTGCCGCGTTCGAGCCCGGACTCAAGGGCGACCGCGCCCGCGAGGAGTTCGGCCGCCGCTATACCGAGATCATGCGCCACGAGTGGTTCACCCTCGGCGTCCATCTCGGCTACCGCTACGAAGGCTCGCCGATCGTCGTCCCCGACGGCACCCCGGAGTCGCCCGACGATTATTCGAACTACGTCCAGACCGCCCGGCCCGGCCACCGCGCACCGCACGTCTGGCTCTCGCCGGGTGTTTCGACGCTCGACCTCTTCGGCCGCGGCTTCGTGCTGCTGCGCCTCGGCGCCGACCCCTTGGATTGCGACGGGCTGGTCGCGGCGGCTGCCTCCCGCGGCGTCCCCCTGACCCTCTACGACATCGAGGATCCGGCCGTGCAGGCGCAATACGAGTACCGCCTCGTCCTGGTCCGCCCCGACGGCCACGTCGCCTGGCGCGCCGACGCAGTGCCGGATGACCCGCTCGCCGTGATAGAGGCAGTGCGCGGCGCCCAAATTTAATTCCCAATCTTCGTCTTCCCGGCGAACGCGGCGACCCATTGTCCCGACATCTCGCTCTCTGACGAATGGGTCCCCGCGTTCGCCGGGAAGACGAAGAGGGAAGAGGCCAGAGGAGACAACGCTATCCCCGCGCAATACCCGGATATAAATCGCCCCAATCGGGATTAGCCGTATCGATCAAATCGATCTTCCAATCCCGCCGCCACTTCTTGAGCTGCTTTTCCCGTGTCATCGCCGCCTCGGCATTGTCCACCATCTCGAAGTACACTAACCGATCGCAGTCGTACTTGGACGTGAAGCCAGGAACTGCCTTCGTCTTGTGCTGCCAGACGCGGGTAACGAGATCGCTCGTCATCCCGATGTAAATCGTCCCGCGATGACGGCTCGCGAGGATATAGACCGCGAACTGCTTCTCCATGACCGATCGTCCGTCTCCAGAATCGTCCTGAACAACCCAACCTTTGCCGCCTTCCCCGCGCACGCGGGGAAAGCGGACGAGGAAGCCGCGAAACAATGACTTGCGAGGCAACTCGAAATGGAACATAACAGGAACATATGAACTTGGCAACGGAGGTTCGCGATGGATGGATTTGATCTCGGTTCGGCCGTCGAGTCAGGCCGCGACTCATCCGGCCGCTTCACGCCCGGCACATCGGGCAACCCCGCCGGCAAGCGCCCCGGCACACGCAACCGCAAGACCGTGCTGGCGGAAGCCTTGCGCGACGGCGAGGACACCGCCGTGGCGCGGGTGGTGATCGACAAGGCACTCGCCGGCGACACAGTCGCGGCACGGTTCCTTCTTGGCCTGCTCTCGCCGAAGCCGCGCGGCCGCGCCATCACCCTTGACCTGCCGGAGGAGGCGCGCGCCGGCGACGTCGTCGCCGCCTTCGACGCAACTTTCGCCGCGATGGCGGCCGGCGAGATCACTCC
>JAQGID010000154.1 GCA_028291405.1 Rhodospirillales bacterium | reverse complement strand
TCGACCCAAGTCCGTCATGGAGGGGCGCATCGCGCTATCCCGACAGCGGACGTTCCGAGCCGCCTTGCAGAAGCGGCATTGCGCCCATGTAAGTCATCCAGAGGTGCGAAAGTCGCACCCGAAATCGGTCATTCATATTGCTCGGTTCCGCCTGGTCCCACCCGACTCAGACGCTCGTCGACCGACATTAGTGCCGGCGCTGTTGACCCAGGACAGAGCTTCATTTGTTAGGCGGCAAGCGGCAGCTTCACACCAGCATTTGACGTTGGTACGCGCCATCACACCGGACATATTCCGCTAGGCTTGGATTTGATGGCCGCAGGTTCAAATCGAGCCCCAGCATTTACGTCCTCATGCGATCTGATACTTAGTTATACGCGGCCACACGCCGACCAGTGATCAGACGCTACTGACAGAGTTATCTCACGGCTTATGAGCATTCCCAGTGACAACCACCTCTGCCCGCGCCTTGATGATGCCATCGATGAACTCGCGATTGCTTAAGCCCCACTCGCACAGCCAGGCGATCGGCTCCCTCAGCTTGCGACCGGCATCGGTGAGCCGATATTCGGTTTTCGGCGGCACCTGTTGATAGACGGTGCGTTCCAAAAGTCCGTCACGCTCCAGGTTGCGCAGCGTCTGGATCAACATCTTCTTGGAAATATCCGGAATCTGCTTCTGCAGCTCGTTGAAGCGTCGATGTTGCCGGATCGACAGGCAGTAAAGAACGACGGTCGTCCACTTGTCGCCGACGATCGCCAGGATGCGCCGCGTCGGGAAGCGGGCGTCGAGAACGTCGGGCTGTGCGTCGGCCGACATCAGACTGTCCGGGACAATCGAGCCACGCCAGAGATACGGTTGCTCGTGCACGGGATCATGCTGTTTCCTCGAGGTATCTGTGAACGAAGGCGATGGCCATCGCGCCTTCACCCGCTGCGGTGGCGACGCGTTTGATCGAGCGATGGCGTACATCCCCAGCCGCGAAGGAACCCGGGACCGCGGTCTCCAGATAGTAGGGCCCGCGCTCCAGAGGCCAGGAGGCCGGGGCCTTGCCGTTGGTCAGGAGGTCGGGACCGGTGACGAGATAGCCGCCTGGATCGCGAACGATGGCGGTGTCGGCGGCCCAATCGGTGTTGGGCACACGCCAATGGCGACGAACAGCCGTGGTGTCGCCGCCCAGTCGGCTTCCTGCGTCGTCCGCGAGCCGATGCGAATGCGCTCGAGGGCGTTCTCGCCGTCCAGGCCGGTGATCTCCACATCGTACCGCACCTGCACGTTGGCGGCGCCGAGGATCCGTTCCGACAGGTACTGAGACATCGAGGCCGCGAGCGCCTTGTCCCGCACGAGCATCGTTACGCTCCTGGCGTGTTTTGCCAGGTGCATCACGGCCTGGCCGGCGGAATTGCCGCCGCCGACCACGTAGACGTCCTCGCCGCCGCACAGCGGCGCCTCGCTGGCTCCCGCACCGTAGTAGAGCCCGCGTCCGAGCAGCTTATCCTCATTGGGCAGGTTGAGATGACGCCACTCCACGCCGGTTGCACAGACATTGGCGCGGGCGACCATCGTCCCGCCGTCGGCGAGGTCGGTCCAGATGCGATCGTCGTGGAACGTCGATTTCACCCCCTCCCGCATCATCAGGATCTCGACGCCGAACTTCACCGCCTGTTGGCGGGCGCGCTCGGCTAAATCGGCACCGTTGATGCCTTGCGGGAAGCCCATGTAATTCTCGATCATCGACGTGGTGCCGGCTTGGCCCCCAACGGCGCTCCGCTCGATCAGCACCGTGCTCAGACCCTCCGAGGCAGCGTACACAGCCGCCGACAGACCGGCCGGACCCGCACCGTAGATCGAGACGTCGTACTGCCGCAGTTTGGGCTTGGCGACGAAGCCAAGCCTGTCGGCAACATCCCGCAACGTAGGACCGAAGAGGCGTGTCCCGTCGGGGAGTTCGACGACGGGCAGGTTGACGTTCTTCAGGTCGGACAGGCCCACCTCGCGGCGGCAGTCTTCTTCGGTCGGGAGCTCGATCCACTGAAACTCGACGACACTGCGTTTGAGGAAGTCGCGAATCTCCCAGGCAGCGGCATCGTCGCGATGCCCGAGGAGTCGAACGACCCGCACCCTGGAGTCGCCGTTCCGGATCTCGTCAGCCATTCGGTCTCTCCTCACCCCCGTCGATACACGTCGCGTTCAGGCGGCCCACCGTCGCCCGAGCGCCACGCCGTAATCGACCAGCCTCCGGCCGAACGCGATCTGCATCTCTTCGAAGCTGCTCAGGCCGGCGTCGACGTTCCGGCCGGCCCGCTTGAGCGCGCGCGCCAAAGTCGTCGCATCACGCGCCGCCTTGGCGGTGGCGCCGGCCGTGTGCGGCCGGACGACGAACGCCGCGTCGCCGAGAAGGCACACGCGGCCAAACACCGTGCGCGTCGGGACCACGTCGACGATCGTCTGGAGAAACGGTTGGGGCGTTGCAGCCACTAGGGCCGCCAGCATCGGGTGAACTTCGCGCCGGGCGAGATCGCGGAGGTCGCGGATGGCCGAGTCCGGCGTGTCGCCGAACGGCAGCGAGGCGTGGTGCTGACGCCCGTCGCGATCCACCAGGAGACGGGGTAGATCGGCCTCGCCGACACCCACGTACCAGACCCAGTTCAGGCGGCGCTTCCCGGGGGTGGTGTCGGCGCGATCGCCGGGGATGAAGTAGGCCAGGATGTGTCCGGCCGAGCGCGCCTCGGAGAAAGTGAACGCGTCGTCGAAGAAGCGCACGAGATCGGGTGGCGCGTCGGCCTCGTCGAGCGTGCCGCGCCAGGCGACGTAGCCGGCATAGGTCGAGCTCAGGTCGGGCAGGAAGCGCCGGCGGATGGGCGACTGCGCGCCGTCGGCGGCGACGAGCAAATCCGCCTCGATCAATCCGTGCCCGTCGATGTGCGCCTGCACCGCGCCCTCGCTGTCGCCGAAATCCGTGAGCGTTGCGCCCCGATAGTAGCGGTCGGCGGGGAAAGCGGCGGCGAGCGTGCGATAGATCGCCTCCCACGACGAGAAGTCCTGGGGCGCACGTTGCACCTCGCCGTCACCGCCTTCGGGGCTGAGATAGCGCCGCACCCTGCATTGCGTCGTCGGCAGGGCGCCCGCGTCGTGGGTCCGCAACAGCTCGATCAGTTCGCCCTGCACGACGATGCCGGCGCCGCGCGTCTCCATCGGACCGGCGATGCGCTCATAGACCCGCACATCGAAACCCGCCCCGCGCAGGGCGAGCCCTGCGCAGAGCCCGCCGATGGAACCGCCCGCGACGGCGATCCTGAGCGGCCCCTCAGCTCCTGGCATGGCCGGCCGCCTTGCGCAGCTCGGCTTCCATCAAATCCGCGCGGATCGCGCCCGAGAAGACGGGGATGCCATCGACAAGCACGGTCGGAACGCCCGACACCCGAAGGTTCACGGCGCGCTGCAGCTCCGACCGCACCTCGGCCAGCCCTTCGTCGGACGCGAGCATGGCCAGGATCCTGGCACGGTCCAGCCCGGCGGAAGCGCCGACGTCAGCCAGTACGGTGGAATCGCCAACGTCGCGCCCTTCGTTGAAGTAGGCGGCGAACAGCCCCTCGACGACGTCGTCCTGCTTGCCTTGCTGACCGGCCAGCCGGATCAGACGATGAGCGTCGACGGTATTCGGAGTGCGCGCCATCTTGTCATGGTTGAACACGAGCCCGTCCAACCGTCCTGCCGCGGCGACCTGCGCGTCGAGCGCCTGGGAGCGCTGCCAAGACCCGAACTTGGCCGATCGGTAGGCGCGTCGGTCCGCGCCGGCTTTCGGCATCTCGGGGTTGAGCTCGAAAGGACGCCACGTGACGGACGCCGTGACATCCGGCGCGATCGTCGCGATCGCCGCGATCGCGCGATTCAGTCGCCGCTTGGCAATCCAGCACCAGGGGCAGATCGCATCGGAAATCACCTCGATGGCGAGCGTTGCTTTAGCGCCGGACGCCGGCCGGAAGTGATCCAATGCGGCTTGGGTGCAGCCGTCGACGCCGCAAACCGCACCTCCTAAAACGTCGCTCATGCCGCGCTCCATTCAGTTCTGTGAACTTCTGGCTTGGACATGAGGGGCCGGTCTCCCTCGGGCAAGTAGTCACCTTTTGGTGACCATGCGCCTTCGTCCAAACGATAGGAAGCGATTTGGACTGACCTCGACGTTACGCCGCCAGCCTCGGAATAGGCCTCTCGACCAATCGCAAAAATCGGGTGTTGTGAGCCGCTGATTTGAAACCTGCGGCCGGTCCGCGCCCATCTCGGTTATCCATCGGGCACGGGACGATCCCCCGAAAGCCGTCGTTCGTTTACATCTGTAGCCGTGAAATGTCGGTTTCTGACCGATAGTGTTGCAAAAGGGGCGTTGGTCCCGCGCCCCCTCGCCGGACGCCGCGCCTCCTCTACATCGTCGGCGGCGACAAGCAGCTGTTGAGCGGTCACAACAAGGTCCATGCTCTCCGGCTCTGGACAGTCTGCGGCCGCCTTCTCAAGTACTTTTATTGCCCGTTGGCGCGGTTCCTTTGGCTTCATTGTGTTGCTCTTGCTGTCCGACTTCGGCTCGGCCCTTCGGTCGCACGCGCGTCGCCCCGTGACATGGTTCCGTGGCCCATGTAACGTAACCGATAGTCTGGGGAGGACTATCATGGCGACGAAGCACACCGTGCCGGCCATCATACTTGCCATCGTGGCGTCGTCGGCAACTCATGCCGAGACGCTTGATGAAATTTACACGAAGGCAAAGGGCGAAGGTATGCTCGTGTTCTATGCCGGAGGCCCGACGGCGCCTTGGGAAGCGGCCGCCGCCCGGTTCAAGGAGAAGTTTCCGGGTATCAACGTGTCGATCGAGGGCGGCTTCAGCAACGTGCTCGATCGGAAGATCGACGACCAGATCAAGGCAAAGAGCCTCGCGGTTGACGCCGCCTTCCTCCAGACAGTCCAGGACTTCGTGCGCTGGAACAAGGATAGCGCCCTTCTGCGTTTCAAGCCCGAGGGATTCGACAAGATCGATGGTCACTGGAAGGACAAGAATGGAGGCTACGTCGGCATCTCCGTTAATGCTCACCCCTATGCTTACAATACCCAGCTCGTCCGCAAGGTGCCGCGATCGGCGCCTGATTTTCTGAAGCCGGAATTCCGCGGAAAGGTCGTCGCCGCCTATCCGCAGGACGACGACGCGACGCTCTATGATTTCGACAGCATTACCCGGAAATACGGCTGGAAATACTGGGATCAGTACATCGCCAATCAGCCCAAGTTCATCCAGGGCCATCTCGGGGTCGCGCGCAGCATCTCCGCGGGCGACACGCTGGTGTCGTTGGACACCATCGCCAGCATCAGCCTCGGCGAGAAGAAGGCCGGTAAGCCACAAGAAATTGCCTTCTCGACGAGCGATCCGCTGCCGATCTGGGCGTTGACCGGCGCCGTCTTTAAGGGCGCGCCGCACCCCAATGCCGCCAAGCTCTTCATTAGCTGGTATCTGTCGAAGGAGGTGCAGGGATCGCTGGATCCTGGCACTTGGCCGGCGCGCTCCGACGTGACGCCGAATGGCGGCATGAAGCCGATCCTTACCTACAAGGTCGTCAACAGCTACCGGGAGTTCCTCACCAACGCCAAGCACCTCGCCGATCTGCGTGCGCGCTTCGCCAAGCTCGTTGGTCCCGTCGAGAATACCGGCGGGGTGCGGTAGCGTTCAAACCCAGGATTTTCGTTCTCCGACCAGGAAGGGATGGGGTAGACCGCGCCCCGGCGCCCGACAGAACTCATTCTCAGCGATGTCATGCGGCGTCACGCTGCCCGCATCGGCAGCTGAAGGTCCGCCATAGTTCATATGTGGTAGTCGGACGACGTTCGAGATAGGGCCGCTCGCGACCCCGAAACGGACTCACGACAAGCGGAGCGGATCTTCCGAGATGTGCCACAGCCGACATTCACGGCGCGCCGTTGAAAGCCGTCACAGTCGTATTTGCTGGCCCGGTAGAGCGGCGTGGCGCCATCGTTCACCAACGTAGGCCCGCACTTGATCTGTGTGGTTGACCGCGCCACGCACGCGTGCGTCCCTCGATACGCCTCGACTGAACCTGGATGGCGGTCGTATTCGACTGTCGCGGATATTACATCGCTGTAAAGGGGTTCTCGACCGATTTCCCAATCCGAGCCGGGCTGTGTGCCGCCCGAATCATATCGATGAGAGCACGCAGAGCGCCCGGAACCTGCCTACGGCCTGGATAATACAGAAAGAGTCCTTCGAAGGACGGCGACCAGTCCTCCAACGCGCGGACCAGCTGTCCTGAGCGCAGGAATGGTTCGGCCAGAGCTTCGATCAGGTACGCAATCCCCAGCCCATCGATCGCCGCGCGCACGGCCGAATCAGGGTCGTTGACCATCACCCGGCCCTCCACCGAAATCTTCCGCGACTTCCCGTTCCGCACGAACGGCCACCCGTGCTTAAATCCGACGTGGATCTAAATAACGGTCGGGATGTGGCCGAGCCGCCGTTCGCCGCCGTCGGGTCGACCTGTGGCCAACACAGGAAACCGTGGCAGATCCAAGGCCGTTCGGTTAGTGTTTTGTTCGCCTGAACCTCACACTAGGCGCTGGGGAGGATCTTTGGCCGAACCGCGGCGGAGCGAAGGAAAGGAGGCGCGAATGTCGACGAAGCATCTGCTCGCACTCCTGAACTCGCACGTTGAGGGCGACGAGGAGCAGTTCCTCTCAATTGCCCTCCAGGTGGCCGCCCAGGAGGCGCGCCAGGGCCGGACTGAGGACGCGGATAAACTGAAGCGTCTGGTCCAGAAGGCGCGCGACCAGCAGCGGACCGGCCGGCCCGCCGGCGGCCAGACGCTGGTCCCGCTCGCCCGACCGCGCGGCGAGCTGCAGGGCTTGGTCGAGAGCGCTTACCCGAAGGGCACCCTCGCCAGTATGGTGCTGTCGGACGACGTCCGTGGGCGGCTGGCGCGTCTCGTGCGGCAGCAGCAGGAACGCGCAGCACTCCGGGACCACGGTCAGACTCCGACCACTCACATGCTGCTCGTTGGGCCGCCCGGCACGGGCAAGACGATGACGGCCTCGGCGCTCGCCGGCGAGCTTCACTTGCCGCTGTTCACCGTCAGGCTGGAAGCACTGTTCAGCCGCTTCTTCGGTGAGACAGCAGGCAAGCTGCGCCTCTTGTTCGACCAGGTCGCGCAGACGCGGGGCGTCTACCTCCTTGACGAGTTCGACGCGATCGGCGCCCGTCGGGGCGACCCCAACGACGTGGGCGAAATCCGTCGCGTGCTCAATTCGGTGCTCGCCTTCATGGAAGAGCCGAATAGCACAGACAGTTTGGTGCTGGCGGCGACTAACCACGTCGAAATCCTCGACGAGGCGCTCGCGCGTCGGTTCGATGAGGTGATCGAATACGGGTTGCCCGACCCTGCGGCGGCCCTCGGGATCATCGAGCGGCGCCTCGGCAAGTTCAAGCTCGCCGCCCGGTCCTGGGAGTCGATTGGGCCGGCGCTCGACGGCTTGAGCCAGGCTGAGCTCGGGCGGGCGGCCGACGCGGTTGTCAAGGACGCCATCCTCGAGGGCGCGGCCAAAATCTCACCGGACGCGCTCAGACAAGCGCTTCAGAACCGCCAGACCCTGAAGGGTAAGTTCCGCCGCCAGATCGGCCGTTAGGGAGGCTTTGCCGGCCGGACGCATGGGACAAACTTGCTTAGGGTCAGAGTTGTATGGCGGAGCCTGAAGATTACGGTGCGCGGGATCGCCCGCACCTTTCCATCAACGCTTTCCGGGCAGCCGCCGAATACGGCTTCCCGTCGCGCGCACAGCAGCGTAAGCCCTTGCGCGAGGATTATACCGCGCACGCGGACGCGCTCCTCGGTCAGCTAACCAAAGCGCTAGGCGATCTTCCGGCGCCGGCCGCCGATCCGCGCTTGAGGATCGAGGGTTTGAAGGCAGGCACGGTTCTCGAGGTCTCGACGCTTCCGCCGGCCGAGGGCTCGCGCAGCAAGGCTGCGAAGGTTCCGGCGGCGCTGGAGTTCCCGGTCCAAGACATCGTGGTGCTGCGCACCGAGCGGCGGGACGATCGGACGGAAAGCGCGCTGTTGTTCGTCCCCGACGATGCACTTGGCTTCCTGCGAGCTCGGATCGCGGATTATGGCCGGGATCCGGGCAATGCCCGGCGGCCGGGCGTCGACCGGTTCGAGGTGCTCGAGACCATCGCCGCCGCGCCGGTTCGCTCGCTGTTTGTCGGGAAGGTCGACTTCACCGCGCCGGACATCGTCTGGTGGGAGCTCTGGGTCCAGGGCGGAGCCAACCGGGCCGAACGGGTTGCGGTGCTCGCGCGCGGGGCCAACCTCGACGTCCACGCCGATCGCCTTCTCTTTCCGGACACGACGGTTGTGTTCGTCCACGCTGCGGCGGCAGGCTTGGCGGCGTTCGCGGAGCGCGTGCCGGGCGCGATCACCGAAGTCCGTCAGGCCACCGGCTCGATCGAGCCCTTTCTCGAGCGAGGTGCAGGCGGTCTCGGGCAGCAGGACTGGGTGGCCGAGTTCGCCGAGCGGGTGACGCCCGTCCCCGAGGACGCGAACGTCGTGTGCGCGCTCGACACCGGCGTCGCGGCCGACCACCCGCTCGTGGCGCCGGGCCTCAAAGGAGCGTGGGCCTATGATGCGGCCTGGGGCACGGACGACCACGCCCCGCACGGCGGGCACGGTACCGCGATCGCGGGCCTCGTGCTCTACGGCGACCTCGAGCCGCACATGAACGGCGCGCAGCCCATCCAGCTGACGCACGGTGCGGAGTCTATGAAGCTCCTGCCACCGCACGGCTTCCCGCCGACGAAGCCGCCGAGCTACGGCGTGGTGACGCAAGGGTGCGTCGCGCTCGTCGAAGCCGAACGGCCCGGCGCCTTGCGGAGCTTTTGCCTCGCGACCTCGGCGGCCGATTTTCCGCCGAGCCGCCCCTCGAGCTGGAGCGGCGCGCTGGACCAGATTGCGGCCGGGGCGATGCCCGGCGACGCGGCCGATGGCGTGCCCGCCTCCGAAGCGCCCAAGCGGCTGGTGGTGGTAGCGACGGGCAACGTCACCGCTGGCATGATGGCAGAGGTAGTGCCGTCGCAGCCGCTCGAGGATCCGTCGCAGAGCTGGAACGCGCTGTCGATCGGGGGTTTCACGCGTAAGGAACACGCACCGGCGCCGCCCCCGGCGTTGGAGCCGGTCGTGCCAGCCAACCACCGCAGCCCCTTTAGCCGCGGTTCACGATCGCTTCCCGATGATCTCACGCCGATCAAACCGGAAGTTCTCTTCGAGGCGGGCAACATGCTGTTTGACGCGACCGGCTTCTGTGCCTGGCACGAGACGGTGTCATTGCTCGCGCCGGGTTCGGAGGTTGGGATCGAGCCGCTGGTACCGTTCTGGGCAACGAGCGCCGCGGCCGGGGTTGCGGGCAACTTCTTAGGCAGGCTACAGGGGGCCTTGCCGGACCTGTGGCCCGAAACGCATCGGGCGCTGACAGTGGACTCGGCCTCCTGGCCGCAGCCCATCCGCAAGCAGCTCATCGGCCGCGGTGCGCACTGGAAGACCGGCTCCAAGGGCGAGAAGCAGCAGATAATACGCGAGATGGGCTATGGCGTGCCGGACATCGACCGGGCTATCCTTTCCGCTCGCAATGACGTCACCCTCATCGCCGAGACTGAAATCCAGCCCTTCGCCGTTGGCGCGGACGGTCGGACGGGCGTTTTCAACGAAATGCACTTCTACGACCTGCCCTGGCCGAAAGCGGCGCTTGAGCAGCTCGAGAACGAGATCGTCACCATGAAGGTGACGTTGTCCTATTTCATCGAGCCCAACCTGACGGGCAAGGCCGCGACGCGGCCGGACACCTACCGCTCCTTCGGCCTGCGGTTCGCGATGAAGAAGCGGAACGAGACCGAGGCAGCGTTCCGCGCCCGCGTGAACGCCGCACAGGCGAAGGACGGCTCGGCTGCCGAAAACGAGACGGACTGTTGGCTGCTCGGCCCGAAGGCGATCCAGGCCGGCTCGCTCCACTGCGACCTGTGGCGGGGCTACGCGATCGACCTGGCCGGGCATGACTCAATCGCGATCTATCCGGTGGGCGGCTGGTGGAAGTCACACGTCGGACAACGGCGCGTAAAGGACAAGTGCCGCTACGCCCTCGTGATCTCGATCTCGGCATCGGGCCAGGTGGTTGACCTGCATTCCGAAGTGTCCAACCTCATCGAAATCAAGGAAATCGAAGCGTTGATCGGCTGATGTGCTGATCAGTTCAGCGGCCGAGCGCGAGCATCACGCACGGGCTCCGGCCCGTATTCTTGGACGCCGCCGGCTTGCGGAGGTGCGCCAAGCGGCCCACGTCTGGCCTGAACAAGAATGCCTTAGACGTAGCTGAGTCTCTTCTTTCCCGCTCCGGAGCACCCGGAAGCAGAATGTCCGTTTCCGGCTCATTTTGCGCCAAATCGGTCAATGGCGCACCGCCGTCGACTTCCCGAAAGCGGACAAGGCATCCCGGACCCCTTGTCGGCCGGATGGTGGAGAGCGGAATGACTGCTTCGTTTACGTAACTAGGTGACCGGACGTTTGGCAATGGGCGGATTTGGTTGAAAAAGGCGGAGTTCCCACAAACCGACTTCTTCAACAAATCGGGGCAAAACGAGTCCGCATTGGCGTCAAATCGAGGACCCTGACGCCGAGCTCAAGACGCTTCGGGCGATGCATCCATCTTAATGAGCCTGTAATTTCGTTCGTCTGCGACCGCGACTGTGGATCATGCGCTTTGTGAGGCCTCGCGATCGATCAAAGCGCGCTTGCGGTCGACGCCCCAAGCATAACCAGAGAGCGAGCCGTCGTTGCGAACCACACGATGGCAGGGAATAGCGACGGCGAGTTTGTTCGCGGCGCACGCGCCTGCCACGGCCCGGAGGGACCTTGGCGCGCCGATTCGCAGCGCAATTTCAGCATAGGACACAGTCGCACCGTCGGGGACTTCCTGGAGCGCCTTCCACACGCGTTCCTGGAAGGCAGTGCCGCGAACATCAAGGGGAAGATTCAGGCCAATCCGCGGCGCCTCTACGAACCCGACGATCTGCGCCACCAGGCTCTCGTATTCGTGGTCGGCACCGATGAGATGCGCGTTCGGAAAGCGGTCTTGAAGGTCGCGCACGAGCTCATCTGGATCATCTCCGAGAAGGATGGCAGCGACACCTTTATTCGTCGACGCGACCAGTATGGCGCCCAGGGAGGTCTGGCCGACCGCGAACTTGATCTCCTCGTTCGCCCCGCCCGCGCGGTACCGGGAGGGCGTCATGCCGAGCATGTCAGTCGACTTCTCGTAGAAGCGCCCGCTGGAATTGAAGCCCGCGTCGTAGATTGCTTCGGTGATGGTGCCGTGCGACGACAGCCCATGCCGCACCTTAGTCGCGCGATGGGCGGCAGCATAGTCTTTGGGGGTGACACCGGTAGCGGCCCGGAACATGCGGTGGAAATAGCTGGGGCTGCGGCCAACCGCGTCCGCGAGCTTCTCCAGCGACGGCTCCTCTTCGCTCCCCTCTATTAGTCGGCACGCCTTCGCGACGAGCGCGGCATTCTCGGCGTCGATCGACAGGCCGTCGGGATTGCACCGTTTGCACGGGCGGAAACCGGTAGCCTTTGCGCTCTCCAAGCTGTCATGGAGCTGGACATTTCTGGGATTGGCGATGCGCGACGGGCATGACGGCCGACAATAAATGCCCGTGGTGGAAACCGAATACCACAAATGGCCGTCCGCCGTATTGTCGCGGGCGACGATCCGCGCCCAGCGCGGATCGTCCGCCACCGATGGCGGTGTCGATTTCCGTGGCTCCGCGCAGGTCGAAATCATGTTCATCTGTCTTTTATCATACAGCAGCTTGAGCAATTGTGCGGCTGCCGCCGACGTTCCACACTCCACTCCTTGCTCTCAAATCCGAGAAGCAGCGGCGGGTACCGAGGCCAATCCCGGTGACCGGCCCGAATCCCTGCGGGATTGCGGGCAGCCTCCGATCTTCTCTTGGGGGATCGGGCGGTTCGTGCTCATTCCCTCCAACCGACGACGGCACAAGCACGGTTGGCACTAGGCTTTATGGCGTTAGCCAGCTCCGCAGAGGGGCGCGTGTAGTGGCAATAAGGCGGCTCCGAGATCCGATATGAGAGCAAGAACCGGAGTTCATGCGCACCGTGGGAAAGCTACACAAACATTGAGGCCATCGGGTTCAGCCGATGACTCTCAAAGCAACAATCGAGAGGCAATCCCATGAGCTTACAAGATGATAACAAAGCCATTGTCGGCCGCTGGTTCACCGAATTCTGGGGCGAGACCTGCAATCTTGGTGTGGTCGACGAGATCGCTGCCCCCGCAATGCAGCTGAAATACTCTCTGCATGAGCCGCGGAAGGGTCGCGAGGACATCAAGGCCTTCATGACCGATTTCCGTGCCGCATTCCCCAACCTGAACTTCTGGGGCACGGCTAATCTCATCGCCGAGGGCGACTACGTCGTCGGCCAGTGGGAGGGCGGCGGCACCCACACCGGTCCGGCGTTCAAGGACTTCCTCGCTGGCGCCCTGCCTGCCAACACCGGTCGGAAGATGCACTTCACCGGCGTCACCGTCCTCAAGCTCAACGACGGCAAAATCATCGAGGAGGTTGGTCTCGATGACGGGGTCACAGCCCTGACTCAACTCGGGCTGCTCCGCACCGCTTGATCGCAGGTAGCCGCCGTTCGTCAGAACGGCGGCTACCATTGCCGAATTCTCTTGGCTGGCGGGAATGACGGTAGCCGCCGGAAAAGTTCGTCAGGACCGCCAAGCGACACTCCGTCAGCGTCACTTCGCCGAGGTGGAAAAGCTCGCCAGTCACGAGGCGCAACTCCAGCCTCGGCAACATCGGTCGAGCAAGAGGACCTTAAAAGAACTGATTTGAAAGCAAGGGCCGGAGTGCCGATGTGGGCACAAAAGGCGACCTTTGGGGCCGGACACAAAATGGAGGCTCTTATGACTACGCAAACCCTCGACGCCGACGAGCCGGAGACCTTACGTTTCGGCTATGGCGATACTGCTCTCGGAACCTTCGTGGTCGCCGAAAGCACCCATGGCGTCGTCGCTCTCTTCATCGGCGATGATCGCGCAAAGCTGTTGCGCGATCTGAAGGACGCCCTGCCCGAAGCCGAATTGGTTCTCGACCAGACAGGCTCGACGCTGACCGTCGCCAAGGCCGCCGCTCTGGTCGACGCCCCGCAGCTCGGGACCGACCTGACGCTCGATCTGCGCGGCTCGCCATTGGAGGTGGCCGTTTGGAAGGCGCTGCAGGCGATCCCTTCTGGCGAGACGCGTACTTACGGCACGATCGCACGGGACCTGCCGATAAGGGCGACGGCCCAGGAAGTCGGTGCGGCTTGTGCAGCGAACCGCATCGCGATCGCCGTGCCCTGCCACCGCGTCGTGAAGTCCGACGGTTCGATCTCCGGCTATCGCTGGGGCGTGCAGCGCAAGCGCCGCCTGATCAACATGGAAGGAGTGGCGTAATGTCTGCCAATCCGTGCAAGGCGAAAACCAACGGCACCAGTACGCCCTCCGAGAGCGGGTGGGCCGCGAACTCAGCGGCGATTTGGACTCGGGTGGACGCAGTGGACTGGACGAAGGTCCATGCCGATCTCGACGCACAGGGTTGGGCCGTCGTGCCGACGCTCCTGACTCACGCCGAGGCGGACTCCATCGTGGGTCTTTACCGTCAGGAGGAAGGCTTCCGCAGCCATATCATCATGGCTCGGCATGGCTTCGGCCGCGGCGAGTACAAGTACTTCAGCTACCCACTGCCGCCCCTGATCCAGGCGTTGCGGACGGCGGCCTATCCTCACCTCGTGCCGATTGCCAACCAGTGGCACAAACGCATGGGCAAGGAGGTGCGCTTCCCGCATGACCACGCCGCGTTCCTCGATCGCTGCCATCAGGCTGGTCAGCTCCGTCCTACCTCGCTGCTCCTCGAATACGCTCCGGAGGATTATAACTGCCTCCATCGCGATCTTTACGGAGAGCATGTCTTCCCGATGCAGATCGCAATCCTGCTGGATCAACCAGGCGAGGACTTCGCAGGCGGCGAGTTTGTGATGACGGAGCAGCGCCCCCGTATGCAGACCCGCGCCATGGTTCTCCCGCTCGGGAAGGGCGATGCGGCCGTCTTCGCGGTCAATAGTCGCCCGATGAAGGGGGTGCGCGGCGACTATCAGGCGAAGCTGAACCACGGCGTTAGCAAGCTCTGTTCGGGCAAGCGGCATACCGTCGGCGTGATTTTCCACGATGCCACCTGAGTTCATTCCGCTCGCACTAGCTCAAGACCAGGACGGCGTCCGCCGCGTCGTCCTGGGCGCACGAGCCGTCCTTCTGCGCGGATTCGCGCGCGAATGCGCCCCCGAGCTCGTCGCTGCCATCGACGCCATCGCCGTGGTTTCGCCCTTCCGCCACATGGTCACGCCGGGAGGCTGGGAGATGTCGGTGGCACTGACCAACTGCGGGCAGGTCGGCTGGGTCACCGATCGCACCGGCTACCGTTATGACGCGATCGATCCGGCGACCGGCCGGTCATGGCCGGCGATGCCCTACGCGTTTGCAGACCTAGCCGCCGAAGCCGCCGAGGCGGCCGGCTTCAGCGGCTTCCGTCCCGACGCCTGTCTGGTTAACCGCTATACGCCGGGGGCACGTCTGTCGCTTCACCAGGACCGTAACGAACGTGATCTCGGTCAGCCGATCGTGTCGGTGTCGCTGGGCTTGCCGGCTATCTTCCTCTGGGGCGCCAAGAGACGCGCCGGCAAGGTTCGGCGCATTCCACTGATCCATGGCGACGTGATGGTCTGGGGCGGCCCGGATCGCCTGACATTCCACGGAGTCCATTTCTTGGCCGAGGGCGAGCACCCGTCGACTGGCGGTTACCGCTTCAACTTCACATTCAGACGGGCTCTTTGAATTTACGAGACCGTCGCCCTGCGGCGCTCCTGCCGCGGTCGTGAAGCCATGCCGCTCCAGAATCGCGTCACTCCCATGGGCGATATCGTTGAGGCGCCCGAGCGAGGGCTCTTCACGGGCAATCGGGGCATCCTCCACGATGCGCAGACTCGCACGCTGCTCAAACGTCGCTGGGCCAGTCGGATCTGGCTGATCTGCACTCTCCATTGGCGTGACGTCCGCCGTACCATCATGGGGCCCGGCAGTTGGACTGAGCTGTTCTTCCTGGATGAGGCGACAGGCCTGGCCGCCGGCCATCGACCCTGCTTCCTCTGCCGACGTGAGGCCGCCGAGGCGTTCCAGGCTGGCTTTCCGATCAACGGCCACGTGATGACGCCGAAAGCACCCGACATCGACCGGGTGTTGCACACGGAACGCTTAGACGGCAGCCGCAAGCGCCTGCATGATTTGACATCGTCGGCAGCGGATTTGCCTAACGGCGCCATGATCCTTCAGGATGGCGCTCCGCCTGATCCTGACAGGTCTGGCCCGTCCCTGGTCGCTTCGCGGCTATGGCGCCGCCGCGGCGCCCCTCGATGGCGCCCGCCTCATCACTCCGCCATCCACCGTCGCAGCGCTGCGGGCCGGCTATCGGCCATCGATACACGCTAGCGCCTATGACGAACGAGACGCGAGCCCCACCCGCCGTCCAGGTTGCTAGGTGCGGCGGCGGCCCTCCCGCAAACGCGTCGCATCGCTGTAAAGGCCGCCCAAGCTTTTGATTTCAGGGCAAGGGCCGGAGTTCTTCTCGACATCGGCTGCCTATGCTCTGCACTCGGCTAGCGCGCTCCCTACGCCGCAATGCCTTTTCAGATGGCAGAGAGAGAGGTTCCCGATGTCGGGGCGAGAGCAAAACAAGGCCGCCGTCGGCCGTTGGTTCAGGGATTTCCGGGGTAGATCGTCGGCGCCGCCAGCTTAGCCGGTAAGGGCGACGGACGAGACGACGGCACAAGTCTTCGAGAAAGAGCGCGGCCTCGGCCTGTCCGACACACGCCGCTCGGAAGGCCTCAGCGATGCGGCCTTCTCGATCATCATTACGCTTCTCGTCCTGGAGATCCATCGGCCAAGCGCCGTGGCGGGAAGGTTGGGGCAAGACCTCCTGATGGAGTGGTCGTCTTACCTGGCATATGCGGTTGCGTTCATCTACGTCGGGGTCATCTGGCTCAACCATCACTACATGTTCGAGCGTCTTTGCAAGGTGGACCTAGCCCTCAACTGGATCAATCTCGGCATCATCGGCACCGCGGCTCTGATCCCGTTTCCAACCGGCGTGCTCGCGGGTGCATTCCGCGACGGCGACCTCATGGATCAGAAGGCGGCCGTGGCGCTCTACGCCACGATCGCCGGCCTGATGTAGGCGGCGTGGCTGCCCGTCTTCCCACATCTGTACCGCCATCCCGAGCTCGTGAAGCCGCATCTGCCGCCGACCACCTTCGCGTCGCAGGTGCTGCGACCGGCCATCGGCATCCTGCTCTACATCGCGGCGGCGACGCTTGGCTGGTTCGTCCACCCGGCGCTCGCGGTCGGGATATTCATATTCGTAGTCGGCTACTACGCCTGGACCAGTCAAGGCATCCGTTCGGGCCGATGAAAGGGCCGCGGACGGACTGCATATCGGATTTCGACGCAAGAACCGGAGTTCCGCTGCTCGGGCTCCATGGCAATGACGACGTGACGCGGCCAAGGCGGCCTCATCGAGGAGGATTTCACCATGGACATCATCGCCACCGAACCGTGCCTTGGGAATAACGACGGCATTGAGCAGAATGACGTCGCCAGCACCAGCACGACCAGGCCTATTAAAAGCAAAATGGTCCACGCTCTCGATATCGAGGCCGTCAACCTGTGCCCGATGCTTCCGAACGGCCGGAAATGGGCGATCCGCTTCAAAGCCGGCGACACGGTGACGATCGTGCTCGGCATGAAAAGTTACGGGAGGGGATGGTTTTCCGGGTACTTCGCGGGCTTGGTGGCAGCGCGTCTCGGCATTCCGTTGCGACGGGTCCGTGTCTACTACAGCGCCGACTTTCCGGCTGCTTTAGTGACCCCGCAGCCGCCCCTTGCACCGTTCCGTCGAGGCGAGATCGGCCCGGTGCCTCGGGCCGTCGCCGATGTCATCGAAGCGATGTGCGACGAGGTGATCAAGAAGGGCCGCCTGGCCTTTGCTGCCATGGCAAATGTCAGCACCAGCGATGTCGGGTTCGATCAGCTCGCGGGCCGCTTTTTCGTCCTGGACAGGGAGCGAAGCGGCAACTTTCTCGAACTCGCCAAAGCGGCCCGAGGCGGATCATTCGGGTCGACCGAATTCACAGCGAAACTAAGGCCAAGCGACAGACGCTCGATCGCGGAAAAGATCCAGGAGTCATCGGCAGCGTGATTGGGCTTTAACAATGATCCTTTATTATTGGCAGGTGGATTGGGGTCTCTTCACGGCGAACTATCCGCGATTGTCGGCGGGCCGGTTACGACGCGCGAACAGAACTTGCCAGATCGCACAAAGTTCGGCCGACTAAAGGACCGCTGTTGAGACTCGCAGATTGAGCGCGGGTAGCTGAGACGGGTCGGTAGCGGCCGAACGGTCATCGGAAGCGTATGGTAGGTTTAGAGCTCCGGTCCCTCCGGAGCCGACGTTCCGCTCTCGGCCCGTGACCGCAGGCTTCGCCACGTTTCTCCGTCGGCCATTGAGGCCAAAGGAGAATAGCCATGGGAATGTCAGAGTTCGACCCCGCCGCGCGAGAACGCCGCGCCTGGAATGCGGGGCGTAAGGTTGGCGCTAAGCGGGCGCTCAAGCCTCGCCAAGTCTGGGCAATCCGCTTCTTCCTCGATCAGCATCGACGACTTCGCGATAGAGCGCTGTTCGACCTCGCGATCGACAGCAAGCTGCGCGGCTGTGACATCGTGAAGGTCAAGATCGGCGATTTGGTCAGCGGCGGACACATCCGGAGCCGCGCGATTGTCGTTCAGCAGAAGACTGGTCGCCCGGTCCAGTTCGAGCTGATGGACGATGCACGCGCGAGCCTGCTGGCTTGGCTGGAGCGGCGCGGCGGCACGCTCGAAGATTACGCGTTTCCGAGCCGCATCGACCATGCGGACCACATCAGTACCCGGCAATATGCGCGCTTGGTCGACGAGTGGGTGACCGGTACCGGTTTGCGGCGTGAAGAATATGGCACGCATTCTCTGCGCCGAACGAAGGCCTCAATTATCTACAAGGCCACTGGCAATCTTCGTGCC
>JAQGID010000131.1 GCA_028291405.1 Rhodospirillales bacterium | reverse complement strand
CGACGACGATCGACCCTTGCGGCTCCGGCGACGGGCGGAAGCGAGAGGTGTCGACGCCGGAGCCCCGGATCACCCTCACTTGTTCCGGCCGCGCCGCACGCCGGTCGATGAGCTCCTCCGCATCTTCGGGGTTTTGCGTCAGGATGATGCTGCCGCGCCGCCGTGCGAATACTCTCATCGTCATCAACAAGATCGACTTCTGCAGCGTAGCCCGCAGCGATGGTGCAACGAAGAGAAAACCCAAGCCGGCGATTGCATTGATCTGGCGGGGTACGCGAGCGAAGAAGGCGGCGACGGTTCCGAATACGATCGCCTTGAGCGCAATGTGGTGGACGAGTTGCGGCCGTTCGGCGCGATAGATTGAATAAATGGCATAGAGCGACCGGAGGGCCCCCTTCAGCCCGTCGCCCTTCCGTCTCCATGGCAGTGGACGCACGTCGAAGCCTTCCGCCTCGATGCGCGGTCCGTGAGCTTGAATTCGCGTCAGCACCAGGACCTGGAATCCGGCATCCCGCGCCGCGCGAGCAATCGGCATGCGATGGCTCCAAAAATACCAATCCTCCGTGCAAAGGAAGATCAGCTTGCGCACGCGCATGGCCACGGTCGAGGCGTCGGCCTTTTCCATTGTGTCCTGGTCATTGGGCAAGAACGTTCCCTCCGGCTGGCCTACCGAGCCTTTAGCATGGAGCGGCAATTGCTCGCCGCAATTTTTGCTGGGTCGTTATCCGGGACTCCGATTCCTCACCGGAAAGTAGAGTTGTGGTTTATTGGGTAGACGTTTTGTTTATGCGGTGCTCGGGACAGCCGGCCGGCCTCGTAGTCGTCGACGTAGCCAGCCCGTCGCCGATTGTTCGATGAGCGAATAGCTAAGATGTGCAACGAGCAGCGACCCCGCCAATCCAAGGATTCCGAAGATCGGGATCAGCATGATCGGTGGAAGAGCCGGCAGCAGCGATTTCAGGATCGGCCTCAACCCGGCGAGCACGAAGGCGTGCCACAGATAGAAGCTATAGCTGATGGCTCCGAGATATTGGAGGGTCCGATCACGTAGTAGGCGCGCGGTCGGGCCGATGCCATGCGCGATGCTCGCGAATGCTAGTGATCCGACGACAAAGCCAATGCCGCAGGCAATACGAAACATGCTGGAAGATCCGCTCAGCGCGCCGATTTGCAGCAAGGCGAAAAGTAGGGTTAAGAGGAGGAGCGGCGATATCCAGCGCAGAGGGCCCAACCGAGAGGCTGGCGCCTCGAAAAAGTGAAGCATCACGCCCGCAACGAAGAAAACCGCGCGGGGAAAGTGCCAGCAAAGGAACGCTGCAACAAGAATGATGAGGCTTCGCGCCAACACCGGTCGTAGACGCTCGGTAAGGACAAATGCCGCGGCTGCGAAGAGGTAAAATACCGCTTCATAGCTCAGCGACCAGGCATTGAGCTGTGCAAGGGGTAGGTCGAAGACCCCAGGCAGCAGGAGGTAATTCGTGACGAAAAGCCAACTCCACCCGGAGACGTCGGTTCCGATGAAGATCTTATAGCTCATCAGTGGACCGACCACGAAGATCAGGAGGTGCGCGACGGTAAATACCGGATAGATGCGCAAGATCCGGGCGACTGCAAATGCATGGATCGAAGGTGCGCGCTGCAATGCGCCGGTGATCAGATATCCGCTGATCATGAAAAATATATCGACGGCGAACTGCAGCGAGTCGAACACGACGTCGAACTCGCTTAGCAGCGGGCTCGGATTGCCCCACCAGCCTGCCAGTCGAGCCATCCCCCACACGTGGCGCAGGAAGATGAGAAAGGCGCAAAGGCCGCGAAGCCCGTTCACGTTTTCGTTATAGGACTTCATGCTCCGTCCGAGGCCATCGCTGAATCAGGCGGCTCGAGTACACTCGAAGCCCCCCGGCAGCAGAGAGCAAAGCGGGCCGACAAGATACAGGCTGCGCGCGATTCTCGGGAATCCTTCTGACTGCCTTCACCGGCGGGCGTGCCGCACGCGTCAATTCCAGTGACGCCTTGACCCGGCGCGCCGATTTGCCGGATCTTTACATCTCGCTGTCATCCAAGCAGCGCGCCGCCGGGAGGACCGATCATGCCAGCTAAGCGCCAGCCGTTGCTCAACTCGATCCTGCGCGGCGTCCATCACCTCGCGCTCTGCACGGACGACATGAAGGCGACGATCGATTTCTACGTCGATGTCGTCGGCATGCCGCTGGTCCATGTCATGAAGGTACCACCCGGCCTTGGCGTCGGCCCCGGCAATCGCGGCAACCCGCCCTACGAGGAGATTCGCCACTATTTCTTCCACATGGGCAACGATAGCCTGCTGGCGTTTTTCGAGATCCCCAAGGGCGCCCAGCCCGCGGGCAACCGCAACGCGATCGGTGCGATGCAGCACTGCGCCTTCGTCGTCTCGCCGCGGTGTTTCCGCGAGGTCGAGGATCGGCTGAAGACGCACGGCATCGATTATGTCGGCCCGCTTCCGCAGATGCCGGGCCTCGTCGGCATCTATTTCTACGATCCCAACGGCATCCGCCTCGAGTTCGCTTGCCAGCCCGCGGACGGCGAGTCGCCCGATATAGTGGGCTGCGTCACCATGACCAAGGATGAGGCGCGCGCCGAGATCGCGAGCCTGCCGGGCGCGACGAAGGAATGGATCGAGAAACGCATGGCGGCGCTGCCGACGGGATAGCGCCGCCCTGCGTCCTCGCCGGCGTCACTTCGGCGGCAGGAAGGCGTCGGTGTAGAGGTTCTTCACGGCGACCGATTTGCCGACCATGCCGGCCTCGACCATCTGATCCATCAGCTCCTTCCGGCGCACCTCCGACATCGTGCCGACGCCGTGCGCCTTCGCATCGCCGCCGAAGATCAGCTCCTTGGCGACGCCTTGCTGCCGCAGGCAGCGGATCTGCGCGAAGCTCGGGTGATCTAGCCTTTGCCGTAGGTCGACGAAGAAGCGCCGTCTCTGCGGCCAGAGGACAACGGTCGACGGGTCCGGTGGGGCTCCCCGGCCGCTCGATGACGGTTCGGCGCCACAGTCCTGGCAGGGCGCCGATCGTCATCGCCGGGCTTGCCGTCCTACGCCGGCACGGCTTCCTTGCCGCGCACCCAGTTCTCCGCCCGCTTGCGCTTTTCCCAGCTCTCCAAAAGCTTGTAGGCGTCGCTTTCCCAATGGGCTTCCTCGGCGGGATCGCTGTGGCGCGCCGCCATCTCCATGCGGTGGCCGGAGGGATCGAAGAAATAGATCGAATGGCACATGCCGTGGTCGATCGGCCCGACGACGTCGACGCCATGCGCCTCCAGCCGCCGCTTGCCCTCGGCGAGAGCATCCATGTCGGCGACCTCCAGCGCGAGATGCTGGACCCA
This sequence comes from Rhodospirillales bacterium, assembly GCA_028291405.1. Lineage (GTDB taxonomy): Bacteria > Pseudomonadota > Alphaproteobacteria > ATCC43930 > CGMCC-115725 > URHD0088. The sequence goes on along the minus strand of JAQGID010000131.1, from coordinate 3,218 downwards.
TTCGGGCGTGTTCGGGTCCTTCTGCGCCGCCTCGGAGACCGGCACCTCGAAGAATGCAATGTAGCTGCCGTCCGCCATCTCGAAGAAGACGTGGATATGCGGGCTGAACTGCTTGATCGACGGCACATAGTCGTTGGTGATGGCGTGCGCGAACTTGAGCCCGATCACCTTAGTGTAGAAATCCACCGTTTCCTTGGCGTCGGTACAGCGATACGCCACGTGATGCAGCTTTTGGAGCATTCTGTCCTCCTGGAATCTGCCGCCACCCTACCACGGGCGGGCGGTTCTCCGCGAGTCAGCGCCGCACGAAGCGCAGGATGAGGACGATGGCGACGATCGGCAGTACGACCGAGCCGCCGAGCAGGATATAGGGCACTGCCCAGAGCACGAAATGCACGACCAGGCCCCAGGCGCGCTGCGCCGTGGCGATCGTGTCGTCGATGATATGTGCCGGGGTGATGCCGAAGAACGCCATCAGCAGCCCGACGAGCAGGCAGATCAGCAATATCCTGAAAACGGTTCCGACCATCGATTCCGTTTCGAAAACCCCTTGCGAACACGACACCCCGCCCGAGCGCCGCCACCCGGGCAGGATCGTCCCGCCTGCAGCACTTGTGCATGAACGCCACGATGCGCAAACTATTCCCGATTGGGCTAGTGAGAAGTGTCGGGGCGGAACGCGATGGAATTGAGACTCGACGGCAGGACCGCGCTGATCACCGGCGGCAGCAAGGGGCTCGGCCTGGCGATGGGCGTCAAATTCGCCGCCGCCGGTGCCGATGTCGCGATCCTGGCGCGCGGTGCGGAAGCTCTGGAGGAAGCGCGGCAGGCGATCGCCGCCGTCTCGACCGGCAAGGTCGCCGCCGTCGCCTGTGACGTCGCCGACGCCGGGCAACTGCAGGCGGCCTACGACGACGTCATGCGCCGGCTCGGCAAGATCGACATCCTCGTCAACAACGCCGGCACCTCGCGCGCCGGCAAGTTCGAGGAGGTCACCGACGCCATGTGGCAGGCCGACCTCGACCTCAAGCTGTTCGGCGCGATCCGCCTCGCCCGCGCGGCCTTCCCGCAGATGCGGGAGCGGCGCTGGGGCCGCATCATCAACGTCCTCAACATCGGCGCCAAGGCGCCGCGGGCGGGCAGCGCGCCGACCACCGTCTCGCGCGCCGCCGGCCTCGCCCTGACCAAGGTGCTGGCCGGCGAGGGGGCGCCCTTCAACGTGCTGGTCAACGCACTCCTCGTTGGGCTCTTCGTCACCGACCAGCACATCCAGCGCCACAAGACGAGCGGCGCTGGAACTTCGCTCGACGAGCATTTCGCGAAAATGGCCGCCGGGATCCCGTTGGGCCGCGTCGGCGACCCCGAGGAATTCGCCAATCTCGCGCTGTTCCTCGCCTCCGACGCCGGCTCCTATGTCACCGGCGCGTCGATCAACGTCGACGGCGGCATGTCCCCGGTTCCCTGAAAGGATCACGAGCGAAATGCCGAGCAATGACCGTTACGACTACATCATCGTCGGTGCCGGCTCCGCCGGCTGCGTCCTCGCCAACCGCCTCAGCGAGGATCCGGCGACCAATGTACTGCTGCTCGAGGCGGGCAAGGCGGACCGCCACGTCTGGCTCAAGCTGCCGCTCAAATTCCGCGACCTGATGACCGACATGCGGTTCAACTGGGGCTACGACACCGAGGCCGAACCGCATCTCGGCGACCGCCGCATCTATCTGCCGCGCGGCCGTGTGCTCGGCGGCTCGTCGTCGATCAACGGCATGGTCTATTCGCGCGGCCATCCGAGCGACTACGACCATTGGCGACAGCTCGGCCTCGCCGGCTGGAGCTACGCCGACGTGCTGCCGTATTTCAAGCGGTCGGAAGGCCATTGCGACGGCAGCAGCGCGTATCACGGCGCCGGCGGCCCGCTCGCCGTCGCGAAGGGCGACCGCAGCAGCAACGCGCACCAGGCCTATATCGCCGCCGGCCGCGCCGCCGGCTATCCGGTGACCGCGGATTCGAACGGCGCCCAGCCCGAGGGCTTCGGCCCCGCCGACTACACAATCCGCCGCGGCCGCCGCGCCAGCACATCGCGCGTCTTCCTGGCGCCGGCGATGACGCGGCCGAACCTCGCCGTCGTCACCGACGCCCATGCCTGCCGCGTGCTTTTTACCGGCAGGCGCGCGACCGGCCTCGAATTCCGTGTCCGCGGCCGTCCCCGCTTCGCCCATGCCGATCGCGAGGTGATCCTCAGCGGCGGCGCCTACAACTCGCCGCAGCTCCTCATGCTCTCCGGTGTCGGCCCGGCCGACGAGCTGCGCCGCCACGGCATCGCCGTGGTCCATGAGTCGCCCGCCGTCGGCAGCAATCTTCAGGACCACATCCATGTCGGCATCGCCTATGCGACCGAGCAGATGAAATCCTTCGACAACGAGCTGCGTGCCGATCGGCTGACCCTCGCGTTCTTCAACTGGGCGCTCTTCGCCAAAGGCCATCTGACGACGCTGCCGGTCGGTTGCATCTCGTATATCCGGACGCGGAAGGAGCTCGACCGTCCCGACATCGAGCTGCTGATGGGCCGCGTCGCGCCGGATGCCCATATCTGGTTCCCCGGCATCCGCAAGCCGCGGGGCGGTTATCTCGGGACGCGCGCCATCATGCTGCATCCCGAGAGCCGCGGCACGGTGAGCCTGCGCTCCGCCGACCCCGCGGCGAAGCCGGTGATCCGCCACAACCATCTCTCCGTCGCGACGGATCTGCGGACGCTGCGCGATGCGGTCAAGGCGGCGCGCAACGTCTATGCGACGGAGCCGCTCAAGGGCCTCACCGCGAGCGAGCTGCTGCCCGGCGCCGCAATCCGGACGGACGCCGAGATCGACGCCTATATCCGCGAGACGGCGAGCACGATGTACCATCCGGTCGGCACCTGCCGCATGGGAACCGACGTTGCCGCCGTCGTCGACGCGGAGCTGCGTGTCAACGGCGTCGAGGGGCTGCGGATTGTCGACGCCTCGGTGATGCCGACCGTACCGGGCGGCCATACCAATGCGCCGACGATCATGGTCGCCGAGAAGGCCGCCGACGCGATCCTGCGCCGCCGCCCTCTGGCCGCCGAGGAGCCGGCTCGCGCTGCGGAGTAGGGCGATGGGAGGTCTCAAATCCTGGGTCGTCGAGGCCGGCCTCGCGGGCCTTTCGGAGACTGATCTTGTCAGCGGCGTCTGCGAGCGCCT